>JANJTU010000027.1 GCA_024710965.1 Thauera sp. | reverse complement strand
CGGTCGACGAGCTGGAGCAGGCCGTGGTTGTGGCAGAAGCGGGCGAAGGTGGCGAAGGGGTAGTCGAGCATCGTGCGCGTCGGGCAGGACCAGATCGCCGCCGCCATCGGCAGCAGGTACCAGTCGCGGAAGGCCGCCGAATAGCGGCCGGCGGCGAGGTAGTCGCCCAGCGACAGCGCCGGCAGCCCTGCTTCGGCCACGAGCCGGGTGAGCTCGCGATTGAAGCGCAGGATGTCGCGCAGCATGGCGTAAAAGCCTGGACGCAGCATGTTGGCAGGCTGGGCGAACAGGCTGCCCAGATCCGCGCCGGCCCATTCGAGCGCGGGGGCCGCGAGACTGACGCCGAAGCTCATCTCGCTCGCCACCGCCTCCACGCGAAGCTCGCCGAACAGCGCGCACAGGTTCGGGTAGGTGCGACGGTTGAAGACCAGAAAGCCGGTGTCGATCGGATGGCTGCGGCCGTCGAGGCTGAGGTCCACGGTGTGGGTGTGGCCGCCGGCCTCGGCAGCGGCCTCGAACAGCGTCACGCGGTGGCGCCGCGCCAGCAGCCAGGCACTCGCCAGACCGGCGATGCCGCCGCCGACGACGGCGATGCGGCGTGCAGCGCCTTCGCCTTCAAGCTCGCCCATGCGCATGGCGCTAGCTCCCGGCCCGCAGCGACCGCGGCGCGCTCATGGCCGCGCCTTCGCCGCCGGCACGGCCAGCGGCAGGTCAAGCCGGTGCGCGAACAGCATCAGGGTCGGCACCGCCGTGGCGACGGCCGGCTGCGCGGGCGCCCCGGCGTCGCCGCTCGCCGCCAGGACAGGTGGCGTCAGCGTCAGCGCGAGGGCGACGGGAATGCTCTGCGTCGTGACCGAGCTCATAGTTTTGTCCAGGACAAAATCAGATGAATGCAGACTAGGTCGGATCCGATCGCACGTCAAGCACTTTGTCCTGGACAAACAGGCAGACGCTTCCACAAACACGGTGACCGGATTACGCTACCGGCGTCATCCCGAGGATTCGCCCCTGGACACCGTGACGCTGTCGCCCTTCGATGTCGCCGCAGGCCTGCTCGGCGGCATCGGCCTGTTCCTGATCGGCATGCACATGCTGACCGAGGGACTCAAGCTGGCGGCCGGCCGCGCCCTCGAAGGCCTGCTCGAACGCGGCACGGCGAGCCCCGCGCGCGGGCTGGCCGCGGGCATGCTGATGACCGCCGCGGTACAGTCCTCGACGGCGGTGACGGTGGCGAGCATCGGCTTCGTCAACACCGGCCTGCTGCCGCTCGGCAACGCCTTGTGGGTGATCTTCGGCTCCAACGTCGGCACGACGCTGAACGCCTGGCTGGTGGCGGCGCTCGGCTTCGGCTTTCGCATCGACACCTTCGCCCTGCCCTTCGTCGGCGCGGGCGCGATCCTGATGCTGGCCGGGCGCACGCTGCGCGCCCGTGCGCTGGGCCAGGCGCTGGCTGGCTTCGGCGTGCTGTTCCTCGGCATCGACGTGCTCAAGGACACCTTCGCCGGCTTCGGCGCGGCCGTCGCCCCGGAGGATTTCGTCGCTCCCGGCCTGGCCGGCTGGCTCGTCCTCGCCGCCATCGGCACCGTGCTGACGGTGCTGATGCAGGCCTCGGGCGCGGTCATCGCCCTCGTCATCACCGCTGCGCAGGGCGGCCTGCTGTCGGTGGAGGCCGCCTGCGCGATGGTCATCGGCACCAATGTCGGCACCACCTCGACCGCGATCCTGTCGGCGATCGGCGCCACCGCCAACGCCCGCCGGCTGGCCGCGGCCCATGTGCTGTTCAACTTCGTCACGGGCGCCGTCGCCCTGCTGTTGCTGCCGCTGCTGATTGCCGTGCTCGGCCTGTTGCGCGACTGGCTGGCGCAGCCGGCCACGCCGGCGGTGATGGTGGCGATGTTCCACACCGCCTTCAACCTGCTCGGGGTGCTCCTGATGGTGCCGATCGCCGCCCCGCTGCTGCGCCTGCTGACGCAGCGCTTCCGCAGCCGCGAGGAAGAGGTGGCGCAGCCGCGCCACCTCGACGCCAACTCGCTGGCGGTGCCTGATCTCGCCCTCCATGCGCTGCGCATGGAGCTGGCCCGCACCCAGGGCTTCGCCGCCGCGACGCTGACGGCGCTGGCGCGGGTGCCGCCCGACGAGGCCGCGATCGAGCGCGAGGCGTCGGCGCTCGAAGCACTCGCCCCGGCGATCGGCGACTACGTGCGCCGCCTCAGCGGCGCCAGCCTGCCGCCGGCGCTGGTCGAAGCGCTGGCGCGCTGCCTGCGCGCGCTGCAGTATCAGGAAAGCGCCGCGGCCGCCGCACGCCAGGCGGGCCAGCTCGGCACCAGCCTGGGGGTGGCACCGACGCCCGAGCTCGCGCCTGCGCTCGGCGCCTTCCGCACCGCGATTGCCGCCGTCACCGCCAGCGCCGAAGCCGAGCGCAGCGACTTCAGCGCCGCCGCCGCCGAGCATCGCCTGGACGAAGCCGAGACCCGCTACCAGGCGCTGAAGGAAGCGTTGCTGCTCGCCGGCGCCCACGCGCGCCTGGACATCCGCGCGATGCAGGACTGGCTGCGCCTGGCCAGCCTGCAGCGACGCGCCGTCGAGCAGCTGACCAAGGCCGCGCGCATGCTCGATGCGCTCGAAGGCGAGACACCGGTGCGGGAGTTCACGCTGGAGGAAGCACCGCTGAGCGTCGATAGCGACGAACGCTGACCCGCGCCGCGGCGCCCGTGCCCGGCGCGTACCACTGCGCCCATGGCCGCGCGGGCCTCAGCCTCCTGCTCCGTGGGCGGTGCGCCACGCCTGCAGGGCGGCGAGGCTATCGTCCAGATCGGTGACGACGCGCACTCCGGGCAGGCGCTTCTGCTTGCCGCGCAGCGCCGCCCCGCCAGCCCAGAGCTCGATCTGCGGCGGCAGCTTTGCGCGCAGTTCGAGCAGCCCCTCCACCGCCTGGCGCGCGGGATAGGCGCTGCTGAACGACAGGCCGACGATGTCGAAACCGCCGCCGATCGCGGCCTTGCCGATGTCGGCCAGCGGGGTGCGCGTCCCCAGCGACAGACAGGCGGCGCCTTCGGCGACCAGCATCGCCTCGACCATCAGCAGGCCGAGCACGTGCAGTTCCTCGGGCAAGGTCGTCAGCAGGATGCGGGGGCGGCCGCCGCCGGGATGCGCGCCGATCGCGCTGCGCAGCACGTTCTGCACCTGCTCGGTGAACAGGTGCTCCTCGGCGACGTCGATCTCGCCGCGCAGCCAGGCCTCGCCGACCGCCTCGGCGAGGGGCGCCACGGTCTCGGCGACGAAGCGCTGCAGGCCCTGCTTGAGCAGCGCCTGGCGCAGCGCCGCCGCCAGCTCGGTGCAACGATGCAGGCGCAGGTACCGCAGCAAGGGGGCGTGCACGCCCGCCGGCGCCGCCTCTCCCCCCGCAGTGCAGGCATCGAGCATGGTCGCGAGCTCTTCGGCGGAAGCGCCGACGATCCGCGCCGGGCGCCGGCCGTGGTCGAGCAGGCGGCGGATCAAGCGCAGCCGCTCGACCTGCGCCGACGGATACAGCCGCTCGCCCCGGGCGTCGCGCACCGGCGCCGGAAAGCCATAGCGCCGTTCCCACACGCGCAAGGTGTCCTTTGCCAGGCCGGTGTCGCGCTCCACCGCGGCGATGGTGAGGAAGGATGCGGATTCGGGCAGTTCACTCATGGCAGGGCGACGACGAGAAAAGGAGCGCTGGGGCGAGCCGAGGCGGTGGCCAGGGAGAGCGCGGCCGCGGCGGGCCGGTGCCCGCCAGCTGCATGGATGCTAGGCTCTGCCCGCACTCTTGTCCAGGACAAACTTGATGCACGGGCACGCCCATCCGCGGCCGCGCCGCAGGCTGGCAGGAAGCCAAGCCCGCGCGCACGTCGCCGGCCCGCAAGCCGGTACAATGGCGGCCGATGTCCGCCAGCGCCCATTACCCCTCCGCCCTCCACGTCCTCGAACACGTCTTCGGCTACTCCGCCTTCCGCGGCGAGCAGCAGGCGATCGTCGAGCATGTCGCCGCCGGGGGCGACGCCCTGGTGCTGATGCCGACCGGCGGCGGCAAGTCGCTGTGCTACCAGGTGCCGGCGCTGCTGCGCGCGGGCACGGCGATCGTGGTGTCGCCGCTGATCGCGCTGATGCACGACCAGGTCAGCGCGCTGCTCGAAGCCGGCGTCAAGGCGGCCTTCCTCAATTCCAGCCTCGATGCCGAGGCCGCGCGCGCGGTCGAGCGCGCGCTCTACGCGGGCGAGCTCGACCTGCTCTACGTCGCCCCCGAGCGCCTGATGACGCCGCGCTTCCTCGACCAGCTCGACCACCTGCGCGACACCGGGCGGCTGGCGCTGTTCGCGATCGACGAGGCGCACTGCGTGTCGCAGTGGGGCCACGACTTCCGCCCCGAATACCTGCAGCTGTCGATCCTGCCCGAGCGCTACCCGTCGATTCCGCGCATCGCGCTCACCGCCACCGCCGACCGCCAGACGCGCGAGGAGATCGCCGCCCGCCTGCGACTGCAGGACGCGCGCCGCTTCATCTCCAGCTTCGACCGCCCGAACATCCGCTACACCATCGTCGAGAAGGACGACCCGCGCCGCCAGCTGCTGCATTTCGTGCGCGAGGAGTTTGCCGGTGCGGCCGGCATCGTCTATTGCCTGTCCCGGCGCAAGGTGGAGGAGACCGCGGCCTGGCTGCAGGAGCAGGGTGTGAACGCCCTGCCCTACCACGCCGGCCTGGCGCAGGAGCTGCGCGCCGAGCACCAGACCCGCTTCCTGCGCGAGGATGGCCTGGTGATGGTGGCGACGATCGCCTTCGGCATGGGCATCGACAAGCCCGACGTGCGCTTCGTCGCCCATCTGGACCTGCCGCGCTCGATCGAGGGCTATTACCAGGAGACCGGCCGCGCCGGGCGCGACGGCCTGCCGGCGCAGGCCTGGATGGCCTGGGGCGCGCAGGACGTGGTGCAGCAGCGGCGCATGATCGACGAGTCGGAGGCGAGCGAGGAGTTCAAGCGCCTCGCGCGCAACCGGCTCGACGTGCTCGTCGGCCTGGTCGAAGCCACGACCTGCCGCCGCCAGCACCTGCTCGCCTACTTCGGCGAGGATGCGCCGCCCTGCGGCAACTGCGACAACTGCCTCAACCCGCCGCAGACCTGGGACGCCACCGAGGCGGCGCGCAAGGCGCTGTCCTGCGTGTACCGCACCGGCCAGCGCTACGGCGCCGGCCATCTGATCGACGTGCTGCGCGGCGAACTCACCGACAAGGTCATCGAGCGCGGCCACGAGCGCCTGTCCACCTTCGGCATCGGCAGCGAGCTCGACGAGAAGCGCTGGCGCACGGTGTTCCGCCAGCTCGTCGCGCGCGAGCTGGTCGCCGTGGACCACGAGCGCTACAACGCGCTCGCGCTGACCGACCACGCCCGCCCGCTGCTCCGCGGCGAGGCCGAATTCCACCTCCGCCTCGAGCCCGAGCGCAGCCGCAGCCGCAGCAAGCGCCGCGGCGCCGCGCCGCTCGACATCCCGGGCGGCATCCCGACGACGCTGTTCGACCGCCTGCGCGCCTGGCGCGCCGCAACCGCGAAGGAGCGCAACGTGCCGGCCTACGTGATCTTCCACGACGCCACGCTGCGCGAGATCGCGATCGCCCGCCCGCAGACGCTGACCGAGCTCGCCGGCGTCAGCGGCATCGGCGACCGCAAGCTCGACGCCTATGGCGCGGACATCCTGCAGCTGATCGCCGCAGCGGGATAGGCGCCAGCGCCCGCGCGCTCGCCGACCCGGCCTGGGCATGTCCCGCATTGCATGACATGCGGGCGGTCGATACATTGGCACGCTTCCAATAAGAACAACACATGTGGCTGGGGCGGCCCACGCCCCGAACACATTCCCCTGACGGACGAGCGCGAACAACAACAATCCGCACCAAAGGGGAACCACAGATGTCATTGCGTCACCGTTCGGTCGCATTCAAGCTCGGGCTGGTCCTGTCAGGCGTCATCACCGTCCTGCTTCTCGCCGCCGCCTTCGGCCTGTCCCAGTACCTGACGGCACGGCTCGAGCAGAAGTCCTTCGACGCCCTCGCCGGCACCAACAAGCTCATCATCTCCATGATGGAGAGCTACAACGCGAGCCTGACCGACAACGTCGGCCGCCTGGGCCGCGTGTTCGAGGGCGAATACCCCGGCCGCTTCAGCTACGACGAGGCGTCGCAGACGCTCTACCACGACGGCGCGCCGATCCATGTGCATGACGCCGCCATCCCGGACCGCTTCACGGCGCTGGCCGGCGTGGCTGCCACGGTGCTGACGCGCAAGGGCAAGGACTTCGAGCGCACCTCGACCTCGATCACCGACGCGCACGGCAAGCGCGCCTCCGGCGTGCCGCTGGGCACCGACCACCCCGCCGTGGCCCGCCTGCTGCGCGGCGAGCCCTACACCGGCAAGGCGCACATGCTCGGGCGCGACTTCATGACCCACTACCTGCCGATCCGCGGCGCCGACGGCACGGTGATCGGCGCCTTCTTCGTCGGCCTCGACTTCACCGCCGGGCTGGCCGAGCTCAAGCGCGCGCTGCTCGAGCTGAAGATCGGCGACACCGGCTACCCCTACGCAATGGACGCCGGTGCCGACGCCGGTCTGCTGACCCTGCACCCCGCGCTCGAGGGCAAGTCGCTCAAGGACGTGAAGGACGCCAACGGCTTCGACTTCGTGGCCGAGATGCTGCAGAAGCGCAATGGCATCGTCCACTATGCGTGGCAGAACCCGGGCGAGGAGAAGGCGCGCGACAAGGTCGCGGTGGTGGACCACTTCGCGCCGTGGAACTGGCTCATCGTCTCCGGCAGCTATCTGAGCGAGTTCAACAGCGAAGGCAAGGAGGTGGGCCGGACGCTGGTGATCGGCGCCCTGCTGCTGGTACCGCTGGTGAGCGGCCTGATCGCGTTCAGCATCCGGCGCTGGGTGACCTCGAGCCTGGACGAGGCGATGACGCTTGCGAAACGGGTGGCCGCCGGCGACTTCACCTGCGAGGTGCGCGCCCGCACCCGCGACGAGATCGGCCAGCTGATGGAGACGCTGGGCGCGATGGTGAAGCAGCTCTGCGGCACGATCACCGGCGTGCGCTCGGCCGCCGGCGCCGTGGCCAACGACGCGGCGCAGCTCAAGGTCGCCGCCGAGCGCGTCGCCGCACAGTCGGGCGAGCAGACCGACGCCGCCTCCGGCATGGCGGCCGCGGTGGAACAACTGAGCACCAGCATCGACCAGATCGCGCAGCGGGCGGGCGAGGCGCGTGAACTCTCCCAGGCCTCGGCGCAGACGGCGGACGGCAGCTCGACGATCATCCTGAAGACGGTGGCCGCGATGCACCACATTGCCGACACCGTCGACGATGCCGCCAACCGCGTCGTCGAGCTCGGCGACTCGTCGCGCGAGATCTCGGCCATCGTCGAGGCCATCCGCGGCATCGCCGAGCAGACCAACCTGCTCGCGCTCAACGCCGCGATCGAGGCCGCACGCGCCGGCGAACAGGGCCGCGGCTTCGCGGTGGTGGCCGACGAAGTGCGCAAGCTGGCCGAGCGCACCGCCAACGCGACGCAGGAGATCACCACCATGATCGGCCGCATCCAGAGCGGCACGGACGCCGCCGTGAAGGGCATGCACGACGGCGTGGCCGAAGTCAGGCAGGGCGTGGAGCTCGCGCGCGAGGCCGACGAGGCGATCCGGCGCACACACGAGGCCACCTCGCGGGCGGCCACGGTGGTGGCCGAGATCAACGACGCCATCCGCGAGCAAAGCGCCGCCACCGCGAGCCTTGCCGCCGGCCTCGAGCGCATTGCGCAGATGACCGAGCGCAACAATGCCGACGCACGCGAATCGGCCACTTCCAGCCTGGCGCTGCAGAACGTCGCCGCCCGCCTGCGCAGCAACGTGGAGTGCTTCCAGGTGTGAGCGGATCGCCCCCGCCGCACAGCGGGGGCGGATGGAACGGAGGGGCCGCCGGCGGCGGCCCGCACGACCTCAGCGCTTGAAGCGCTCCTCGGCGATCGCGTCCGCGACTTCGCCGGTGGGGCGCTCTTCCGTGCGCGCGCGCGCGAAGACTTCCATCAGGTTGTCGTGGATGCCTTCGATGTGCTTGAGCAGCGCGCTGCGCTCGAAGCCGATGCGCTCGTGATAGACGTCGATGATGCCGCCGGCGTTGATGACGTAGTCGGGCGCGTAGAGGATGCCGCGCTTCATCAGCTCGACGCCGTGGCGCGCCTCGGCGAGCTGGTTGTTGGCCGCGCCGGCGACCACCTTCGCCTTCAGCTGCGGGATGGTCTGGTCGTTGAGGACGGCGCCGAGCGCGCAGGGGGCGAAGACGTCCACGTCGAGGCCGAAGATCTCGTCCGGCGCCACGACCGTCGCGTCGAGTTCCTTGCCGGCACGGATCAGCGGCTCGCGATGGATGTCGGTGACCCACAGCTCGGCGCCGGCTTCCTTCAGCTGGCGGGCGAGGTCGAAGCCGACGTTGCCGAGGCCCTGCACGGCGATCCTGAGGCCGGCGAGGGAATCGCGACCGAGGCGCTCCTTGACCGCAGCCTTGATGCCGACGAAGGTGCCGTAGGCGGTCGCGGGCGAGGGGTCGCCGTTGCGCACGCCGCTTTCGGTCGGCTTGTCGATGATGCCGGCGACGTGGTCGGTGAATTGCGACATGAACTTCATGTCGTCGACACCGGTGCCGGAGTCTTCCGCGGCGATGTAGCGGCCATTGACGCGCTCGACGGCCTGGGCGAAGGCCTTCAGCAGCTCGGGGGTCTTGTCGGTGCGCGGGTTGCCGATGATCACGGACTTGCCGCCGCCGAGCTTGAGGTTGGCCATCGCCGACTTGTAGGTCATGCCGCGCGACAGG
>JANJTU010000016.1 GCA_024710965.1 Thauera sp. | reverse complement strand
AGATGGTGCGCCACGACGGCACGCCCGAGCTCGCCGTGCCGATGTGGGTGATCAAGTCCTGGTGAGCACGACCGCCGCACCGCTGGTGCGCAGCTTTGCCCCGCAGTTCCGCGCCGACGCGCGCGTGCTGGTGCTCGGCAGCATGCCGGGCACGGCCTCGCTCGCCGCCGCGCAGTATTACGCGCATCCGCGCAACGCCTTCTGGCCGATCATGGGCGCGCTCTTCGGCGCCGGGCCGGAGCTCCCCTACGCGCAGCGGCTGGAGCGCCTCGCCTCCGCCGGCGTCGCGCTGTGGGACGTCATCGGCCGCTGCGAGCGCGCCGGCAGCCTGGACAGCGCGATCGCACCCGCCAGCATCGAGGCCAACGACTTCGCCGGCCTCTTCGCCGCCTGCCCCGGCATCGACCACGTCTTCTTCAACGGCGCCGCCGCCGAGGCCGCCTTCCGCCGCCACGTGCGCAGCCGCGTCGCGCTGCCGGCGCTGCACTTCGCCCGCCTGCCCTCGACCAGCCCGGCGCACGCCGCACGCGGGCTCGCGGCCAAGTTCGCCGCCTGGCAGGCGGTGAAGGCGGCCGCGCAGCGCACCGCCGCAGCGCGCATCGACACCCCGGCCGCCCAGGCCGCCTGAACCCAACCCAACCGCCTTACCCGGAGTCCGCATGTCCGTCTTCACCCCCGTTCCCGAATCCGTGCTCGCCGACTGGCTCAAGGACTACGCCATCGGCCGCCTGGTGGAACTCAAGGGCATCTCGGCCGGCGTCCAGAACAGCAACTTCTTCGTCACCACCACGCTCGGGCGCTACGTGCTCACGCTCTTCGAAGGCATCCCGCGCGCCGAGCTGCCCTACTACCTGCACCTGATGGCCCACCTCGCGCGCCACGGCCTGCCGGTCCCAGGCCCGATCGCCAACCGCCACAACGAATACCTCGGCACCCTGCAGGAGCGCCCCGCCGCGCTGGTGGTGCGGCTGTCGGGCAGCTCGGAGATGAACCCCGGCCTGCCGCACTGCGAGAAGGTCGGCGCCATGCTCGCCGGCCTGCACCTGGCCGGCCAGTCCTACGGCCGCCGCCAGGAGAACCCGCGCGGCGCCGCCTGGCGCGCCGCCACCGCGCAGGTGGTGCGCCCCTTCCTGCCCGCCGACGAGCAGGCCCTGCTCGACGCCGAGCTTGCCTTCCAGGCCACCATCGACGTCGCCGCCCTGCCCGCCGGCGCGATCCACGCCGACCTCTTCCGCGACAACGTGCTGTGGGACACCGACGCCGATGGCGATGTGCGCATCGGCGGCGTCATCGACTTCTACTTCGCCGGCTACGACGCGCTGCTCTTCGACGTCGCGGTCACCGTCAACGACTGGTGCTCCACGCCCGACGGCGGCCTCGACGGCGCACGCGCCGCCGCCCTGCTCGACGCCTACCACGCCGAGCGCCCCTTCACCGACGCCGAGGTCGCCGCGTGGCCGGCCATGCTGCGCGCGGCCGCGCTGCGCTTCTGGATGTCGCGCGCGACCGACTTCCACCTGCCGCGCGCAGGCGAGATGGTGCTGGTCAAGGACCCGAACGAGTACCGCGACATCCTGCGCCTGCGCATCGCCGGCGTGCCGCCCTTGCCGCGCTGACGGCGCCCCGCGCGCCCTGTCCGGATCGACGCCGATGAACGCCCCCCTGCCCCCGCCCCGCCGCCCGCACCCCCCGCCGCCCGCCCCGGGCGACGTGGTGCCCGGCCACGCCCTCGACTGGCTCGCCGCGGGCTGGCGCATCTTCATGCGGGCGCCGCTGGTGTGGGCGCTGCAGGCGCTGATCTTCTTCGTGATCCTCGCCGCGCTCGGCATGGTGCCCTTCATCGGCTGGGCGGCCGCACCCGTGACCCTGCCGGTGCTGGTCGCCGGCATGCTCTCCGGCGCGCGCGCGCTCGACCGCGGCGAGCCCCTCCAGGTCGGCCAGCTCTTCGACGGCCTGCGCCAGCACGCCGGCAACCTGCTGCTGGTCGGCCTCTTCCACCTGCTCGGCCTCTTGCTCGCGGCGCTGGCCGCGGCGGCGATCGGCGGCAGCGCAATGCTCACCGGCGCGGCGGCGGGCGCGCTCGGCGCGATCGCCGGGGCCGGCGTGGCCGCCGGCGGCATGATGCTCGGCGTGGTGGTGTTCACCGTGCTGTGGGCCCTGCTCATGATGGCGCTGTGGTTCGCCCCGGCGCTGGTGATGCTGCACGAGGTCGCGCCACTGGACGCGATGCGGCTGTCCGCGCGCGCCTGCTTCCACAACCTGCTCGCCTTCGTCGTCCTCGCCGCCCTGCTCTACGTGCTGGTGTGGGTGGCGATGCTGCCGGCCGGGCTGGGCATGCTGGTGCTGATCCCGGTCATCGCCGGCGCCCTCTACGCCGCGTGGAAGGACACCTTCGCCCCGCTGCGGGCCCTGCCCCCGCCCGCGCCCCCAACGCCAACTCCGTCCCCGACCGGACTCACCGAAGAATAAAGACCGTTCATGCAAGCAAACCAACTCCCGATGCAACGCGGCTGGGCCTGGCTGCGCGAAGGGCTGCAGCTGTGGCTGCGCAATCCGGCGCTGCTCACCTTTACCGCCTTCGGCTACCTGCTCGCGCTGCTGGTGGTGAGCATCTTCCCCTTCATCGGCCAGCTGATCGCCTCGCTGATCATGCCCGCGCTGTCGGTCGGCGTGCTCAACGCCTGCCGCGCGGTCGATGCCGGGCGCAAGACCGGGCCGGACGTGCTGTTTTCCGGTTTTCGCACCAACCTGCAGGCGCTGATCAGCATCGGCGGCCTCTACCTGATCGGCACCCTGCTCGTGCTGATGCTGGTGTCGCTGGTCGATGACGGCACGCTGATGGAGCTCATGCGCGGCGGCGAGCTCGACGAGCAGGCGGCGGGCAGCGCCTCGCTCAGCTTCGCCCTGCTCGTTGCGCTCGTGCTGTCGACGCCGCTGATGATGGCCTACTGGTTCGCGCCGATGCTCGCGGGCTGGTGGAAGGTGTCGGCACCGAAGGCGATGTTCTTCAGCTTCTACGCCTGCCTGCGCAACTGGCGCCCCTTCCTCGCCTACGCGATCGGGCTGATGCTGTTCGGCGCGGTGGTGCCGGGCATCATCGTCGGCGTGCTCGGTCTGGTGTCGCCCACGCTCGCCACGCTCGCCTCCGTGCCGCTGCCGCTGGTGGTGGTGCCGGTGGTGTTCGCCAGCTTCTACATCAACGCCCGCGACGTGTTCGGCCTGCCCGATGCGGCCGCCAACGCGATCCTCCACCCGCCCACGGACACCGGCAATGGCGGCTGAACACGCCGGCCCGCTCGGCCTGCTCGGCGGCACCTTCGACCCGATCCACTTCGGCCACCTGCGCCTCGCCGAAGAAGCGCGCGAAGCGCTCGGCCTCGCCCGCGTGCGCCTGCTGCCTGCCGGCCAGCCGCCGCACCGCGGCGCCCCGCGCAGCACCGCGCAGCATCGCCTGGCAATGGCGCAGCTGGCGGTGGCCGGCAATCCGGCGCTGGAAGTCGACGACGGTGAAGTGCGCGCCCGGCACAAGAGCTACACCGTGCTCACGCTCGAGCGCCTGCGCGCCGAACTCGGCACGCAGCGCCCGCTGGTGCTGATCCTCGGCGCCGACGCGTTCGAAGGCCTGCCCAGCTGGCACCGCTGGCGCGAACTCTTCGGGCTCGCCCACATCGCCGTCGCCAACCGCCCCGGCTACACGGCGCACGGCCAGCGCTGGCCGGCGACGCTACCGGCCGAGCTCGACGCCGCCTGCCGCGACCGCCACAGCGCCGATCCGGCCGTGCTGCGCGCGGCGCCCGCCGGCCGCGTCGTCCCCTTCGACATGACGCCGCTGGCCATTTCCGCCTCGCTGATCCGCGATCTGGTCAGATCCGGCCGCAGTGTGCGCTATTTGCTGCCCGATTCCGTTCTCGACTATATTGGGCTTCATGGGCTGTACCGCTGAGCAGCGCCACGCTCCGCTCGGCGCCTACAGCCCTTTCGTTTTCACTTTCCGGAACCCCGCCCCTGAATGGACACCCCCGCCCTGCAGCAGATCGTCGTCAACGCCCTCGAAGACATCAAGGCACGTGACATCGAAGTCATCGATACCGCCCGCCACACCCCGCTGTTCGACCGCATCGTCGTCGCCAGTGCGGAATCCGGCCGCCAGACCCGCGCCCTGGCGCAGAACGTGCAGGACAAGGTGAAGGCGGCCGGTGGCGAGGTGATCAGCGTCGAGGGCCAGGAGACCGGCGAATGGGTGCTGGTGGACCTCGGCAGCATCGTCGTGCACATCATGCAGCCGGCGGTGCGCAGCTACTACAAGCTCGAAGAACTCTGGAGCACCGCGCCCGCCGCGCGCCGCCCGGCCGCCGCCGCCGCCGCGGGCCAGTGAGTTGAAGCTGTTCGTCGTCGCCGTCGGCCACCGCATGCCGGCCTGGGTCGAGGCCGGCTTCGACGAGTTCGCCCGCCGCATGCCGCGCGAGCTGCCGCTGCAGCTGATCGAGGTCAAGGCCGAGCCGCGCACCGGCGGCAAGACGGTGGAGGCGATGATGGCGGCGGAGGCCGCCCGCATCGAAGCCGCGCTGCCGCCGCGCTGCCGGCGCGTGATCCTCGACGAGCGCGGCGCCGACCTCAGCACGGTCGCGCTCGCGCGCCGACTCGAGGCCTGGCAGGGCGAAGGCCAGGACGTCGCGCTGATCGTCGGCGGCCCGGACGGCCTGGCACCGGCGCTCAAGGCCGGCGCGGCCGAAGCCGTGCGCCTCTCCAGCCTCACGCTGCCGCATGCGCTGGTGCGCCCGCTGCTCGCCGAAGCGCTCTACCGTGCGTGGACGGTGCTGCGCAACCACCCCTACCACCGCGAGTGAGGCACGGCCCCGTGCCGCACCGGCCCGCCGCGGAACCCCGTAGAATGTTTGCCCAAACATGCGGCCGCACCGGCCGACGCCTTCCGCCCGCCCCGGCCCGCCGATGAGTCCACGCATCTATCTCGCCTCCAAGAGCCCCCGCCGCCGCGAACTGCTGCGCCAGATCGGCGTGCAGTTCGACGTCCTCACCTTTCGCAGCGGCGAACGCGGCGCCGACGCCGACGTGGACGAGACGCCGCTGCCCGGCGAGGCGGTGGAGCGCTACGTCGAGCGCCTCGCCCTGACCAAGGCCGAGGCCGGCATGCGCCGCATCCACTGGCGCCACTTGCTGCGCCACCCGGTGCTCGCCGCCGACACCACGCTCGAACTCGACGGCGAGATCATCGGCAAGCCGGCCGACGCCGCCGACGCGCGCGCCATCCTCGAGCGCCTGTCCGGGCGCACCCACCGTGTGCTCACCGCAATCGCCGTGAGCGACGGCGCACGCACGCGCAGCGCGATGTCCACGAGCGAGGTGCGCTTTCGCACCCTCACCGACAGCGAGATCCGCCACTACGTCGCCAGCGGCGAGCCGATGGACAAGGCCGGCGCCTACGGCATCCAGGGCAAGGCGGCGGTCTTCGTCGCCGAGATCCGCGGCAGCTACTCCGGGATCATGGGCCTGCCGCTGTTCGAAACCGCCCAGCTGCTCGACGCCTTCGGCTATCCTCTGTAGCCCGATGAGCAATGCGCAATGGCAGCCCGCCGCCGGGCCGTCATTGCGCATTTCCCATTGGCCAGCCGCACCATGAGCATCGAGTTCCTCATCAACTTCACCCCGCAGGAGACGCGGGTCGCGATCATCGAACAGGGCGTCGTGCAGGAACTGCACGTCGAGCGCACCGCCAGCCGCGGCATCGTCGGCAACATCTACCTCGGCAAGGTCGTGCGCGTGCTGCCCGGCATGCAGTCGGCCTTCATCGACATCGGCCTCGAGCGCACCGCCTTCCTCCACGTCGCCGACATCTGGAGCGACCGCCAGAACGGCGAGGGCGCGCGCCCGATCGAGAAGATCCTCGCCGAAGGCCAGAGCCTGCTCGTGCAGGTGCTCAAGGATCCGATCGGCACCAAGGGTGCGCGCCTGTCGACGCAGATCAGCCTCGCCGGCCGCCTGCTCGTGTACCTGCCCCAGGAAAAGCACATCGGCATCTCGCAGCGGATCGAGGACGAGACCGAGCGCGAGGCGCTGCGCGGGCGCCTGACCGCGCTCGTGCCGGCGGACGAGCCGGGCGGCTTCATCGTGCGGACGATGGCCGAATCGGCCTCCGACGAGGAGCTCGCCGCCGACATCGCCTACCTGCGCAAGCTCTGGCGCGAGATCGGCAACAGCACCGTCGGCGCCTTCCCGCCCCGCCTGCTGCACGAGGATCTCAGCCTCGGCCAGCGCGCGCTGCGCGACTTCGCCGACGAGGAGACGACGCGCATCCGCGTCGACTCGCGGGAGAACTACCAGAAGCTGGTCGCCTTCGCCGCCGAGTACAGCCCCAAGGTGCTGCCGCTGATCGAGCACTACGCCGGCGAACGGCCGCTGTTCGACCTCTACAACGTCGAGGACGAGATCCAGAAGGCGCTCGCCCGCCGCGTCGACCTGAAGTCCGGCGGCTACCTGATCATCGACCAGACCGAGGCGATGACCACCGTCGACGTGAACACCGGCGGCTTCGTCGGCGCGCGCAACTTCGACGACACCATCTTCAAGACCAACCTCGAGGCGACCCAGGCGATCGCGCGCCAGCTGCGCCTGCGCAACCTCGGCGGCATCATCATCATCGACTTCATCGACATGGAGAACGCCGAGCACCGCGAGATGGTGCTCGACGAGTTCCGCAAGGCGCTCGCGCGCGATCACACCAAGATGAGCATCAACGGCTTCACCGCGCTCGGCCTGGTGGAGATGACGAGGAAGCGCACGCGCGAGTCGCTCGCCCACCTGCTGTGCGAGCCCTGTCCGACCTGCGGCGGCCGCGGCGAGGTGAAGACCGCGCGCACGATGGCCTACGAGATCCTGCGCGAGCTGCTGCGCGAGGCGCGCCAGTTCAACGCCAGGGAGTTCCGCGTGCTCGCCGCGCCCGACGTGATCGACCTCTTCCTCGACGAGGAGAGCCAGTCGCTGGCGATGCTGTCGGACTTCATCGGCAAGAAGATCTCGCTCCACGCCGAGGCCAGCTACACGCAGGAACAGTTCGACATCGTGCTGCTGTGAGCGCCCCCGCCCGGCCGCCCGAAGGGGGCGCTCACCCTCCCCTGGGGAGGATGTCGCGTAGCGACAGGAGGGTAGTCCAGTGAAACCCGCCCCGCCCCCCGCCGAGCCGCAGCCGGGCCGCTTCGCGCGCCCGCTCGCGCTCTGGCTCGCCGCCACCCGCCCCGCCTTCCTGTCGGTGACCCTGGTCGGCTGCCTGATCGGGCTCGCCACCGCGCACGGCAGTGGCGCCGGACTGGAGGCGACGAGCGCGGTGGTGACGGTGCTGGCCGCCCTCGTCGCCCACGCCGGCGTGAACGTCATCAACGATTACCACGACGCCCTGAGCGGCGCCGACGCGGCGAACACGCAGCGCCTGTTCCCCTTCACCGGCGGCAGCCGCTTCATCCAGAACGGCGTGCTCAGTGCGCGCCAGACCGGCGTCTTCGGCCATGCGCTGCTCGCCGCGGTGGTGCCAGCCGGGCTGTGGCTCGCCTGGCAGGCCGGGCCGGGCCTGCTCGCGATCGGGCTCGCCGGGCTCTTCTTCGGCTGGGCCTATTCCGCCCCGCCGCTGGCGCTGATGGCTCGCGGCCTGGGCGAGGCGGCGATCGCCGCGGGCTGGCTGCTGGTGGTGGTCGGCGCCGACTACGTGCAGCGCGGTGCATTCAGCGCCCTGCCGGTCGCCGCCGGCCTGTCCTACGCGCTGCTGGTGGCGAACCTGCTCTTCATCAACCAGTTTCCGGACCACGCCGGCGACGCCGCCGCGGGCAAGCGGACGCTGGTGGTGCGGCTCGGCCCGCCCGTGGCGAAGTGGGGTTACCTGCTGGTGGCGATCCTTGCCTATGCCTGGCTGGTGGCGATGGTCGCGGCGGACACGCTGCCGCAAAAGGCCGCCGCTGCGGCGCTGACGATTGCGCTGTCCTTCCCCGCCGCGCGCGACCTCATCGAGTACGCCGCCGAACCCGCGGAGCTGCGGCCCGCGATCAAGCGCACCATCCTCGCCGCCAACCTGCACGGTCTCATCCTCGCCGCCACGCTCGCCTTCGGCCGCTGGCCCGCGATCGGCTAGACTGCGCCCCCTTGATTCCGCCGAGCCCGCCATGATCGGACGCCTCACCGGCACCCTGCTGGAAAAGAACCCGCCGCAGATCCTCGTCGACGTGCACGGCGTCGGCTACGAGCTCGACGTGCCGATGAGCACCTTCTACGGCCTGCCCGCCAGCGGCAGCGCGGTGAGCCTGCACACCCACTTCGCGGTGCGCGAGGACGGCCACTTCCTCTACGGCTTCGCCACCGAGGAGGAGCGCACGACCTTCCGCCAGCTGCTCAAGGTCTCGGGCATCGGCGCGCGCATGGCGCTCGCGGTGCTGTCCGGCCTGTCGGTGACCGAGCTCGCGCAGGCGGTGGCGCTGCAGGAGGCGGGCCGCCTGGTGAAGATCCCCGGCATCGGCAAGAAGACCGCCGAGCGCCTGCTGCTCGAGCTGCGCGACAAGCTCGGCAAGGCCCTGCCGCAGATCGCGGGCACGAGGCTCGCGGCCGCGCCGGGCATGGTGGCGGACGCGAAGAGCGACGTCCTCAACGCCCTGCTCGCGCTCGGCTACAACGAGCGCGAGGCGCTCGGCGCGATGAAGGGCCTGGCCGAGGGGGTGGGCGTCTCCGACGGCATCCGCCAGGCGCTCAAACTGCTGTCGAAAGCCTGAACGAATCCACAGCCACGGTTGCGCAGCCGGCGCCGCCAGCGGCTAAACTCACGCCATGATCGAAACCGACAAGCTGCAGGCCAGCCCCGCCGAGCGCCTGATCTCGCCGCGCCCCGCCGACCGCCAGGAAGACGCCATCGAGCGCGCGCTGCGCCCGAAGCGGCTCGCCGAATACGTCGGCCAGGCGAAGATCCGCGAGCAGCTCGAGATCTTCATCACCGCGGCAAAGCGGCGCAGCGAGGCGCTCGACCACGTGCTGCTGTTCGGCCCGCCCGGCCTGGGCAAGACCACGCTCGCCCACATCGTCGCCGCCGAGATGGGCGTCAACCTGCGCCAGACTTCCGGCCCGGTGCTCGAGCGCGCCGGTGACCTCGCCGCGCTGCTGACCAACCTCGAGCCGCACGACGTGCTCTTCATCGACGAGATCCACCGCCTGTCGCCGGTGGTGGAGGAGATCCTCTACCCGGCGCTGGAAGACTTCCAGATCGACATCATGATCGGCGAGGGGCCGGCCGCGCGCTCGGTGAAGCTCGACCTGCCGCCCTTCACCCTGGTCGGCGCCACCACCCGCGCCGGCATGCTCACCAACCCGCTGCGCGACCGCTTCGGCATCGTCTCGCGGCTCGAGTTCTACACCGCGGACGAGCTCGCCTTCATCGTCGGCCGCTCGGCGCGGCTGCTCAACGTCGCCATCGACGACGCCGGCGCGCTCGAGATCGCCCGCCGCGCGCGCGGCACGCCGCGCATCGCCAACCGTCTGCTGCGCCGCGTGCGCGACTACGCCGAAGTGAAGGCCGGCGGCCACATCAGCAGCGCGGTGGCGGACGCGGCGCTGCGGATGCTCGACGTCGACAGCCTCGGTCTCGACCTCATGGACCGCAAGCTGCTGGGCGCGATGCTGGAGAAGTTCGGCGGCGGCCCGGTGGGGCTGGACAACATCGCCGCCGCGATCGGCGAATCCACCGACACCATCGAGGACGTCATCGAGCCCTACCTGATCCAGCAGGGCTACCTGCAGCGCACGCCGCGCGGGCGCATGGCGACACACGCGATCTGGCAGCACTTCGGCCTCGCGCCGCCACGCAGCGGCGGCGACCTGTTCGGCCAGTAGGCACAAGGGCGGGACGGGTGCGTTCGCTGCAGGTGGCGATGTTCATGCTGTGCGTGTTCGGCGGCCTGTACCTGCTGACGCAGGCGCCGGCATTCTTCCTGCCCGACCGCTGGGAGCCCGCGATCGGGCGCCAGTTCGACGCCACCGCCTCACGCCTGCTCGGCGCCGGCCTGCTTGCGCTGGCCGCCCTGGGCGGCACCTACCTGCGTGCGATGTACTATCGCGCCGAGCGCCGCCTGCCCGATCCTGCGGCACAGCGGCGCTATTTCGTGCTGCTGGTGCTGGCGCTGGCCCTGATCACGGTGGCGATGCTGAGCGCCGAACCGGGACCGAATCCGGAATACCGCCACCGCCCCGCGCCGGCACGCTGAGGCGCGGCGCTCACTCCGCCAGCAGGCTGCGGGCGCGGTCGGCGGTTTCCATCAATTCCGTCAATTCCCGCGAACTCAGCAAGCCGCCGAAGTGCTCCAGCGCGGCTTGGGTGACGAACAGGTGGCCGTTGTCGCGACGGTTGATCCAGCCGAGTTCGACCAGGCGGACGATCTTGCGCCGCACGGTTTCGCGCGGCAGGCCGGTGGCGGCGGCGATGGAATACGCGTTGCAGGGCTTGAGCACGCAGTCGTAGGGCGATTCCGGGCCCTCGGCACGGCCGCCGGGCTTCGTTCGGCCCTTGCCGGTGTGGCTGGCGCCGTTCTCAAGCGCGCCGATGTTGTGCAGCGCAATCTCGCCGAGCAGGATCGGCAGCAGGATGTCGCGATCGAATTCCTCGAACCAGCGCCGGATGTTCCGGATCTCGTGACGCGCAAGAAGGAGCGCGACCGACCGGACCACGCTGGGGGACGAGGGTGCTTGCGTATGCTCGGATCCGGCCGCTCCCTTGTCGACCGGATCTGCTCTGCGGCTGGCTTTGTTTGACATGGCTTCCCCGACCGCGCGCCCGTTCCGGATGTGTGCACTGCGTGGCCGCGTATTATGTAATTGTAAAAATTTGCTGCGTTACGAGCATAGCGCAAGGGATCAAGACGATTCCGTTAGAAAATCCCCAATCTGGGCAAATAAACCGAAAACGCGCATCCGTAACGCATTGCCGCTCCCAGGGCGCGGAAAACTCAGCGTGTATGCACATCAGCGGAGGCGGCTGGCGCGCGGCGCGCAGCGTCTGCAGGCACAACAGGGCCCGCCCGCCATGACATGGGTGACGGTCTCGGGGCGCCCCTCGGCTGCGGGTGCGGCGGCCTTCGCCAGCGGGCCGCGCCGAAGCGCGCGATCACTTGCGCGCGCGCGGATGGGCCGCGTCGTACACGCGGGCGAGGTGCTGGAAGTCGAGGTGGGTATAGATCTGGGTGCTGCGGATGCTGGCGTGGCCGAGCAGTTCCTGCACCGCACGCAGGTCGCCACTGGACTGCAGCAGGTGGCTGGCGAAGCTATGGCGCAGCATGTGCGGGTGCACATGCACGCCCAGGCCGAGGACGCTGGCGCGATGGGCAAGCCGGGTGCGGATGCCCGCCGGCGACAGGCGGTGACCGTTGCGCGTGACGAACAGCGCCGGCTCCTCGCCCACCGGCAGGCTGGGGCGCGCCGCGAGCCAGTGCGCGAGCGCCTCGCACGCCTTGCCCCCGACCGGCACGCTGCGACGGCGG
This sequence comes from Thauera sp., assembly GCA_024710965.1. Lineage (GTDB taxonomy): Bacteria > Pseudomonadota > Gammaproteobacteria > Burkholderiales > Rhodocyclaceae > Thauera. The sequence continues at coordinate 4,848 of JANJTU010000016.1, read as the reverse complement.
CGCCCCTTGCCGGTGACGGTGACCATGCCCTGCGCGAGCTCGGAACCGTCATCGACGTCCAGCGCGGCGAGTTCCGCCAGGCGCAGCCCGGACGAATAGAACAGCTCGAACATCGCCACGTCGCGCAGCTCGAGCACGGATTGCGCCGGCGGATCGAGCAGGGCCTGCGCCTGGTCGGGCGAGAGCACGCGCGGCAGCTTCGCCGGCGAGCGCGGCGCGCGGATGCCTTCCACCGGGTTGGCGGGCAGGCCGTGGTGGCGGATCAGCCAGCGGTAGAGGCCGCGCCAGGCCGACAAGGTGCGCGCGATCGAACGCCCGGACAGGCCCTCGCCGTGCAGGCGCGCGACGAAGCGGCGGATGTCGTGGGGCGCGAGCGCAGCCGCCTCGCGCCCCTCGGCCAGGCGCAGCAGGGTGAGCAGATCGCGCCGGTAGGCTTCCAGCGTCAGCCTCGCCGCGCGGCGCTGGGCCGCGAGCCAGCCGAGCCAGGCCTCGAACGCGGCGGGCAGGGCCGCGGCGGCGGGATCAGCTCCGCTCTCGCTCACCGCTGCGGCCCGCTCAGCGCAGGTGCGCCGACAGCGCCGCAGCGGTGAGCTCGCCGATGCGACCGAGGTAGAGCGTGCCCATCTCGGGATAGAAGCGCTCCCCTTCCGCGCTGCCGAGCGCGAGCAGGCCGACGGCGCTGCCCTGGCGCCGCAGCGGGATGAGCGCGACCGAGCGCACGTGCGGCGCCGCCTCGCCGAACCAGGCCGTCACCTCGATGCTCTCCGGCACGCCGCAATACGGATGACGCATGGCGTCGATCTCGCCGCGCACCGCCTCGCTCACCGCCGCCGCGCCCTCCTCCCACAGCAGCACGGCGACGTGCGGCACGGCGAAATCATCCTGCAGGCTGGTGACGAGTGCATGGCGCAGCCCGTCGATGCTGCCGGCTTCGAGCAGCGCCAGCGACAAGCGATGCACCTTCGCGCTGATGTCGTCGTTGTCCTCGCCGAAGCGGATCAGCTCGGCGAGCTTGAGCTCGAGCTGGCGGATCTTGTCGCGCAGGGCGTGCAGCTGGCGCTCGGCGAGCGAGATCGCCTGCCCATCGTGCCGTGGATGCGGCACCGTGAGGCGGGTGAACAGCTCGCCGTGCTCGGACAGGAAGTCGGGGTGGTCGCGCAGGTAGCGGGCGACGTCTTCGGCATTCATCGGCAGCACTCCCGCCGGGCAGGTCAGGCGCCCGGCATCAGATCCTCGATCGGGAACGCGGACGGACGCGGCTGTGTCGCGCGGCCCTCGTCCTTCTTCAGCGAACTTCCAGCTCGCCCTCGAACACGCTCACCGCGGGCCCGGTCATCTGCACCGGCGTGCCCGGCCCGCCCCAGGCGATCTCGAGCGTGCCGCCGCGGGTGTCGACCCGCACCGGCGACACCAGCAGCCCGCGCAGGATGCCCGCCACCACCGCGGCGCAGGCACCGGTGCCGCAGGCCAGCGTCTCCCCCGCGCCGCGCTCGAACACGCGCAGGCGCACGTGCTGCGGCGCCACCACCTGCATGAAGCCCGCATTGACGCGAGCGGGAAAACGCTCGTGGCGCTCGATCAGCGCCCCCTGGTCCGCCACCGGCGCGCGGTCGACGTCCGCCACCACCTGCACCGCATGCGGGTTGCCCATCGACACCGCGGTGATCGCCACCACCTCGTCGCCCACCTGCAGCGGCTGCACCACCGCATCGGAGTCGGAAACGAAGGGGATCTTCGCCGGCGCCAGTTCGGGCACGCCCATGTCCACGGTCACCAGGCCGTCCTCGCGCAGGCGCGGCGCGATGATGCCGGAGCGGGTCTCGACGCGGATCTCGCCCTTGTCGGTGAGCTGCTTGTCATGGACGAAGCGGACGAAGCAGCGCGCGCCGTTGCCGCACTGCTCCACCTCGCCGCCGTCGGCGTTGAAGATGCGGTAGCGGAAGTCGACGCCGGCCTGGGTGGCGGGCTCGACCACCAGCAGCTGGTCGCAGCCGACGCCGAAATGGCGGTCGGCGATCGCCTGCACGCGGGCCGGCGTGAGCTCGACCGCCTGGCGCGTGGCGTCGATGACGACGAAATCGTTGCCGAGGCCTTGCATCTTGGTGAAGCGCAGTTTCATCGGGGATCCGCAAGCAATGGGCAAGCGCCGATTCTCCCCCAGCGCCCGCCCAGCGTCCACCATCGGCCAACGCCGCCGGCCGGCCGGTTTCAATAGATGCGCGGCTCGCCTTCGGGCCGGGTCTTGAAGCGGCGGTGCACCCAGTAATACTGCTCGGGCATGGTGCGGATCACGCCTTCGAGCCAGGCGTTCATGCGCCGCGTGTCGGCCTCGACGTCCGCCGACGGGTAGTCCGCCCACGGTGCGCCCAGTTCCAGTTCGTAGCCGGCGCCGCCGGGCAGGATGCGGGTCACGCAGGGCAGCACCGCCGCGCCCGCCAGGCGCGCGAGCCGCGGCAGGCCGGTGATGGTGGCCGCCGGCACACCGAAGAAGGGGACGAAGATCGATTCCTTGCGCCCGTAGTCGAGGTCGGGCAGGTAGTAGAAGGGGCGCCCGGCCTTCATCGCCTTCACCGTCGCGCGCACGCCGTCGTGGCGCGACAGCAGCAGCTGGTCGTTGAAGCGGCTGCGGCCGTGGTGCAGCCAGCGGTCGAACACCTTGTCCTTCTGCGGCGAATAGACGCTGACGAAGTCGCCCTCCATCGACAGCCGCGTGCCCGCCATGTCGAGGCCGACGAAGTGCGGCGCGAGCAGGATCACCGGCCGGCCGGCGGCCTTCAGCGCGCTCAGGTGCTCCAGCCCGGTGATGCGCACGGTCGCGCGCATGCGCTCGGCGCTCGCCCACCAGGCCAGGCCGCGCTCGAGCATGCTGCGCCCGGTGACGGCGAAGTTGCGCCGGGCGAGGGCGCGGCGCTCGCCCTCGGACAGTTCGGGAAAGCACAGCCGCAGGTTGGTCAGCACCACCTTGCGCCGCGGCGCCACGAGCACGTAGAGCAGCAGGCCGAAGGCCTCGCCGAGCGGTGCCAGCACGGACAGCGGCAGCCAGTGCAGGAGCCAGAACAGGGCGATCGCGAGGCGGCTCATCGCGGCGGCTCCTGCCCCGCCGAAGCCCCGGCGGCTTCATCCTCGCGCCCCTTGCGCGGCTGCTTGTAGCGGTTGTAGCCCCACAGATACTGCTGCGGACACTGCAGGATGAGACGTTCGACTTCGCGGTTGATGGCCGCCACGTCGGCCTCCAGCTCGCCCGACAGCGCCTCGGCCGGCGCCTGCAGGCGGAACACGTAGCCTGCGCCGCGCGGCAGGCGCTCGGCCCAGGTGTAGATCACCCGCACGCCCTTGACCGCAGTCAGGCGCGCGGCGAGCGTCATCGTCCACGCCGGCTTGCCGAAGAACGGCGCCCACACGCCTTCGCCGGCACCCGGCACCTGGTCGGGCAGCATCCCCACCGCCTCGTGACTGCGCAGGGTCTTGACCAGCCTGCGCACGCCCGACACGTCGGCCGGCGCGGTGCGCATCCGGCCGCGCGCACGGCCGGCTTCCATCAGCGGCTGCAGCGCGGCCTTGCGCGGCGGACGGTAGAGCACGGTGATCGGGATCCGCGCCGCGATGCACTGCGCGGTGATCTCGAAGCAGCCCAGGTGCGGCGTGATGAAGAGGATTCCGGCGCCTTCCGCGCGCGCCTGCTCGACCAGCTCCCAGCCTTCGGTGCGCACCGCGGCGGCCACCACCTCGGACGCCGGACGCAGCCAGAGGAAGGGCAGCTCGAGGGCCTGGCGGCCGGCTTCGGCGATCGCCGCCCGGCGCACCGCATCGTCCTCGCGGCCGAGGGCGTTGGCCAGGTTGGCGCGCAGGCGGCGGGCGTAGGACGGCGAAGCCCAGTAGGCGAGCCAGCCCATCCAGCCGCCGAGGCGGTGCAGCCAGGGCAAGGGCAGGCGCGAGAGCAGGCGGAAGAGGAGGTCGAGCAGCACGTCGGCGACTGGCATGGGGAGTTGCAGGACCCGAATGCTTACACAGCCGGCGATCCCGGTCTATAATCCGGCCTCACCGCCGAGTTAACTCGACAACTTGCAGGGCGGTACGGCAGGCGCAGGCCGCCGGCAAAAATACTGCTAAAGCGTCGGCTGCTCGACGAAATCCCCGGAGCTGGCCGCAGACGCAAGGCCGACAGCACGGGGATTTTGGTTTTTCAAGGAGTGGCACCATGGCTGAATTTCTGTTTACGTCCGAATCGGTTTCCGAAGGCCATCCCGACAAGGTCGCCGACCAGGTCTCCGACGGCGTGCTCGACGCCATCCTCGCCGACGACCCGAAGGCGCGCGTGGCCTGCGAGACCCTGGTGTCGACCGGTCTCGTCGTGATCTCGGGCGAGATCACCACCACCGCCCACCCCAACTACCGCGAGATCGCCCAGGAAGTCATCCGCCGCATCGGCTACGACAATTCCGACATCGGCTTCGACTACAAGAGCTGCGCGGTGCTGGCGGCGATCAACCGCCAGTCGCCCGACATCGCCCAGGGCGTGAACGAAGGCGAAGGTCTCGATCTCGACCAGGGCGCGGGCGACCAGGGCCTGATGTTCGGCTACGCCACCGATGAAACCCCGAGCCTGATGCCGCTGCCGATCTACTACGCCCACCGCATCATGCAGCGCCAGGCCGAAGTGCGGAAGGACGGCCGCCTGCCGTGGCTGCGCCCGGACGCGAAGAGCCAGATTACGGTGAAGTACGTCGACGGCAAGCCGGTGGCGATCGACACCGTGGTGGTGTCCACCCAGCACCACCCGGACGTGTCGCACGCGCAGATTTCCGAAGCGGTGATCGAGGAAATCATCAAGCCGGTGCTGCCGAAGGA
>JANJTU010000013.1 GCA_024710965.1 Thauera sp. | reverse complement strand
TGCGCCAGGTGTGGCGGCTGCAGAGCGAGGTGCTGTGGATCGAGGCCTTCCAGCGGGCCGAAGGCGAACAGGCGCCGAGCCTGCGCCCGGTGCTCCTGGCGCCGATGGCGCGGCTGCTGTCGAGCCGGCAGCGCGGTCGCTTCCACCTGTCGCCGGCGTCGATGCGCTCGATCCTCGACAGCGTGCAGATCCGCCTCGAGGAGCAGCGCGACCTCAGCCGCTACCTGATCGGGCTGCTGATCTTCCTCGGCCTGCTCGGCACCTTCTGGGGCCTGCTCGCGACGATCCGCTCGATCGGCGAGATCATCGGCGGCATGAGCGTGGGCGCCGACCCGGTGGCGATGTTCGAGGCGCTGAAGACCAAGCTCGACGCGCCGCTCGGCGGCATGGCGACGAGCTTCTCCACCTCGCTGTTCGGTCTCGCCGGTTCGCTCATCGTCGGCTTCCTCGACCTGCAGTCCGGCCACGCGCAGAACCGCTTCTACAACGAGCTCGAGGAGTGGCTGTCGCACATCACCCGCCTGCCCTCGGGCGTCGGCCTCGAAGCCGAGGGCGTGCCGGCCTATGTGCAGGCCCTGCTTGAGCAAACGGCCGAAGGCCTCGAGCGCATGCAGCGCTCGGCGATCGAGTCCGACCGCGAGCGCCGCATCACCGCCGAGCACCTGGGCGAGCTCAACACCCAGCTCACCCGCCTGTCGGACATGATCGGGCGCGAGTCGCGCGACCTCTCGGCGCTGTCGGAGTCGCAGGACGACCTGCGCGGCCTGATCCGCCAGCTCGCCCAGCAGCCGGCGCAGGGCGCGCAGTTCTCCGAGGACCTGCGCGCCGAGCTGCGCCTGCTGTCGCGCACGATCGCCGCCGCCCTCGGCGGCCACAAGGCGGAATAGCGCCATGGCCTCGCTGTCGCGCCGCCGCCGCGGGCTGGACTTCTGGCCCGGCTTCGTCGACGCCCTCGCCTCGCTGCTGATGGTGATGGTGTTCGTGATCCTGATCTTCGTCATCGGCCAGTTCGTGCTCGCCGACGCGGTCAGCGGCCGCGACCGCGCCCTCGCCCGCCTCAACGCCGAGCTCTCCGCGCTGGCGCAGAGCCTGAGCCTGGAGAAAGCCGCACGCGCCCACGCCGAGAACCAGCTCGGCGAGCTCAGCGCCTCGCTCGCCGCCGCGCAGCGCGAGCGCGAGACCCTGTCCGCCGAGCTGCAGCAGTCGCAGACCACGCTCGCCGAGCAGCGCAGCGAGGCCGCGCGCCTGGGCGCCGACATCGCCGCGCTGCAGCGCCTGAAGGAAGAACTGGAAGCCGAGGTGGCGCGCCTGGCGAGCGCGCTCGACACCTCCGAGCGCGGCCTCAAGGAGCAGACCGAGCTCTCCGCGCAGGCGATCGCCCAGGTCGAGCTGCTCAACCGCCAGCTCGCCGCCGTGCGCAGCCAGCTCGAGGAGCTGAACAAGGCGCTCGCCGTCGCCGAAGCCGCGGCGCGCGACAAGGACCTGCGCATCGAGGAGCTCGGCCGCGAGCTCAACCTCGCGCTCGCCGCCCGCGTGCAGGAGCTCGCGCGCTACCGCTCCGAGTTCTTCGGCCGCCTGCGCGCCGTGCTGGGCGAGCGCAAGGACATCCAGATCGTCGGCGACCGCTTCGTGTTCTCGAGCGAGGTGCTGTTCCCGACCGCCTCCGACGAGGTCAGCGCCGAGGGCATGATCCAGCTCACCCGCCTCGCCGAGACGCTGAAGACGCTCGCTGCCGAGATCCCCACCGACCTGCCCTGGGTGCTGCAGGTCGACGGCCACACCGACCGCCGCCCGATCGCCACCGCGCGCTTCCCGTCGAACTGGGAGCTGTCCACCGCGCGCGCGCTGGCGATCGTGAAGTTCCTGCGCAACCAGGGCATCCCGGCGCAGCGCCTGGCCGCCACCGGCTACGGCGAGTTCCACCCGCTCGATGCCGGCAGCAGCGAGGAAGCCTACGCGCGCAACCGCCGCATCGAGCTCAAGCTCACGAGCCGCTGAGCCCTCCCCCGCCATCCACGACACCGAGCAGCGATGACCAACGTCACCCTCTACCACAACCCGCGCTGCAGCAACTCGCGCGGCGTGCTCGCGATCCTGCGCGAGCGCGGCATCGAGCCCCACATCGTCGAGTATCTGAAGACGCCGCCGAGCCGCGCCGAGCTGCTCGCCCTGATCGCCGCCAGCGGCCTGTCGGCGCGCGAACTGATCCGCAGCAAGGAGGCGCTGTTCACCGAGCTCGGCCTCGACGCGCCGGGTACGACCGAGGACGCCCTGGTCGATGCCATGCTCGCCCACCCGGTGCTGATCAACCGCCCGATCGTCGTCACCGCGCACGGCACCCGCTTGTGCCGGCCACCGGAGCTGGTGCGGGAGATCCTGCCGGAGGCGTAGGCTGCGCCTGCGCCGGCCCTGCGACCGCGCCCCTCAAAGACTGCCGCGCGCACGCACGAAGTCGACGATCTGCTCGGGCGGCAGCGGGCGGCTGATCAGATAGCCCTGCAGCTCGTTGCACTTGAACAGGCGCAGCAGCCGCGCCTGGTCCTCCTCTTCGACGCCCTCGGCGATGACCTTGAGGTTGAGCGAGTGCGCGAGCGAGATGATCGTCGACACGATCGTCATGCTCTCGGGCGTCGCCGTCATCGTCGCGACGAAGGACTGGTCGATCTTCAGTGCGCTCACCGGCAGCTTGGCCAGATAGCCGAGCGAGGAATAGCCGGTGCCGAAGTCGTCGATCGCGATCTCCATCCCCATGCGGCGGATCTGTGCCAGGCGCGCGGCATTGGCCTCGAGATCGGACATGATCATGCTCTCGGTGATCTCCAGATCCAGTACCGGCGGCTCGTCGCCGGCCTCGGCCAGCACCTGCTGCAGCGACTCGACGAAGCCCGTCTGGCGCAGCTGCATCGGCGACACATTGACCGCGATGCGCGGCGGCTCGACGCCGGCGGCGCGCCACTGGCGCGCATCTGCGAGCGCGCGGCGGACGACGTCGAGGCCGACCTGGACGATCATGCCGGTCTCTTCCAGGATCGGGATGAAGCGGCCCGGCGGCACGAGGCCATTGACCGGATCATTCCAGCGCAGCAGGGCCTCGAGCCCGGTGACGCAGCCGGTCGCGCCGCACACCTTGGGCTGGTAGTGGAGCACGAACTCGTCGCGCTCGAGCGCGCGGCGCAACTTGTTCTCGAGGATCATCGTCTCGGCGATGAGGGCATTCATCTCCGGGCCGTAGAACAGGTAGCCGACGCCCGAGCTCTTGGCCTTGCGCAAGGCCGCCTCCGCGTTGCGCACCAGCGCATCGGCATCGTCGCCGGCATCGCCCGCGACCGCGATCCCCGCCGACAGCGCGATGCGCAGCTCGTGGTCGCCGATGATGAACGGCTGGCCGAGGACGGCGGCGACCGTCTTCTCGATCAGGTGGGCGATGTCGGTCGGCTCGTAGTCGCCGCTGAACACGCCGGCGAAATGGTCGACGCTGAGGCGCGCGAAGTTGGTCTCGTCCGGCCACACGCTGCGAAAGCGCCGCGCCAGCTCGCGCAGCACGCCGTCGCCCACCTGGCGGCCGAAGGTGTCGTTGATGTTGCGGAAGCGGTTGACGTCCCACAGCACGACGCCCACGCGGTCGCCCGGGTGATGGCGCACCATCTGCAGCGCCATGCCGAGGCGGTCGAGCAGGTGGGCGCGGTTGGGCAGGTCGGTGAGGACGTCGTGATAGGCCAGGTAGGCGAGCAGGTCCTGCTTGGCGATGTATTCGAGGGCGAAGGAGACGTCGTTCGCCAGCTCGGTGAGCAGCGTCTGTTCCTCGGCGGTGAAGAATTCCGCCTCGCAGGCATACAGCACCATGACGCCGACCACGCGTGCATCGACGATCAGCGGCAGCGCGATCAGCGAGCGGTAGCCGCGGCGCAGCGCCTCCTCGCGCCGCCGCCCGACCGCGTCGCGCGTGCCGAGGTCGTTGACGACGCAGGCCGCGCCGCGGCGCACGGCCTCACCCACCGCCCCCTGCCCGATCGCGACGTCGCTGCGGATCGACAGCCGGTCGGCGCCGATGTCGTCGTCGACTCCGGCCCAGGCCACCGGCACCACCTCGCGCGTCTCCGGGTCGATCTCGCCGATCCAGGCGATGCCGAACTCGCCCTCGCGCACCGCGATGCGGCACGCCTCGCGGAACAGCTTGGGCCGGTCATGGATGCGGACGATGGCCGAGTTGATGCCGCTCAACACCGCATACACCCGCGTCAGGCGGACGATGCGCTGCTGTTGCCGGGTGCGCTCGAAGAACTGGCCGATCTGCACTGCCAGCGTCGCCAGCGTGTCGGCCAGACGCGGGTCGAACTCGCAGCGCTCGCGGGTGAAGACGTCGATGACGCCGATCACCTGGCCGCCGACCACGATCGGCAGCGCGCCGCCCGACAGCAGCCCGGCCGCGGCGGCGGCCTCCCGCCGCAACATCGTCGCATCGAGCGCCAGGTCCGCCGCCCACTGCGGCTTGCCGCTGGCCCACGCGCGGCCGGGAATGCCCATGTCCTGCGCCAGTGCCAGCCCCCGCGACTGCGCCACGAACGCCGCGCACAGCTCATCCGGCTGGCACCAGGCGTCCACGCAGCGCAGGCGCTGCTCGAACTCATCCACCCGCCACAACGTGGCCGCACCGAAGCCGAGCTCCCTGCAGATGGCGTCGAGCAGCCGCTGCGTGGCCTCGGCCAGGTTCGCCGCGCCGTTGAGGATGCGGCCGACGGCATATTGCGCGGCGAGGTGGCGGCGGGCGCGCTCGCGCTCGACGATGCCCGTCTCCAGCTCCTGCGCATAGCGGTGCAGCTTGGCGTAGAGGCTGCCGTTCTCGTAGATGCGCCCCGCCTGCGCGGCAAGGATGCGCAGCAGCTCGGCATCGGCCTCGGTAAAGCCGCCCAGCTCCTGCTTGTTGCCGAGGAGGATCCAGCCATACGTGGCCGACAGCGACTTCACCGGCGCAACCAGCACGTCGCGCAGCGGCGGATAGCCGCGCGGCAGCCCGACCTCGGCCGCGGCCTCCGCGCCCAGGCGCAGCACCTGCGCGTCGCGATAGACGCGCCCGAGCGCGCCGCGGTCGAGCTGGATCGCGTCCATGGCGGTCATCATCGCCGGCTCGATGCCGCAGTGCTTGACGTGGGCGAGCGTCTCGCTGTCGGCCTCGCGCACCGCCACCGTGCCGAGTTCGGCGCCGAGCAGCTGGCGCGCGCCCGCGCACACGTGCGCCAGCAGGCCACCCTTGTTGCGCTCGGAGGCGAGCTGCAGGTTGAGCTCGACCAGCGCCGCCAGCTTGTCGTGGGCCGCCTGCAGCTCGGCCACCTTCTCCGCGAGCTTGGCGCTGATCAGCTGCAGATGCTCATGATCGAAGTCGTCACCGGCCAGCGGTGCCGCGGCGGCGGTGTCCGCCCCGCGCTCGAGCACCCGCTGCACGACGTCGATGATCTCCTGCGGATCGACCGGCTTGGTCAGCACCTCGCGCACGCCGCAGGCTTCGGCCAGCTGCTGCGCCTCGGGCTCGAGAAAGTAGGCGGTGCAGAACACCACCGGAATGTCGGCGGTGGCGGGGTCGGCGCGCAGCCGGCGCACGAACTCGTAGCCATCGACCTGCGGCATCAGGATGTCGCAGATGATGAGATCGGGCCGTTCGCGGCGCACGAGCTCGAGCGCACTGGCGCCATCGGCCGCCTCGCTGATGCTATGGCCGAACTGCCGCAGGATGAAGCTGAACAGCTCCCGGTTGACGGCGACATCGTCGACGACGGCGATCCTGGCCATGCGTCACCCCCCCTCCCCGTCAGCCCCGTCGGTGCCGGGCGCGGGCAGCAGATGGCGTTCAAGCACGGCGATGAAGTTGTCGACATCGATCGGTTTCGAGAAGTAGCCGTCGAAGCCGGCGGCGAGAACCTTCTCGCGATCGCCGAGCATCGAGAAGGCAGTCACCGCGATGAGCGGGATGTGGCGCAGGGCCTCGTCGCGCTTGAGCTGCGCGGCGACCTCGTAGCCGTTGACCTTCGGCATCCGCAGGTCGCACAGGATCAGGTCGGGCTGCTCCTGGCGCGCCATCAGCAGCGCGACCTCGCCGTCGGCGGCGGTCACCACCTCGTAGCCGTGCGCCTGCAGCAGATAGCGCATCAGCTCCAGGCTGTCGGCGTGGTCTTCGGCGATCAGGATGCGAATGGCCATGCGTCATGCCTCCTTCAGGACGAGCACGAAGGTGCTGCCCTCACCCGGCGCGCTGCGGCAGTCCAGTTCGCCGCCGAGGAGCCCGGCCAGCTTGCGGCTCAGGTGCAGCCCCAGCCCGCTGCCCTCGACCGCATTCACGCGCGCGGCCTGCCCCTGCACGAAGGCTTCGAACAGCATCGCCTGTTCCTGCGCGCTGATGCCCGGTCCGCTGTCCTCGACCGCAAAGACGATGCTGCGCCCACGCGCCGGCTCCGCCTCGCGCACGGTGAGGCCGATGCGGACGTGGCCGGCCTCGGTGAACTTGATCGCATTGCCCGCCAGGTTGATCAGGATCTGGTTCAGCGCGCGCCGGTCGGTGTGGCACACGACGTCCGCCGGCGGCGTCTCGACGAGCAGTTCCAGCCCCTTGGCGAGCGCCTGCGGCTGCAGCGTGGCGGCGATCTCGCGCACGAGGCTGCAGCATTCGGTGGGCTCGGGATGGACCTCGACCTTGCCCGCCTCGATGCGGGCGAGGTTGAGCAAGTCGTTGATGAGCGCGAGCAGGTGCCTGGCGTTGCCGCGCACGATCTCCAGCTGGCGCGTCTGCTCCGGGTTGAGCTCGCCCGGCAGCTTCATCAGCAGCGTGCCGGTGAAGCCGATCACGGCGTTGAGCGGGGTGCGCAGCTCGTGGCTCATGCTGGCGAGGAAGCTGTCCTTGGCGCGGTTGGCCATCTCCAGCTCCACGTTCTTGTCCTGCAGCGCCTTCTCGAAGCGCCTGCGCTCGCTGACGTCGCGAATCGCACTCATCACCAGCGGCATCTCGCCGTCGGTAAGCGGGCTGAGGCTGATCTCGACCGGAAATTCGGTGCCGTCCTTGCGCAAGCCGTACAGCTCCAGGCCCACGCCCATCCCCCGCTTGCGCGGCTGGTCGAAGTAACGGCCGCGGTGTCCGGTGTGGACGCCGCGAAAGCGTTCCGGCAGCAACTGCTCGATCGGCCGCGCGCGCAGTTCGTCCGTGCCATAGCCGAAGAGCTGCTCCGCCTGCGTGTTCGCGATCAGGATGTGGCCGGTGGCGTTGACGATGACGATGCCATCGGGGGTCGATTCAAGCATCTCCCGGTAGCGCGCTTCGAGCGCCTTGCTGTCGCGCCGCACCTTGAGCGCGGTGACGTCCTTCTCGGCAAACAGCAACTGCGGCGCGCCGCACTGCGCTGCGGCCGGCACCCGCCGCGCGGTGACGTCGACATAGATCAGCGTGCCGTCCTTGCACCGGCGCAACGTCTCGAACGTCGCCATGCCGCGGCTCAGCGCCTCGGCGAGGACCTGACGCTGCTCGTCCGCGCGCTCGGGCAACACGATCAGGGACTCGAGCGGCATCCCGGCCGCTTCCTCGTCCGCATATCCGAACATGCGCGCCGCCCCCGCGCTCCAGCGCAGCACCCGGCCCTCGCCATCGAGCGCCATCAGCGCATCGGGACCGTCGGCAAGCCACAGGCAATCCGTGGACGATGACATCGAGAACTCCCTCGCAGCAGGTTTTCCACCCAGTCCGAATGCCCGGCCGGCATCGCTGGTGCTGCCCGCAGCCTTGATCTTAGGCTCCAGAATAACATCCCGGAGTCTTATTACCCATTCTAGGCAGATCACCCCATCAGGGCTGCGCGGGGACCGGGACAGCCGTGCCGGCAGGCGCTGCCGCGCCCGCGGCCGGCACCGCCCTCAGCGCCCGACGAGCATGCAGCGCACCGCGCGCGCAGCCAGCGCACGACACAAGGCTTCGGCACTGCCGCTGCGCGGCGTGGCGAGGACGCGAAACAGCGGGCGGCCGCCGACCGCCGTGGTGACGATGTCGGTATCGCTGTCCGCCAGCACGCCCCGTGCCGTCACCGCACGCAGGTGCTGCTCGGCGTTGGCGCGCCGGCCAAAAGCCCCGAGCTGCACCACGCGGCCGTCCGCCGCCAGCGGCAGCGCACGCCTGCCACCTGCCGGCGCGGCCGCAGCCGCGGGGCTCGCTGGGCCATCCGCCGGCACCGCCGCGTCGGCGCCACCGGACAAGGGCCCAGCGGTCGCAGCCGCGAGCTCAGCCGGCCCTGCGGCGGGCGGCGGCTCGGCATCGGGGCCGGGCGGCAGGGCCGCCATCGGCGGCGGCGACGGTCGCGCCACGAAGCGCATCGGCGACACGAGATCGAACTCGAGATGGCGGCGCTGCGCGGGCCCGACCTCGACCGCCAGCGCGTCGGCCAGGCTCCGGAGTCCGCCCCCCAGCTCCACTGTGTAGCGATCGTCGCGCACGCCGGAGAAGCGGTAGCGTCCGTCGCGGGCAGTAATCCGGGCATCGACGACGCTGCCGCGGGCATCGCGCAGCTCCACCAACGCCCAGGCGAACACTTCCCGCCGCCCGTCGCGGAGCATGAAGACACGCCCTTCGATCGAGCCTTCCGCCAACGCCCGCTCCCCCTGCGTCGCCGGCGCCAGCTGCCCGGCGTCGGCGGCGCGGGCGAGGTCCGCGCCGCCGCCTGAGCAGATGGCGAGCTGGGCCGCGAGCACGGCCCAGGCGCAGCGGCCCCGGCCCGGCCGGAGCTGCCGAGCGGTCAAGGGCGCGAGGGCGCAGCGCGGCGGTGGCGCGGAGCCGGCGTCGGAGTCGGAATCGGAGCGGTCGATCATGTCGAAAGCGGTCATTGCAGGGGCGGTCATGTCGAGTGTCATACGCGGCACCGGTCTCGGCCAGCCGCCATGCAGGCCGGCCGCCCGCAAGGCTGCCGGAAACGGCGGCGAACCGCAAACCAACGCCCTCCGGCGCGCCGTCCGCCAAGCGCCGCCATCCCTTTTGCATGAATGGGCGCTAGAATGCCATCGTCGTTTCCCGCAAAGCGCACGCGGGGCCGTTCCACCGACCGGCTGCCGCCCCGGTGGCGGCGCCCGGCCTGCCGACCTCAGCCCGGGCGCCAATCCCAGGCCTGGCGCCGAGCCCTCGCCAATCGTGCGACGGGGCACGCCATCGGCCCAATCATTCCGGATCGCTCCATGAATCGCTTCCAGCAACTCCCTCTGGCCACCCGACTGGCCGTGCTCGCC
>JANJTU010000306.1 GCA_024710965.1 Thauera sp. | reverse complement strand
TCCTTGAGGTTGGACTTGAGCTTGTCGAACAGGCCCCCGTTGGGGCGACGGCGATGACGGGCATGTCGTGGTCGATCAGGGCGAGCGGGCTGTGCTTGAGCTCGCCGGCGGCATAGGCTTCAGCGTGGATGTCGGAAATTTCCTTGAGCTTGAGCGCGCCTTCGAGCGCGATCGGCCAGTGCCGCCGCGCGGCGTGGGCACGACCATGATCAGCTCGCCGACGCCGGCGACCTTGGCCGGCACTGCGTTCATCAGCACCGAGCTCGGGTAGGAGGCACGCCCGCCCGGCACGTAGAGGCCGACGCGGTCGAGCGCGGTGACCTTCTGCCCGAGGCGGGTGCCGTCTGCCTCGGTGTACTCCCACGACTCGGCCTTCTGGCGCTCATGGTAGAGACGCACGCGGTCGGCGGCGATGGTGAGCGCCTCGCGCTGCTCCGCCGGCAGGCTGTCGAGCGCGGCGCGCAGTTCGGCCCTGGGCAGTTCCAGCGCGCCCATCGAATGCACGTCGAGATGATCGAAACGGCGCGTGTATTCCACCACCGCGGCGTCGCCGGTGCTGCGCACCGCGCGCAGGATTTCGCTGACGGCCGTGTCGATGCGTTCATCGGCCTCGGACTCGAAGGCGAGCAGCGCGTCGAGCGTGGCGAGAAAGTCGGGGTCGCGCGCATCCAGGCGGCGAATCGCCGTGCGCGGGGGAAGCTGGCTCATCGCAGGATCCTCAGGGTTTGACCGCGCCGGCGAAGGCGTCGAGCACCGGCTGCAGCAGTTCGCGCTTGAGCTTGAGGGACGCCTGGTTGACGATCAGGCGCGAGCTGATCGGCATGATGTCCTCGACTTCCTCGAGGTTGTTGGCGCGCAATGTGCCGCCGGTCGACACCAGATCGACGATCGCGTCGGCCAGCCCCACCAGCGGCGCCAGCTCCATCGAGCCGTAGAGCTTGATCAGGTCGACATGCATGCCCTTGCCGGCGAAGTGGGCCTTGGCGGCGTTGATGTATTTCGTGGCGACGCGGATGCGCCCGCCGGGCCGGGTCGCCGCGGCGTAGTCGAAGCCCTTCTGCACCGCGACGCACAGGCGGCACTTCGCGATGTTCAGATCGAGCGGCTGATACAGGCCCGCGCCGCCGTGCTCGATCAGCACGTCCTTGCCGGCGATGCCCAGATCGGCGGCGCCGTACTGCACGTAGGTCGGCGTGTCGGTCGCGCGCACGATGACCAGGCGCACGTCGGGCCGGTTGGTGCCGATGATGAGCTTGCGCGAGGACTCGGGGTTGTCGGTCGGCACGATGCCGGCCGCCGCCAGCAGCGGCAGGGTCTCTTCGAAGATACGGCCCTTGGACAGGGCGAGCGTGATGCTGGACACGTGAAAAGCCTTGAGCGATCGGGCCGACATTGTAACCCGCCGCCGCTTCTGTTAACCTGCGCGCAGCTGGCTGAACCGCCCCAGGGCGGTTCGGCCTTTTCTTTTGCCGCCGCGCGCCAGCGCCGTGCCGGCCCCCGTTGCAGGAAACCGGATCATGAAGCCGTCGATTATCGTCTCGTCCAGCGACCTCGAACGCCTCGAGGGTCTGCTCACCCTCCCCGCCTTCCGCAGCCGCGGCGATCTCGACGGCCTGCGCACCGAGCTCGAACGCGCCGACGTGCGCGAACCGACGGACATGCCGGCCGACGTCATCACGATGAACAGCCGCGCCCGCTTCCTCGAAGAGAACACCGGGCGCGAATACGAACTGACGCTGGCCTACCCGAAGGACGCCAGCGCCGAAGCCCAGCGCGTGTCGATCTTCTCGCCCGCCGGCAGCGCGCTGCTCGGGCTGTCGAGCGGTCAGGCGATCGACTGGAAGACAGCCGACGGCAAGGAGATCCGCCTGAAGGTGCTGGCCGTCACCTGGCAGCCGGAAGCCCACGGCCAGTTCGAGCTCTAAGCTGCCGCGACCGGCAGACCCGGGCGACCGCGCCGCGGGCGGCGCCCGCCAGGCGATGGCCGTTGGCGGGCGCGAGCGCACGCCGCGGCCGCCAGCGCGCGCCCTCAGGCCAGGCGGCGCACGCGGGCGCCGAGTGCCGCCAGCTTGGCCTCCAGGCGCTCGTAGCCGCGATCGAGGTGGTAGATGCGCTCGATCACCGTCTCGCCCTCGGCCACCAGCCCCGCCACCACCAGGCTGGCGGAGGCGCGCAGGTCGGTCGCCATCACCGTCGCACCCTCGAGCTTCGCCACCCCCTGCACCATCGCCGTGTTGCCGTCGATGCGGATGTCGGCACCGAGGCGCTGCAGTTCCACCGCGTGCATGAAGCGGTTCTCGAAGATCGTCTCGCGGATCATCGCCACGCCGCCGGCGACGCAGTTGATCGCCATGAACTGCGCCTGCATGTCGGTCGGGAAGGCCGGATAGGGCGCGGTGCGCAGGCTCACCGCGTTGAGGCGGACGGGCGCGCGCAGGCGGATCGCGTCGCGCTCGGAGACGATCTCGCAGCCGGCATCCATCAGCTTGTCGACGACGGCGTCGAGGTAGCACGATGAGGTGCCGGTCAGCCTGACCTCGCCGCCGGTCACCGCCGCGGCACACAGGTAGGTGCCGGTCTCGATGCGGTCGGGCATGATGCGGTGGGTCGCGCCGTGCAGGCGCGCCACGCCGCGGATGCGGATCACGTCGGAGCCGGCGCCGGAGATCTGCGCCCCCATCGCCACCAGGCAGTTCGCCAGGTCGACCACCTCGGGCTCGCGCGCGGCGTTCTCGATCACCGTCTCGCCCTCGGCGAGGCAGGCCGCCATCATCAGGTTCTCGGTGCCGGTCACCGTCACCATGTCGGTGAACAGGCGCGCGCCCTTCAGCCGCGGCACGGTGGCATGGACGTAGCCGTGCTCGACGCGCACCTCCGCCCCCATCGCCTGCAGGCCCTTGATGTGCTGGTCCACCGGGCGCGCGCCGATCGCGCAGCCGCCCGGCAGCGACACCCGCGCCTCGCCGCAGCGCGCCACGAGCGGGCCGAGGACGAGGATCGAGGCGCGCATCGTCTTCACCATCTCGTAGGGCGCGACCGGGTTGTCGAGCGCACCCGCATCGAGCGTGACGGTGTCGCCGTCGTGGCTGACGCGCACCCCCATCTGCCCGAGCAGCTCGAGCAGGGTGATGATGTCCTTCAGTTGCGGCACGTTGGTGAAGGTCACCGGCTCGGCGCTGAGCAGCGCCGCGCACAGGATCGGCAACGCCGCGTTCTTCGCGCCGGAAATGGCGACCTCGCCCGCCAGGCGGGCACCGCCTTCGATCAGCAGCTTGTCCATGCGCGCTTACATCCCGAGCTCGCCGCGCCCTTCTTCCCACGCTGCCGGGGTGAAGGTCTGCAGCTGCAGGGCGTGGATCTCGTTGCCCATCAGGCGACCGAGCGTGGCATACACCGCCTGGTGCTGGCGTACCTTGGGCTTGCCCTCGAAGGCGGCGCTGACGACGATGCCGGTGAAATGGACCCCGTCCGCACCCTCGATGGCGACGAACTCGCAGGGCAGCCCGACTTCGATCAGGCGCTTGATCTCGCTTGCTTCAAACATGATTCATCCTCTTACGACCGCAGCTTGTAGCCCCGGGCGAGCATCGCCAGGGTGAGCACCGCGAGCGACACGAAACACACCGTCACCACCCCCAGCGACAGCCAGGGCGAAGTGTCCGATTGGCCGAAAAACCCGTAGCGGAACCCGTCGATCATGAAGAAGAACGGGTTGAAATGCGACACATCCTGCCAGAACGGCGGCAGCGAATGGATCGAATAGAACACCCCCGACAGCATCGTCAGGGGCAGGATGAGGAAGTTCTGGAAGGCGGCGAGCTGGTCGAACTTGTCCGCCCAGATGCCGGCGATGACGCCGAAGGAGCCGAGGATGGCGCCGCCCATCAGGGCGAAGGCGAGCACCCACAACGGATTCGCCAGCGGCAGCGCGACGAAGGGCATCGACACCGCGAGCACGCCGACACCGACGAAGAGCCCGCGCAGGATGGAGGCGATGACGTAGGCGGCGTAGAACTCGCGGTAGGACAGCGGCGGCAGCAGCACGAAGATGATGTTGCCGGTGATCTTGCTCTGGATCAGCGAGGACGAGCTGTTGGCGAAGGCGTTCTGCAGCACCGACATCATCACCAGCCCGGGCACGAGGAAGGTGGTGTAGGCGATGTCGCCGTACACGGTGACGTGGCGCTCGAGCACGTGGGAGAAGATCAGCAGGAACAGCAGGGCGTTGAGCACCGGCGCGGCGACGGTCTGGAACGACACCTTCCAGAAGCGCAGCACCTCCTTGTACAGCAGCGTGCGAAAGCCGGTCAGCGCCGCATCGGCCGCCATCGGCTCGATCCGCGGCACCGGCGCGCCCTGCGCGCGGGTGGCCGACGTCGGGCCAGACGAAGTCTGGGCAGACGAAGTCGGGGCAGATGAATCAGGCACGATGCATCACCTCCACGAAGACGCGCTCGAGGTCGGGCTCGCCCAGCTGCATCTCGCTCAGGCCCGCCCCCGCCTCGCGCAGGCGCGCGAGCAGCGCCTCGACGTCGGCATAGGCGTCGAAGGCAAACTCGATCCAGCCGTCCTCCGCCGCGGCACCGCCGAGCGCCAGCGCGGCGTCAGTGTGCGTCACGCGCACGCGCAGGTTGTGGGTGGCAAAACGGCGTAACAGATTTTCCGTCGTGTCGAGCGCCACCACCTTGCCGGCCTTGAGCATGGCGATGCGCCCGCACAGGGTTTCGGCCTCCTCGAGATAGTGGGTGGTGAGCACGATCGTATGGCCGTCGCGGTTGAGCTTGCGGATGAACTGCCACAGGCCCTGGCGCAGTTCGACGTCGACGCCGGCGGTGGGCTCGTCGAGGACGATCACCGGCGGCCGGTGCACGAGCGCCTGCGCCACCAGCACGCGGCGCTTCATGCCGCCGGACAGCGCGCGCATGTTGGCGTTGGCCTTGGCGGTGAGGTCCAGACTGGCGAGGATCTCGTCGATCCAGTCGTCGTTGCTGCGGATGCCGAAGTAGCCCGACTGGATGCGCAGCAGCTCACGCACCGAGAAGAAGGGGTCGAACACCAGCTCCTGCGGCACCACGCCGAGGCTGCGGCGGGCAT
>JANJTU010000240.1 GCA_024710965.1 Thauera sp. | reverse complement strand
GCGGCGATCTCCGTGCCGCTGAACCTCGTGTTCGGCGTCGCCGCGGCATGGGCGATCGCCAAGTTCGAGTTCCGCGGCAAGCACTTCCTGATCACGCTGATCGACCTGCCGTTCTCGGTGTCGCCGGTGATCGCCGGCCTGATCTACGTGCTCGTGTTCGGCGCCCAGGGCTGGCTCGGGCCGTGGCTGTCGGAGCACGACATCAAGATCATCTTCGCCGTGCCCGGCATCGTGCTCGCCACCGTGTTCGTCACCTTCCCCTTCGTCGCCCGCGAGCTGATCCCGCTGATGCAGGCGCAGGGCAAGGAAGAGGAAGAGGCCGCGGTGGTGCTCGGCGCCAACGGCTGGCAGACCTTCTGGCACGTCACCCTGCCCAACATCAAGTGGGGCCTGATGTACGGCGTGATCCTGACCAACGCGCGCGCGATGGGCGAGTTCGGCGCGGTGTCGGTGGTCTCGGGCCACATCCGCGGCCAGACCAACACGCTGCCGCTGCACGTCGAGATCCTCTACAACGAGTACCAGTTCGCCGCCGCCTTCGCGGTGGCCTCGCTGCTGGCGCTGCTGGCGCTGGTGACCCTGGGCATCAAGACCTGGGTCGAGCACCGTGCCGCCGCCGCATACCGGAATACACAGGACGTCTCATGAGCATCCAGGTTCGCAACATCCACAAGCAGTTCGGCAGCTTCGTCGCGCTGGACGACATCTCGCTCGACTTCCCCACCGGCGAGCTGGTCGCGCTGCTGGGCCCGTCGGGCTGCGGCAAGACGACCCTGCTGCGCATCATCGCCGGGCTGGAACAGGCCGACGCCGGCCAGGTGCTGCTCGACGGCGAGGACGCCTCCGGCACCCACGTGCGCGAGCGCCAGGTCGGCTTCGTGTTCCAGCACTACGCGCTCTTCCGCCACATGACGGTGTTCGACAACGTCGCCTTCGGCATGCGCATGAAGCCGCGCGGCCAGCGTCCGTCGGAGCGGCAGATCCGCGCCAAGGTGCATGAGCTGCTGAACCTCGTGCAGCTCGACTGGCTGGCCGACCGCTTCCCGTCGCAGCTCTCGGGCGGCCAGCGCCAGCGCATCGCGCTCGCCCGCGCGCTGGCGGTGGAGCCGCGCGTGCTGCTGCTCGACGAGCCCTTCGGCGCACTCGACGCCAAGGTGCGCAAGGAGCTGCGGCGCTGGCTGCGCAAGCTGCACGACGAACTGCACATCACCTCGATCTTCGTCACCCACGACCAGGAAGAGGCGCTCGAAGTGGCCGACCGCGTGGTGCTGATGGACCACGGCCACGTCGAGCAGATCGGCACCCCGGAAGAGGTCTACCGCCATCCGGCGACGCCCTTCGTGTATGGCTTCCTCGGCTCGGTGAACCTGTTCCACGGCCGCGTCGAGGGCGAGACGGTGCGCGTCGGCGACGACGTGCTGCCGCACGCGCCCCACGAACTGGGCCAGGGCGCCGAAGTGCTGGCCTTCGCGCGGCCGCACGAGCTTGACATCGTCATCGACGGCGCGTCCGCCCACGGCATCGCGGCGAAGGTGAGCCGCATCCTCGCCTTCGGCGTCAGCGCGCGGGTCGAGCTCGACGGCGCCGACGACGCCAGCGGCCAGCACTTCGAGGTCGAGCTGACGCGCGAGCGCGTCGCCGCGCTCGGCCTCGCCGAAGGCCAGACGGTGCGACTGCTGCCGTCGCGGCTGCGCGTGTTCGAGCGCGAGGGCAGAGGAGCGGCGCGATGAACTTCCAGCAGCTGCGCATCGTCCGCGAGACCGTGCGGCGCAATTTCAACCTCACCGAGGTCGCCAACGCGCTGTTCACCTCGCAGTCGGGCGTATCCAAGCACATCAAGGACCTCGAGGACGAGCTCGGCGTCGAGCTCTTCGTGCGCAAGGGCAAGCGCCTGCTCGGCCTCACCGCGCCCGGCAAGGAGCTCGTCGTCATGGTCGAGCGCATGCTGCTCGACGCCGCCAACATCAAGCGCCTGGCCGAGCAGTACAGCCAGCGCGACGAGGGCCGGCTCACCGTCGTCACCACCCACACCCAGGCGCGCTACGCGCTGCCCAAGGTGGTGACCGCGTTCAAGCGCGCCTTCCCCAAGGTGCACCTGAAGCTGCACCAGGGCAGCCCGGACGAGATCGTGCAGATGCTGCTCGACGGCGCGGCCGACATCGGCGTCGCCACCGAGGCCCTGGCCGAGGTCGCCGAGCTCGCCTCCTTCCCGTTCTACGGCTGGCAGCACGCGGTCATCGTGCCCGCCGGCCATGCGCTCGAGGCGGTGCAGCCGCTGACGCTGGAGGCGATCGCCGAATACCCGCTCATCACCTACCACGAGGGCTTCACCGGCCGCGCGCGCATCGACCGCACCTTCGCTGCCGCCGGCCTGGCGCCCGACATCGTGATGTCCGCGCTCGACGCCGACGTCATCAAGACCTACGTCGAGCTGGGGCTGGGCGTCGGCATCCTGGCGTCGATGGCCTTCAACCCGGCGCGCGATCCGGGCCTGCGCCGGCTCGACAGCGCTCACCTGTTCCCGGAGAACGTGACCCGCATCGCGGTGCGGCGCGGCCACTACCTGCGCGGTTTCGCCTACCGTTTCATCGAGCTGTGCGAACCCGAGCTCACCGAAACCCGGGTCGCGCACGCACTCGGCGCCGCGGCCCCGACGCCCTGAGCCGCATCCCCGCGTTCAGCGCAAGTCCGCGCTCGCGCGGCCTTGCTGCGCGGCCTGCCCGCCTCACAGCGCCGCCACCGCCCGGCGCAGCGTCTCCAGCAGTTCGGGGACCGCCTGCAGCCGCGCCGACTCTTCGGCCAGGATCGCCTCGAAGGCGCGCTTCTTGAACGCGCGCCGCTCGGCGGCGTCCGTCGCGCCGGGGACGGCGCCGGCGACGATGTCGATGAGGCGTTCGGCGGCGTGCAGGCGCCCCCACAGGTAGTCGTTCTCGCGCGCCTTGCGGCTCAGGAAGCCGCCGAAATTGCCGAACGCGCTGCCGAACAGCACCGCCCGCCCGCGCCCGACCGCGGCCAGGGTGTCGGCATCGGCCGGGCTGATGCGGTCGATCAGCACTTCCTCCAGCGGCCCCGCACCGAGCGCCAGCGCGCCGAGCGCGGGGCGCAGGATCACGTCCCAGTAGAAGTAGCCGAGATAGGCGGTCAGCACGCGGCGCCGGCAGCCCGCCTCCATGCGCTGCACGTGCGCCGAGGCCAGCGCCGCATCCATGCTGGCATTGGCCTCGGCGATGCCGCATTCGTCGCCCAGGCGCGCGATCAGCGCATCGAGCGCCGGACCGTGGGCGCGCACGAACGCGTCGGCCGCGCCGCCTGCCGCGTCGTCCTGCGGACGGCCCAGCAAGGCGCGCGCCGCGGCCGCGGTGTCGGCCCCGACGAAGGCGCTGCCCTCGTAGATCGCCAGCCCGTCCAGGCAGCCGTGAAGCTGCGCCTTCACCGCGTCGAGCACCGCCGGGTCGGTGGCGCAGGCCGCGGGCGGCGGCGGATGGTGGTAGAGGGCGTTGAGTTCGTGCAGCACGAAGTTGATCCGCCGCCGCTTGTACTCGACGCCGAAGCGGATCACCACGCACGCGAAGCGCGGCATGTCCGCATCCTCGCGCGCGTCGTCGGGAATGCGGTAGCCGCCGCGCAGCACCTCATTGCGCGCCGCCCACGCTTCCACCACCTGCTGCAGCCAGCGCGCAGCGGGCGATTCACGCGCATGACCGCACAGCCGGCACAGCAGCCCGGCGACGAAGTCGAGCGCCTCGAGCACCAGCGCCCGGAACCAGAAGTCATAGACGAGCGGCGTGCTGGCGAGCAGGTTGGACGAGGTCAGCCGCCAGTGGCGCAGCTGCGCGAGCGTGAACTCGCCGTCCAGCGCCCCACCGGTGGCCTGCTCGACGAGGGCCTCGACCTGGGGGCGGGCTTCGGCGATGCTCTGCTTCAGGCGACGGATGTGGCGGTTGTAGCGGCTGATCTCGGCCAGCTCGCTGTGCACCGGCTGGTGGCGCGGCAGGTCCGACAGGGCCCCGCGCAGCGTTTCGAACCAACCGGGCGGCGGGCAGCCGGCGGCCTCGGCGCCGACCTGGCCGTCTGCAAACGGGTCGATGAAGATCAGCCGTCGGTCGACTTCGCGAAACGCGCGGTGCAGCCGGATGTGGCGCACCGCCGCCATGATCGGCTTGTTGTCGAGCACGCTGCCATCGATCAGCACGAGCTCCTCGGGGTCCATGCCGTGCTCGCGGTAGTGCGCGAAGTTGTGCGCGAGAAAGCGTTCGCGCGTCGGCCACGCCATGCTCCGCGCCGCGAGCAGGGCGTCCATCTCGGCCAGGCGCGCGGGCGGAAAGGCGCCAGGGTAGGAGGCCGAGGCGCGCGCGCCGAAGGCGAGCGACGGTGCGTTGTCGACGCCGAAATCGCTCTCGATCACACCCGACTTGCGGTGCTCGCAGGCGAACTGCAGCAGGTGGCGGTGTTCGCGCTCGTGCAGCACGGGCGGATCGTGCGTGAACACGGTCTTCTCGAAGCCGTGGTAGCCGGTGACCGTCAGCGCCAGCGACAGCCGGGTGCCCGAAGGCAGCAGCGAGCGGCCTTCGCCGCCGGCGGTCGCCGCCATCGCCAGCAGGCCGTCGAGCAGCACGGCACTCAGCAGCGTGCCGTCGAGCGGCGGGTTGAACCAGCGCGCACGCACGAAGCTGAGCATGCGCTCGATCATCTCGCGGTCGGCGCTGGTGGGCAGCATGCCTTCGCGGCGCAGCCAGGACAGGATCGGCCGCAACAGCGGGCGCACATACCACTTGTTCCAGGCCTTGGCGCGTGCCTCGGGCGCGATCAGGCGCTGCATGTCGGCCTGCTCGAGCCACAGCGTGGTCACCGGCGCCAGGCTGAGGTCGTGGGCGAGCGCGCTGGCGAGCGCGATGCCGTTGACCGCCCCCGCCGACGAGCCGGAGATGACATCGACGATCACGCGCAGATCGATCAGGCGCCCCAGGCGCTTGAGCAGGTCGAAATACACCGCGGCAGTGCGCGCATCGGGGGCGGGCCCGGCGTCGCCGCCGAAGACGCGGCCGGCGGCCTGGCGGGCGACGAGCTCGTCCACCTCGTGGTAGGCCCGCGATGCACGCGCGAGGTTGAGCACTTCGCGGTTGATGCCGTGCTGGTAGATCGCGAGCGACACGCCGCCGAACAGCACCAGCGCCAGACGGAGTTCCTTCTCCTTCATCGCAACACTCCCTTCCGCTTGCAGCGCCGGGCGAGCGGGTCGCCGCGCTCGGGGATGGCGTAAACGGTTGCTCGGGACGGGCCCGGCGACGCTTGCTCAGCGCGGCCGGAAGGCGGCGAAAGTGGCCGGCAGCGGCGCGTTCTCCAGGCTGCGCTGGGAGAACAGGAAGCGGCCGTCGCAAACGAAGCCCAGCTCGGCCCAGTCTACCGCGTTCAGCGCGTCGCGGAAGGCCGCCAGGTCGATGTCTTCACGGCGCGGGAAGACTGCCAGCACGGCGCCGTCGTAGTCGGTGCAGGGATGAAGGAAGAAGGGCCGCGCGGCGCGCGTCTTGCCATTCACGTACACTCGCGGACGGGCGCTGCGGTAGTGCAGCCGCCCCCACATCCACCAGTTCGATTCGTCGAAGCGCGTCACCTTGCGCTGCAGCAGGCGCGCCTTGTGCGGCGCCAGCACGGCCGGCGGCGGCTCGCCCGGCTCGCTCCAGATCATGCGCCGCGTGCGCCCGTCGGCGACGGTGGACGAGCAGACGAAGTCGCGCGTGCCATGCACGGCGTCGGCGTAGAGCTCGTCGGCGCCCGACACCGCGCCGACCTTGACGAAGGCGACGTCGGCCAGGCGCAGCGGGTAGTCGCCGCGGGCGAACATCAGGTGGCCGGCGCACTCGAGGAAGTGGCGCGTCTCCCACGCCGGCGCGGCGAGGCTGGCGGCCAGCGGATCGCCGGTACCGATCGCGGCGTAGCGCATCGTGCGCTCGACACAGCCCTTCTCGAAGCGCCAGATCAGGCAGTTCGGCACCGCGTCGGCGAACACGCGCGCATCGCCCAGCTCGATCGCGTCGGTGATGCTGCCCTGCGCGTACAGCAGCCGGTTGAGCTTCACCGCCGAGGTCGCCTTGAGGAAGTCGCGCGGGGTGATGAAGATCAGCTCGCCCCCGGGCGCCAGATGGCGCAGGCACTTCTCGATGAAGAACAGGTAGAGGTTGGAGCGGCCGTCGAACTGCCCGCACGCCAGACGCTTGCGCGTCGCCTCCGGGATGTCCTGGAAGCGCACGTAGGGCGGGTTGCCGATGATGGTGTCGAAGCGCTCGCC
Organism: Thauera sp.; assembly: GCA_024710965.1. Lineage (GTDB taxonomy): Bacteria > Pseudomonadota > Gammaproteobacteria > Burkholderiales > Rhodocyclaceae > Thauera. The sequence goes on along the minus strand of JANJTU010000240.1, from coordinate 5,788 downwards.
CTCCGGGTAGGCGAAGAAGTCCATCACCTGCGCGCCGGGCGGGCAGTGGTCGGCGTCGAGCTCGAGCCCGACCGCGCCCGGCAGGTGGCGCAGGAAGGCGCCGTCGCCACAGGAGGGCTCCAGCACGCGGCCGCGCTTGCGGCGCAGCGCCAGCATCGCGTGCACCACCGCGTCCGGCGTGAATACCTGGCCGAGCGCGGCGACGTCGCGCAGGCCGAGGCCGAGCTGGGCGCTCACGCCCGCCCCGCGGCGCTGCGGTCCACGCCGCCGGCGTGCCGGCCGCGCCCCCACCGCGCCGCGGCCGGCGCGCCGGCGGAAGGGCTGAAAAGTGCGGCGTGCGGCGCAGTCATCGTGTCCGGTCCGATCGGCAGTGGAAAGCGCTGCACAATACGGGTAGCGACCGGCGGATGCAATCGCCCCGGCGGCGTGAATCGGCCCGACCCCGGTCGTAGAATCAAAAGTGCGCGTCGTCCCGCGCCCTGCTGCCGGAGTCCCACCATGAAGCTGCACATCAAGCGTGTGTACGAACCTGCGGACATCACCGACGGCTGGCGCGTGCTGGTCGACCGGCTGTGGCCGCGCGGGCTGGCGAAGGACGTCGCGGCGGTGGATGTCTGGCTGCGCGACCTGGCCCCCTCGTCCGAGCTGCGCACCTGGTTCGGCCACGACGCCGCGCGCTGGGACGAGTTCCGCACGCGCTACTTCGCCGAGCTGCGCTGCGGCGGCGCCGCCACCGCGGTGAAGGAGCTGCGCGGCCTGCTCGCTGCCCACCCGGTGCTGACCCTGCTCTACGCCGCACGCGACGCCGAGCACAACAACGCGCTCGCGCTGCGCGAGTTCCTGCTGCGCGAGGCGGCCCGCCAGCGCCGGATCGAGCGATGACGCAGCGCCCGGCGGCGGCGCAGGTCCTGCCCGCCCTGCTCGCCCTGCTCGTGCTCGGTGCGCTGCTCGCCTCGGCGGTCGCGCCCCACGACCGCGCGACCTGGTTCCTTGAAGTGGCCCCGGTGCTGATCGCCGCCCCCCTGCTCTACGCCACCCGCCACCGCTTTCCGCTCACGCCGCTGCTCTACGTGCTGATCGCGCTGCACGCGCTGGTGCTGATCTACGGCGGCAGCCACACCTATGCCCGCGTGCCGCTCGGCTTCTGGCTGCAGGACGCGCTCGGGCTCGCGCGCAACCCCTACGACAAGCTTGGCCACTTCATGCAGGGCTTCGTGCCCGCGCTGCTGGCGCGCGAGATCCTGCTGCGCAATGCGCTCGTCGCACGCGGGCGCATGGCTGGTTTCCTCTGCGTGTGCGTGGCGCTGGCGGTCAGTGCCGTCTACGAGCTGATCGAGTGGTGGGCGGCGCTGCTGCTGGGCGGCGGCGCGGTGGACTTCCTCGGCACCCAGGGCGACCCGTGGGACACCCAGGCCGACATGTTCTGGGCGCTAATCGGCGCCCTCGCCGCGCTCGCGCTGCTGGCGCGGACGCACGATCGCCAGATGGCCAGGCTCACCGCCGGCGCCTGACGCGGCCGCGCGGCGCTCAGCGCCACATGTCGCGCATGCGCGCGGCGAGGTCGATCGCCGCCTGGCGCGAGGCGGGCGAGCCTTGCAGCTCGGGCGGCGGTGGTGGCCAGCTGAGCTGCTCGAAGTGGCCGAGCAGGCGGTTGGGGATGAAGCGGCTGCGTCCGGCATAGACGTGGCGGTCGCCGAGGCCGGCCTGCTGGGTCAGGTAGAAGCGCTGCGGCACGATCAGGTCGAGGCTGTCCTTCGCCCGCGTCATCGCCACGTAGAGCAGGCGGCGCTCCTCCTCGATCTCGGCGCTGCTGCGAGTGGCGATGTCGGACGGGATGCAGCCGTCGACGACGTTGAGCACGCTCACCGCGCTCCACTCCTGGCCCTTCGCCGAATGCATCGTGGACAGGATCAGGTAGTCCTCGTCGAGCAGCGGCAGGCCGGCCTCGTCGCTGGTGGCGCTGGGCGGATCGAGGGTGAGCTCGGTGAGGAAGCGCTGCCGGCTCGGGTAGGTGGCGGCGATGCGGGCGAGCTGCTGGATGTCGAGCAGGCGCACCGCCGCGTCCTCGTACAGGCGCGGCAGCTGCGCCTCGTACCAGTGGCAGGCGAGCTCGAACTCGGCCGGCCACGGCGCGCGGCCGGGGATCGGCGCCGTCGCCGCGCGCCGCTCTCCGGCTCGCTCGGCGGCCCCATCGGTGAGCCGATCTGCGGCGTCGCTGGGGAGGTCTCCGGGCGGAAGCGGCACGGCACCGTCACCGCCCCCTTCCGCACCCCGCCCGGCGAGCCGGTCGAGCAGCGCCGCGAACTCGGCCCAGCCCGCGCGCACCGCCTCGGGCACCGGCTGTTCGGCGAGCAGGATGCAGCCTGCGGGCGCGCCGCCGACGTTGTCGAGCACGCGCGCCGCGGTCTTCGGGCCGATGCCGGCGAGGAGCTGCACGGCGCGAAAGCCGGCGACGCGGTCGCGCGGGTTCTCGGCCCAGCGCAGCAGCGCGAGCACGTCCTTGACGTGCGCCGCCTCGAGAAACTTGAGCCCGCCGAACTTCACGAACGGGACGTTGCGCCGGGTCAGCTCCAGCTCCAGCCGCGCGCTGTGGCTCGCGGCGCGGAACAGCACCGCCTGCTGCTTGAGCTTGAGCCCCTCCTCGCGGCGGGCGAGCACGCGGTCGACGATGAAGGCCGCCTGCGCGGCATCGTCCTGCACCGCCACCAGGCGCGGGCGCTGGCTGGCGGCGCGGTCGGACCACAGGTTCTTGGTGAAGCGCTCGGCGGCGAGCGCGATCACCGCGTTGGCGGCTTCGAGGATGGGCTGGGTCGAGCGATAGTTGCGCTCCAGCGTCACCACCTGCGCGGGCGGCACGAAGGCGGCCGGGAAGTCGAGGATGTTGCGCACCGTGGCGCCGCGAAAGGCGTAGATCGCCTGGGCGTCGTCGCCGACCACGGTGAGGCCGCGGCCGTCGGGCTTCAGCGCGAGCAGGATCGCCGCCTGCAGGTGGTTGGTGTCCTGGTATTCATCCACCAGCACGTGCTCGAACAGCGCGCCGATCTCGGCGCCGAGCGCCGGCTCGGCCACCATCTGCGCCCAGTACAAGAGCAGATCGTCGTAGTCGAGCACCTGCTGCGCCTGCTTGGCCTCGACATAGGCGCGGAACAGGCGCTTGAGCTCGTCCTCCCATTCCGCACACCAGGGGAAGCTCGCGCGCAGCACCTCGGCGAGCGGCGCGCGCGTGTTCACCGCCGCCGAGTAGATCGCCAGGCAGGTGGTCTTCAGCGGAAAGCGCCGCTTCGTCGCCGACAGGCCGAGCTCGTGGCGCACGAGGTTGAGCAGGTCGGCGGAGTCCTCGCGGTCGTGGATCGTGAACGCCGGATCGAGGCCGATGCGGCCGGCGAAGTCGCGCAGCAGGCGCGCGCCGACGGCGTGGAAGGTCCCCGACCAGGGCAGCCCCACCTCCGCCAGCCCGGGCCGGGCGGCGCCCGCCTGCGCGAGGATGCGCCGCACGCGGCGCGCCATCTCGTCCGCGGCGCGGCGCGAGAAGGTCAGCAGCAGGATGCGCGCCGGGTCGGCGCCCTGCGCCACCAGGTGGGCGACGCGGTGGGCCAGGGTGTTGGTCTTGCCCGAACCGGCGCCGGCGATCACCAGCAACGGCCCGCCCGGCGCGGCGCCCACGCCATGCACGACCGCGGCGCGCTGCGCGGGATTGAGCTGAGCGAGGGGATCGGCGCCGGCAGCTGGTGCCGCGGCAGGGCATGGAGTGGCAGATGGGGCGGACGACATGGCTGTAAGTATATTCAGCCACCGCGGCGGCCGATAGTGTCGCCCGGTGCGCGCCGCGCGCTCACAGGAACAGGCGCTCGACATCGATCGTGGCGCGGTGGCCGAGCTCGCGCCGGCGGCGATGCAGCCAGCGCCCGGCGCGCGCACGGCCGAGCTCGCGCAGCCGGGTCAGGAAGCCGGTGGCGGCGTTGAGCTTGCTCGCCTTGCCGGCGTCGCCGAGTTCCTTCGCCTCGATGAGGTGGAAGCGCAGCCCCATCAGCCGGCGCTCGAAGCGCCCGCGCGGCAGCCAGCCGGCGTTGGCGGCGATGTGGCGGCGGGCGTGCGCGATCATGCGCATCTCGCGCAGGAAGGTGGTGGAGAAGCCCAGCTCCATGCTGCGCGCGGCGATGTCCTCGGCGCTGCGCGGCGCGTCCTCGCGCACGAGCGGGTTGAGCAGCACGAGCAGGATGTCGGGCGAGCTGCATTCGTACAGCAGCGGGTAGATCGCCGGGTTGGCGGTGAAACCGCCGTCCCAGTAGTGCTCGCCGCCGATCTCCACCGCATGGTGCAGGGTCGGCAGGCAGGCCGAGGCAAGCAGCGCATCCGCGCTCAGCTCGCGCGTGCGGAACAGGCGCACCTTGCCGGTGCGCACCGCGGTGGCGGCGATGAAGAGCTTCAGCGGGCAGGCGCGGCGCAGGCGCTCGAAGTCGAACTGGGTGCGCACGACGTCGCGCAGCGGATTGAGCTCGAAGGGGTTGAACTGGTAGGGGGAGAAGAACTGCGTCAGCCCGACCATCATGTTCATCGGCACCGGCAGCGCGCCGCCGCCGTTGGGGTTGAGGCTGTGCAGCAGCTCGAGGTGGAAGGGCACGCTGTCGCCCACCGCCTGCCAGAACGCGGCCAGCGCCGCGCGCGCTCCGTCGGCGCCGCCCTCGGTCCAGCCCTGCGCGAGCGCGACTGCGTTCATCGCGCCGGCGCTGGTGCCGCTGATGCCGTCGATCTGCAGGCCGTCCTCGAGCAGGCGATCGAGCACGCCCCAGGTGTAGGCCCCGTGCGCGCCGCCGCCCTGCAGGGCGAGGCTGAGCCGGGGGGCGCTGCGCCCGTGGCGCAGGGCGGGCCAGGGTAGTCGGAACATGCCGGTATCCTCCGCAAAAGACCGCGCAGCGATCGCCGCGGAGCGGGCCTGAGCCACGCCGGACGGCACATGCTGCACTGCACAATCTACAGCATCGCGGCGCCGGGTTACACGCTTTCGCGTAAGCGGATGTCAGCCACCGCGGCGTGGCTCCGGCCGCAGCCATCGGCGCGGCAGGCCCCGGCCGCATTGCCGGAACCCCCGCCACCGGCTATGCCGAAGGAGGCGCGCACGGTGGATGGCCACGGACCGCGCCCCGGACCGAACCGCGGCAAGGCCACGATGCACGACAGCGGAGTGAACATGAAACCCAGAATCAGCATGATCACGCTCGGCGTGCGCGATCTGGCGCGCGCCGTGCAGTTCTACGAACAGGGGCTGGGCTGGCCGCGGCGGGCCTCGCCGCCCGAGGTCGCCTTCTTCCCCTTGCAGGGCAGCTGGCTCGCCCTCTTCGGCCGCGACGCGCTCGCCGCCGATGCCGGCATCGACGCCGCCGGTAGCGGCTTCGCCGGCTTCAGCCTGGCGCACAACGTCGCCTCCGAGGCCGAAGCCGACGCGGTGATGGCACGCGCCCTCGCCGCCGGCGCGACGCTGCTGAAGCCGGCGCAGAAGACCGCCTGGGGCGGCTATGCGGGCTACTTCGCCGACCCCGACGGCTACCTCTGGGAAGTCGCGCACAACCCGCAGTTCTGGGTCGGGCCGGCGGACGCGCCGGGCTGAGCGCCACCGCCCGGCCGCCCGAAGGTGGCGCTCAGCCCCCTCGGGGGGCGGGCGGCGAAGCCGACCGGGGGGCCAAGCCTGGGTGCCACCGCCCGGCGCGGGCGGCGGGGCTGGCGGCAGCGGCGGCGGCTGGGCGATCATGGGCGCTCCCGCCTCGCCGACGATCCGCCATGCCTGCCCAGC
>JANJTU010000238.1 GCA_024710965.1 Thauera sp. | reverse complement strand
TGGATGGCGCAGTTCTTCGAAAGGATCGTGATGCCGCGTTCCTTCTCGATGTCTCCCGAGTCCATGACGCGTTCGGCGACCTGCTGGTTTTCGCGGAAGGTGCCGGACTGGCGCAGCAGTTGGTCGACGAGGGTGGTCTTGCCGTGGTCGACGTGGGCGATGATGGCGATGTTGCGGATGGCGCGGGACATGGGTGCGGGAAGTCTTTGAAAGGGCGGGGATTCTACCATGGGCTGTGGCGCCGCAGCATGAAATCTCGGGGCCCCGCCGCAGCGGCGGCCCGCAACCCCCATGCTAGAATCCGCCGCCACGTTTTTCGGAGTCTTCCTGAATGCTCGCAATCATTGGCGGCAGTGGCCTCACCCAGCTCTCGAACATGGCCGACGTGCGCCGCGAAGTGGCGCGGACGCCCTATGGCGAGCCCTCCGGCGCGCTGACCTTCGGCCGCATGTGCGACGAGCCGGTGGTGTTCCTTGCCCGCCACGGCTACGGCCACACGATCCCGCCCCACCTCGTGAACTATCGCGCCAACATCTGGGCGCTGAAGCAGGCGAAGGTGAAGGGCATCATCTCGGTGGCCTCGGTGGGCAGCATCCGCGACGACATGCCGCCGGGCACGCTGCTGGTGCCGAAACAGATCATCGACTACACCTGGGGACGCCCGAGCACCTTCTTCGAAGGCGGCGACAGCAAGGTGCGCCACGTCGACTTCACCCACCCCTACGACGCCGCGCTGCGCCAGCGCCTGCTGGCCGCAGCGGCTGCGGCTGGTGACACGGCCTTCGACGGCGGCGTGTATGCGGCGACGCAGGGGCCGCGGCTGGAGACCGCCGCCGAGATCGACCGCTTCGAGCGCGACGGCGCCGAAGTCGTCGGCATGACGGGCATGCCCGAAGCAGCGCTGGCGCGCGAACTCGACATCCCCTACGCGGCGCTCAACGTCGTCGTCAACTACGCTGCCGGACGCTCGTCGAGCCAGAACGGCATCGAGTTCGGCGACATCGAGGCGGTGCTGCAGGAGGCGATGGTGCGGGTGCGCTCGATCCTCGAATGTCTGTGCCACGGGTAAAGGACGGCCGGCGATGAAACGCCTCGAAAACGGTTTCGAACATCTGCTCTTCTCCAGCCGCTGGCTGATGGCGCCGGTCTATTTCGGCCTCGTGCTGGCGATGGTGGTGCTGCTGGTGAAGTTCACGAAGGAGGTGTGGAGCCTGTTCGCCCACATCCTGACCGCGACCGGCGGCGAGCTGATCATCGGCGTGCTGTCGCTGGTCGACATCGCGCTGATCATGAACCTGCTGATCATCATCATGTTCAGCGGCTACGAGAACTTCGTCTCCAAGATGGACGACCTGCACGCGCACCAGGACCGGCCGGACTGGATGGGGCACATCGGCTTCTCCGACCTGAAGATCAAGCTGATCGGCTCGATCGTGGCGATCTCGGGGATCGAGCTGCTGAAGGGCTTCATGAACGTCGCCAACCTCGACGACCGCCAGCTCGCGTGGATGGTCGGCATCCACGTCACCTTCCTGCTGTCGGGTGTGCTCTATGCGCTGATGGACCGGCTGTCGGGCAAGGGGCACTGAGCCGAGGGGCGGGCGCCGCCAGCCCCGCCCGCGCCACTACACCTGCAGGCGATCGACCAGTTCGCGTTCGATGCGCAGGACCTGGGCGTCCTGTGCGAGCACGCCGCCGGTGAGCAGGAAGGTGTCCTCGACCCGTTCGCCGAGGGTGGCGATCTTCGCGGTATGCAGGCGGATGCCGTGGGCGGCGAGCACTTCGGCGATGTCGAACAGCAGACCGGGGCGGTCGGCCGCGGTGAGCGAGAGGATGTAGTGGCGGCCGGCCTCGTCCGGCCGGATGCTCACCTGCGGCGTCACCGGGAAGTGCCTCACCTGGCGTGACAGGCGGCCGCGCGCCGGGCGTTCGGGCGCTCCCGCCTGCGCCAGGCGGGTCGCGAGCTCGTGCTCGATCAGGGTGACGATGTCGCGGTAGGCTGCTTCGTGGCCCGGGTCCGGGTCCTGCAGCATGAAGCTGTCCAGCGCATAGCCGTGGCGCGTCGTGTGCACCTTGGCGTCGAGGATGGTGAAGCCCATACGGCCGAAGAAGCCGGTGAGGCGGACGAAGAGATCCTTCTGGTCGGGCGTGAACACCATCACCTGCACGCCGCTGTCCTCGTCGGCAACGCGGGCCTTCACCACCGGCTGTGCTGCATCGGGGCGGTGGTAGAGCACGCGCGTGTGCCAGGCGATCTCCTCGGGCGAGTGGCGCATGAAGTACACCGCGTCGAGCTGCGCCCACAGCGTGTCTTCCACGCCCGGGCGCAGGCCATGGTAGCGCAGCAGCCGGCGGGCATCCTCCTGGCGATCGTCCAGCCCCAGCGCCTGCTGTGGGGTCGCGCCGCGCAGCAGGCGCTGGGCAGCGAAGAAGAGGTCTTCCAGCAGCTTGCCCTTCCAGCCGTTCCACACCTTGGGGCTGGTGCCGCGGATGTCGGCGTGGGTGAGCAGGTAAAGTGCGACCAGGCGGCGCTCGCTGCCGACGATGGCGGCGAAGCGCTGGACGACCTGCGGGTCCGAGGTGTCTTCCTTCTGCGCGAAGTGCGACATCGTCAGATGCTGCTCGACCAGCCAGACGACCAGGTCGGTGTCTTCGTCGGCGAGCCCGTGCTGGACGCAGAACTCGCGCGCATCGTGCATGCCGAGCTTCGAGTGGTCGCCACCGCGGCCCTTGGCGATGTCGTGGAAGAGCGCGGCGACATAGAGCAGCCAGTGACGGTCGAAGCCCATGATCAGCCGCGCCATCAGCGGGTACTCGTGCGCATGCTCGCCCATGGTGAAGCGCCGCACGTTGCGCAGCACCATCAGGATGTGCTGGTCGACGGTGTAGACGTGGAACAGGTCGTGCTGCATCTGGCCCACGATCCGCCGCCACGGCGGCAGGTAGCGCGACAGGATGCCGTACTCGTTCATGCGCCGGAACGCATGCACGATGCCGCGCTTCTGCTGCAGGATCTCGAGGAACAGCGCACGGTGTTCGGGGCTGGCGCGGAACGCGGCGTTCACGCGGTTGCGGTTGATCCATAGCGCGCGCAGCGTGCGCGCGGTCATGCCCTTCAGTTCCGAGCGCTGCTGCAGCAGCAGGAAGCATTCGAGCAGGGCGGCGGGGTGGCGCTCGAAGACATCCTCGTCGCGGATGTCGAGTAGCTCGCGCACGGCCTGGAAGCGGGCATTGATCGTGATCGCCGCGCCGCGGTCGGGGAAGATCACGGTGCCGTAGTTCTGCAGCAGCACGGTGTTGAGCTGCATCACCATCTTCGCCGCGACGTAGTAGCGCTGCATCAGCGTCTCGGAGGCGCGCCGCGTGCTCGTTGCCTCGATCCCCATGATGCGGGCGAGCTTTTCTTGGTGGTCGAACAGCAGGCGGTCCTCGGCGCGACCGGTGAGGTAGTGCAGGCGGATGCGCAGGTGCTGCAGGAAGCGCTCGACGCTGCGCAGGTCGCTCGCCTCGCTGCCGGTGATCAGGCGATGACGGGCGAGGTCGCGCCAGTTGCGGCCGAGGCCGGCTGCGCGCGCGATCCAGCCCAGCATCTGCAGGTCGCGCAGGCCGCCGGGGCTCTCCTTGCAGTTGGGCTCGAGCGCGTAGGGAGTGTCGTTGAAGCGCGCGTAGCGCTGCTGCTGTTCGAGCTGCTTGGCCTTGTAGAAGGCGCGCACGTCGAGCGCCTCGTGATAGCGCCGCGACAGCTCGCCGAACAAGGCGTCGTCGCCAACGAGCAGGCGTGCCTCGAGCAGGTTGGTCTGCACGGTGATGTCGTCGACGGCGGCCTCGAGGCATTCGTCGACCGTCCGCACCGCATGGCCGATCTCGAGCCCCATGTCCCACAGCGCGCCGACCATCGTCGACAGCCGCGCCTGCAGTGCCTCGTCGGGTGGTGCCGGCAGCAGCACGAGCAGATCGACGTCCGAGGCCGGGAACAGCTCGCCGCGGCCGTAACCGCCCACCGCGAGCAGGGCGGCCCGCGCCGGCATGCCGCAGGCGCGCCACAGGCCGACGCATTCGTCGTCGACCAGTCGCGCCCGTCCCCTGAGCAGGGTCGACGTCAGAGGGTGCGCCTCGTAGGCGGCCCGCAGGGCGGCAGCGCCGCTCGTCAGGCGGGCGCGTGCGGCCGCCACGAGCGGCTGCACGGGGAGGGCAAGGGCATCATTCATGGCGCGGTCTGCCGCAGGAGGGCTCGCGGCGCGGCCGCGAGCGGGTGGTTTGGAAGAATGGTGGCGCGGGGCTCAGCCGAACTGCGCGGCGACCACCTGGGGCGGCGGCGGGGATTTTGCCGACACGGTCAGGACCTCGACGCCGGTTTCGGTGACGACCACGGTGTGCTCCCATTGCGCCGACAGGCTGCGATCCTTGGTGACGATGGTCCAGCCGTCGGGCAGCTCGGAGATCGCCGCCTTGCCAGCATTGATCATCGGTTCGATGGTGAAGATCATGCCGGGCTTCAGTTCCGGTCCGGTGCCGGTCTTGCCGTAGTGCAGCACCTGCGGCTCCTCGTGGAACTTGCGCCCGAT
>JANJTU010000177.1 GCA_024710965.1 Thauera sp. | reverse complement strand
CTCCCGAATGCTTGCAGCCCACCTGCGTGGGCCTGGCGCCGCCTTTCGCGGCGGCGGGAAGCGGTTTGTAGCAGATCGGCCGGGGCGCTGGGAAGGGGGCGTCTTCCGCCATGACGATCGATTGTGCACTGCAGTGTGCGGGATCGCCGACTGTGCACGGCGGTCCGTTCCGGAGATCCGCGCAGAGCGTGCGGCGACATCGTCCGGCCGGGCGCCGGAAGGGGGGTCGGAATCAGGGAAAACGCCAATCCGGCAAGGCGTGCGCTGGTGGCACGGGAGTTGCTAAAGTGTTCTCGCTCACTGATGGGCAGATCACCCAAACCAATTCGAGGAGGCTTCCCGATGAAATCCCTGATCCGCAAATGTGCGCTTGGCACCCTGTTCGTCGCGGTCACGTCCGCAGCCTCGGCGGCGACTTTCGTCAATGTGCTGACCGGCGGCACCAGCGGTGTCTACTATCCGCTCGGCGTCACTTTGTCGCAGGTCTACGGTGAGGCCATCCCCGACAGCAAGGTTCAGGTCCAGGCGACCAAGGCCTCGGCCGAAAACCTCAACCTGCTGCAGGCCGGCCGCGGCGAGATCGGCTTCTCGCTCGCCGACTCGGTGTCGGATGCGTGGAAGGGTAATGCCGAGGCGGGCTTCACCAAGCCGCTCGACAAGCTGCGTGCGGTCGCCTCCGTGTACCCCAACTACATCCAGATCGTCGCCCTCGCCGACGCCAACATCCAGTCGCTTGCCGACCTCAAGGGCAAGCGCATTTCGGTGGGTGCGCCGCGCTCGGGCACCGAGATCAACGCCCGCGCGATCCTGAAGGCAGCCGGCCTGACCTACGCCGACTTTGCCAAGGTCGAATACCTGCCCTTCGGCGAATCGGTCGAGCTGATGAAGAACCGCCAGATCGACGTCACCCTGCAGTCGGCCGGCCTCGGCGTGGCGGCGCTGCGCGACCTCTCCGCCGCGGTGAAGGTAAACTTCGTGCCGATCCCGGCCGAGGTCGTGGCCAAGGTCGGCGACGCCGCCTACCAGTCGGCCAAGGTGCCGGCCAACACTTACGAGGGCCAGACGGCGGATGTCGCCACCGTGGCGATCAACAACCTGCTCATCACCCATGACAAGGTGCCGGCCGAAGTCGTCTACCAGATGACCAAGGGCATCTTCGACAACCTCGAGCGCCTCGGCAATTCGCACTCCGCGGCACGCCAGATCAAGCTCGAGAAGGCCATCGAGGGCCTGCCGGTGCCGCTCCACCCGGGCGCCGAGAAGTACTACCGCGAGCAAGGCCTGATCAAGTAAGCCGCGCTCCCGAGGCCGAACCCGGCCCCCGCCCGCTGCCGTCACCGCGGCGGGGGCGGGCCGGACTCCCCCCGCTTTTCCGCCGATTTCCAGACCGGGGCCGTCATGACTGCTACCGCCGTTTCACCCGCTGCCGAGGCGACCAGGAAGATGCTGCGCGTGGTCTTCTTCAGCGCCATCCTGTTCTCCACTTTCCAGCTCGTCACCTCGGCCTTCAGCCCGTTGTCGAGCACCGTCGTGCGTGCGCTGCACGTCGGTTTCCTGCTGCTGCTGACTTTCCTGCTTCATCCCTGGCAGGGCGGGCAGGGGCGGACGAGCCTCGCGACCAAGGCGCTGGGCTTCGCCGCGCTGATCCTGTCGGGCTACCACTGGGTGTTCGAGGCCGATCTGGTGCAGCGTGCCGGCGAGCTGACCGATGCCGACATGGTGGTCGGCGTCATCACCCTGGTGCTGGTGTTCGAGGCCGCGCGCCGCATCATGGGCCTCGCGCTGCCGCTGATCTGTCTCGGCTTTCTGTGCTACGCGCTGTTCGGCGAATACCTGCCGGGGGCGCTGGCGCACCGCGGCTACGGACTGGATCAGGTCGTCGGCCAGCTCGCCTTCGGCACCGAGGGCATCTACGGCACGCCGACCTACGTGTCCTCCTCCTATATCTTCCTCTTCATCCTGTTCGGCGCCTTCCTCGAGCAGGCCGGCATGATCGACCTGTTCACCGATTTCGCGCTGGGCACCGTCGGCCACACCAAGGGTGGGCCGGCCAAGGTGGCGGTGGTGTCGTCCGGGCTGATGGGCACGATCAACGGCTCGGGGGTGGCCAACGTCGTCACCACCGGCCAGTTCACGATTCCGCTGATGAAGAAGTTCGGCTACAAGCCGGCCTTCGCCGGCGCAGTGGAGGCGACCAGCTCGATGGGCGGGCAGATCATGCCGCCGGTGATGGGGGCGGTGGCCTTCATCATGGCGGAGACGATCAACGTGCCCTACGTCGAGATCGCCAAGGCGGCGGCGATCCTGGCGCTGCTGTACTTCTTCACCGTGTTCTGGATGGTGCATCTGGAAGCCGGCCGCGCCGGGCTGAAGGGCCTGCCGAAGGCCGAGTGCCCCGACCCCTGGGCGGCGATCCGCCTGCGCTGGTACCTGCTGCTGCCGCTGGTCGGGCTGGTGTATCTGCTCTTCGCCGGCTTCACGCCGATGTTCTCGGGCATGGTCGGGCTGGCGCTGACGGTGGTGCTGCTGTTCGGCACCGCCTTCGCCCGCCGCCTCAACGGCACCTCGCTGCGGCTGCTGTTCTGGATCGCGCTCGGGCTGGCGTGCTCGGCCTTCGCCAAGGTGGGCATCGTCGCGGTCGTCGCCGTGGTGGCGGTACTGGTGGTGCTGCTGGCGCCGCGCCAGGACGGCCGGGCGACGCTGCGCGTGGCCGTCACCGCGCTCGTCGATGGCGCCCTGCACGCGCTGCCGGTGGGCGTGGCCTGCGCCCTGGTGGGCGTCATCATCGGCTCGCTGACGCTGACCGGCGGCGCGACCGCCTTCGCCGGCTACATCATCCAGATCGGCGGCGAGAGCCTGTTCCTGTCGCTGGTGCTGACGATGCTGACCTGCCTGGTGCTGGGGATGGGCATTCCGACCATCCCGAACTACATCATCACCAGCTCGATCGCCGCGCCCGCGCTGCTCGAGCTCGGCGTGCCGCTGGTGGTGTCGCACATGTTCGTCTTCTACTTCGGGATCATGGCCGACCTGACCCCGCCGGTGGCGCTCGCCGCCTTCGCCGCGGCGCCGATCGCCAAGGAGTCGGGGCTCAAGATCGGCCTGCGCGCGGTGCAGATCGCGGTCGCCGGCTTCATCGTGCCCTACATGGCGGTGTATGCGCCGGAGCTGATGCTGCAGGGCGACAAGGGGCTCGACGCCACCCTCTACGTCGTGTTCAAGGCGCTGCTGGCGGTGACGCTGTGGGGCATCGCGGTGGTCGGCCACCTGCGCTCGCCGCTGAACCTGCTCGAGCGCCTGCTCGCCTTTACCGCCGCCTCGCTGCTGGTCGTCGCGCTGCCGCTCACCGACGAGCTCGGCTTCGCGCTCGCCGCGCTCGTGCTCGGCTGGCACATCTGGCGCTCGCGCACGGCGCAGGCGCTGACGGTGTGATCGGCGTCTGCCTCGCCACCAGCGTCGCCAGCGCGGCGCTGGCGACCCACGCCTTCACGCTGGCGTGGACGCACTCGATCGAGAAAGTGCGCTGGGAGGAGCGCTGGCGGGTGGAGGAGGCGGCGCTGGTGCTGGAGGCCGTGCGCGTGCGCGGCTTCGGTGCCGGCATGGAGCCGCCCGCCGAGGCGGTGCTGCGCGACGGCGTATGGGAATGGCGGCCTGGCAGCCGCCACACCGTGCTGCGCCTGACGCGCTCGGGCTTCACCGCCGACTACGACTGGTGCGCGGGCGAGGCGGAGGAGGGGGGCGAGGCGGCCTGCGTGCCGCTGTCGGCCATCCTCCCCGCCGACGGTGGCGTGACCGAGCTGCGGCCGTGCACAATGGCGCCTGAGCCTGAGCCTGCGCCGCCCCCACCGCCCGTGCCACCCGTGCCACCCGTGCCGGCGCCGCGGCCGACCCCGATACCCGTGAGACCATGATGCACCGCCTCCTGCCGGCGACCCGTCTCGCCCGCGCGCTGCTGCTCGGCCTGCTCGTCGTGCCGCTGTTGTGGGCGGTGCATGCCTGGCGCTTCAAGGCCGGCGTCGACGAGCTCGCCCTGCATGCGAGCCAGCGCCTGGCGCTGCTGTCGGCGAGCCTCGACGCCGAGCTGCTGCGCTTCGAGAGCCTGCCCGCGGTGCTCGCCCAGCATCCGGTGCTGCAGGCGCTGCTGCGCGCGCCGGCCGATACGGCGCTGCTGGAACAGGCCAACACACTGCTCGAGCACATCAACGCGCGCACCGGCGCCGGCATGCTCTACCTGATCGACCCCGCCGGCCGCACACTGGCGGCGAGCAACTGGCGCCGGGTCGATTCCTTCGTCGGCGAGAACTACGCCTTCCGCCCCTATTTCCGCGAGGCGCTCGCCGGCGGCACCGGCAAGTTCTTCGCTGTCGGCGCGACCACGCTGGTGCCGGGCTTCTTCATCGCCGCGCCGGTGCGCGACGCGCAGGGCATCCTCGGCGTGGTCGCGGTGAAGGTGGAACTGACCCAGCTCGAAGCGACCTGGGCTGAGGGCGGCGAGGCGGTCATGGTGGTGGACGGCCATGGCGTGGTGGCCCTGTCGTCGAATCCGGCGTGGAAGTTCGGCACCCTGGCGCCGCTGGCGCCGGCCTCGCGCGCGTCGCTGGCGGCGACGCGGCAATACTTCACCGCGGCGCTGGCGCCGCTGCCGCTCGCCTGGCGCGACGCACAGCGCGCCCGGCTCGCTGGCACCGACTACGTGGTCGGCAGCCGCACGCTGGACTGGGCCGACTGGCGCATGCTGATGCTGCTCGACACCGCGCAGGCGCGCGCCGCGGCCTGGTCGGCGGTGCTCGCGCTGGCGCTGGTGCTGTGCGTGCTGGCGGTGGCCGGGCTGTACTGGGGCCTGCATGTGCGCCGGATGCGCGAGCGCCTGGCGGCGCAGACCGAGCTAGAGCGCACGGTGGCCGAGCGCACCGCCGACCTTGCCGCGACCAACCGCCAGCTGCTGCGCGAGATCTCCGAGCGTAGCGCCGCCGAACAGAAGCTGCGCGGCACTCAGCGCGCGCTGATCGAGGCCAACCGCCTCGCCGCACTCGGGCAGATGGCGGCCGGTGTCGCCCACGAGATCAACCAGCCACTGGCGGCGATGCGCAGCTTCGCCGGCAACGCGCTGACCTTCCTCGAACGCGGCCGCCTGGAGCCGCTGAAGGACAATCTCGGCCAGATCATCGGCCTGGTCGAGCGTATGGCGCGGCTCACTGCCCAGCTCAAGGTCTTCGCCTCGCGCCGCCGCGGCGCGGGCGGGCAGGCGCCCGCGCTGCAGTCGATGCAGGTAGTGGCGGGCTGGTTCCGCGAGCGCCTGGCCAGCGCCGGGGTGGAGCTGCACCTCGACGACGCGGGACTCCATCTGCCCCTGCCGGCCGAGGCCCTCGAGCAGGTGCTGTCCAACCTCGTCGGCAATGCACTCGACGCGCTCGCCGGTCGTGGCGCTGGTCGCATCGAGCTGCGCACCTGCGAACAGGCGGGCCCGCGCTGTCTCGAGGTGGACGACGACGGGCCGGGGATCCCGCCCGAGCTGCGCGCGCGTCTCCTGCAGCCCTTCTACTCGACCAAGCCGCTCGGCCACGGGCTGGGCCTGGGCCTGTCGATCGTCGCCGACCTCGTCGATTCCGCCGGCGGGCGGCTGGAGATCACCGAGCGCCCGGGCGGCGGCGCGCTG
>JANJTU010000155.1 GCA_024710965.1 Thauera sp. | reverse complement strand
CGGTGAAGGGCAAGATGGTGTCGGTGCATTACACCGGCTGGCTGACCGACGGCCGCAAGTTCGATTCGAGCAAGGACCGCAACGACCCCTTCAACTTCCCGCTCGGCGCCGGCCACGTCATCCGCGGCTGGGACGAAGGCGTGCAGGGCATGCAGGTGGGCGGCAAGCGCAAGCTGACGATTCCGCCCGAGCTCGGCTATGGCGCGCGCGGTGCCGGCGGCGTGATCCCGCCCAACGCCACGCTGGTGTTCGAAGTCGAACTGCTGAAGGTGCTCTGAGCGCCCCGTGGCGCCGGGCCTGCGGGCCCGCGCGCCGCACCGATCCGGAAACCGACCCGCACAATCCAGGCAGTACGCCGTATCCGCAAGGGCGGAAGACATGAAACTCGACCAGGCGCAGCGTCACATCCTGACCTTGCTGCAGAAGGATTCCACCCTCAGCACGCAGGCGCTGGCCGAGAAGGTCGGCATGTCGCCCACCCCATGCTGGCGGCGGGTGCGCGAAATGGAAGAGGCGGGCCTGATCCGCGGCTACGTCGCGCTCGTGGATCGGCAGAAGCTGGGGCTGGGCACCTGTGTCTGGGTGCGGGTGAAGCTCAAGCAGCACAGCGCCGACGTGCTCGACCGCTTCGAGCGCGTGGTCAAGGCCTGTGACGAGGTCGTCGAGTGCTACGAGCTGCTCGGCGAGACCGACTGCCTGCTCAAGCTCTACCTGCCGGGGCTCGAGGCGCTGTCGGTGTTCATGCACAACTTCCTGCTCAAGATCCCCGAGATCGACGTCACCCATTCGAGCGTGGCGCTACGCGAGATCAAGAACGAAACGGCCCTGCCGCTGTAAGGCGACAGGGCCGTCTGCCGTGCGGCGGCTGGTTCAGAGGTTGTTCCAGAACACGAACAGCACGCCGATCGGGGCCACGTAGCGCGCCAGCAGCGTCCACAGCGCGAAGCCGCCGCTGCCCAGCTGCAGTTCGCGCTGCACGTCGTCCTGCTTGAGCTTCCAGGCGACGAAGACGATTGCGCCGAGGCCGGCGAGCGGCAGCATGAACTTGCTCGTGACGTAGTCGAGCAGGTCAAAGACGTTGAGTCCGGCGAACTTCACCTCGCTCCACAGGTTGAACGACAGCAGCGCGGCGATGCCCAGCGCCCAGATCGTCAGCCCCGCGACCACGGTGGCGCCGATGCGGTTCAAGGGCGTGCGCTCCTCGAGCAGCTCGACCACCGGCTCCAGCAGCGAGATCGACGAGGTCAGCGCGGCGAAGGTCAGCAGCAGGAAGAACAGGCTGCCGAGCAGCAGGCCGCCGGTGATGTTGCCGAAGGCGAGCGGCAGGGTGACGAACACCAGGCCGGGGCCGGCGGCCGGGTCGAGGCCGTTGGCGAACACGATCGGGAAGATCGCCATGCCCGCACACAGGGCGAAGGTGGTGTCCATGATGACCACCGTGCGCGCCGCGCGCAGCAGGTTCACGTCCTCGCCGAGGTAGGAGCCGTAGGCCATCATCACGCCCATGCCGAGCGACAGGGTGAAGAAGGCGTGGCCCAGTGCGGCCAGCAGCACCTTGCCGTCGAGCTTGGTCCAGTCGGGGTTGAACAGGTAGGCCGCGGCGTCGCCGAAACCGCCGGTGGTGGCGCCGTAGCCGACGAGCACGATCAGGATCAGGCCCAGCGCCGGCATCATCAGCTTGGAGCCGCGCTCCAGCCCGCCGGCGACCCCCATCGCGACCACGCCGATCGTCAGCAGCATGAACAGCGAGTGCCAGGCGAGCAGTTCGCCGGGCTGGGCGAGGAAGGTCTCGAAGGCGGTGCCGATCGCGGTCTTGTCGAGGCCGCTGAAGCTGCCGAAGATCGCGTCGCGCATGTAGGCCAGCGCCCAGCCGCCGATCACGCTATAAAAGGACAGGATCAGGAAGGCGCCGAGCACGCCGATGGCCCCTACCAGGGCCCAGCTGCGGTGGTGGCCGTGCTGATGGGCGATCTGCGCCATGGTGTTGATCGGGTTCTTCTGCCCGCGGCGGCCGAGCAGCCACTCCGAGACCAGGATGGGCACGCCGATCAGCGCGATGCAGGCCAGATAGACGAGGACGAAGGCCGCGCCGCCGCTTTGCCCGACCATGTAGGGAAACTTCCAGATGTTGCCGAGACCGACGGCGGAGCCGGTGGCGGCGAGCACGAAGCCCATCCGCGACGACCATTGGGCGTGGGATTGTGCGGTGGCCATGTCATCGCACCTCGGCGGCGTGGAAGGGCGCGCGGGCGCGGAGGACGGGCTGCTTCATGAGCGGCCGGTCGCAGAAGGCGGCAAAAAGGTTCACGGAAGTCTCCTCGGTTCTTGACGGCGCTCGTGGCGCAGTGGGCAAAGGGCGGGAAGTTTATCCGTGCCGGCGCGGTTTGCGCAGCAGGGACGAGTTGCGGTTTCCCGCCCACGATGCCTCGTTTTGTCGTGTCCGCAGCACGGATCGGGGCGCGGCGGACGCGACGAATGTTAGGGCGTAATGAGTGGAATAATTTTTCTTATAAGGACGCATTCGGGAGCAACTGGGGAATAACTTTTCGCCTCGTGCTGCGTAGCATGCGTTCCAGGCGTTCGATGCTGCGGACGCGCACCACGACCAACCACCACAGGAGACAGCGCCGGCAGGCCGGATGCTCGCGCCAACAGCGCGGTGCATGCGGGTCTGCGGCGGTTCACGCCACCATGTCGAACACCTTGCCCCCCGTCAGTCTCGACGACAAGTACACCCTCGAAACCGGCCGCGCCTGGATGACCGGCATCCAGGCTCTGGTGCGCCTGCCGATGATGCAGAAGATGCGCGACCAGGCCGCCGGGCTGAACACCGCGGGCTTCGTCACCGGCTATCGCGGTTCGCCGCTGGGCAACGTCGATCAGGAATTCTGGAAGGCCAAGAAATACCTCGAGCCGCATCACGTCCGCTTCCAGCCCGGCCTCAACGAAGACCTCGCGGCGACCGCGGTGTGGGGC
>JANJTU010000138.1 GCA_024710965.1 Thauera sp. | reverse complement strand
CCGTCGCCGTGCGCGACGAGGACGGCGCGCTGCTGGTCGCCGTCGCCGACCCCTTCGACCGCGACCTGCTCGACGGCCTCGGCACGCGCCTGGCCGAAGCCTTCGCGCTCGTCGTCGCCGACCGCGAGGACGTCGCCGCCTGGCTCGCGCGCCACGAGGACGAGGTGCGCCGCGCCGCCGGGCTGGCCGCCTCGCAGGCCGCGCAGGCCGGCGGCGAGGTGGTGGAGGACCTGTCGCTGCAGCGCATCAGCGCCGACGCCAGCCCGGTGGTGAAGCTCGTGAACTCCACCCTCTACGACGCCCTCAGACAGGGCGCGAGCGACATCCATCTCGAGTCGGTGCCGGGCGGGCTGGTGATCAAGTACCGCATCGACGGCGTGCTGTCGCGCGTCGGCGGCGCGCCTGGCGCCGAGATGGCCGAGCAGGTGGTCTCGCGCCTGAAGGTCATGGCCGAGCTCGACATCGCCGAGCGCCGCGTGCCGCAGGACGGCCGCTTCAAGGCGCAGACCGCGGGGCGCGAGATCGACTTCCGCGTCTCCATCATGCCCAGCATCCACGGCGAGGACGCCGTGCTGCGCGTGCTCGACAAGGAGCACCTGAGCCGCGAGATGAGCCGCCTGAGCCTCGAGTCGCTCGGCTTCGACGCCGCCTCGCGTGCGGTGCTGCGCCGCCTCGCCAGCGAGCCCTACGGCATGCTGCTCGTCACCGGCCCCACCGGCAGCGGCAAGACGACGACGCTGTACGCGGTGCTGGGCGAGACCAACCGCGGCACCGACAAGGTGGTGACGATCGAGGACCCGGTCGAATACCAGCTCGCCGGCGTGCTGCAGATTCCGGTGAATGAGAAGAAGGGGCTCACCTTCGCCCGCGGCCTGCGCTCGATCCTGCGCCACGACCCGGACAAGATCATGGTGGGCGAGATCCGCGACGGCGAGACCGCCGAGATCGCGGTGCAGGCGGCGCTCACCGGCCACCTCGTGTACACGACCGTGCATGCCAACAACGTCTTCGACGTCATCGGCCGCTTCATGCACATGGGCATCGACCCCTACAACCTGGTCGCCGCGCTCAACGGCGTCGTCGCCCAGCGCCTGGTGCGGGTCAACTGCCCGGACTGCAGTGCGCCGGTGACGCCCGCCGCGCAGCTCGTCGCCGACTCCGCGCTCGGCGACAGCGCCCACTTCAACTTCCGCGCCGGACAGGGCTGCGGCCACTGCCGCGGCTCGGGCTACCGCGGCCGGCGCGCGGTGGCCGAGGTGCTGCTGCTCGACGACGAGGTGCGCGAGCTGATCCTCGCCCGCGCGCCGGTGCGCAGCGTGCGCGAGGCCGCGCGCCGGCAGGGCTTTCGCAGCCTGCGCGAGGCGGTGACCGAGCTCGTCGCCGCCGGGGAGACGACCCTGGAGGAACTCAATCGTGTCACGCTCCACGGCTGACTGGCAGCTGCGGCTGGAAGGCGACGCCTGGCTGCTGCGCGGCGCGGCGGCGGCCCAGCGGCTCGCGCACGAGGGCGCGCCGGACAAGGCGCTCGCCCAGCTGCAGGGCGGGGGCGAGATGCGCGGTGGCCGCCTGCATGTGGTGCTCGGCGATGGCTGGCTGCGCTACCTGGTGCTGAACTGGCCGCGCGGCGTGCGCCGCGGCGAGGAGCGGCGCGCCTTCATGGCCCACCGCTTCCGCGAGGTGCACGGCGTTGCCGAGCCCGACTGGACTCTGGCGCTCGACCGCGACGTGGTCGACTTTCCGGCCCTCGCCTGCGCCGTGCCGGCCGCGCTGCTCGAGGCGGTGCGGGAGTTCGCGCGCGTCCGCGGCCTGCGGCTGGCCGGCGTGACGGGCGACTTCGCCGACGCCTTCAACCGCCTGCAGGGCCGCTTCGATGAGCCCGAAGGCTGTTTCGGGGCGCTTGCCCTGGCGCGCGCCGGCCGCCTCACCGTCGGCCTGTGGCGCGACGGCGCCTGGCAGGCGGTGCGCAGCCAGCCGCTGGGCGGCGGTGCGGCCGGCCTGGGGGCGATGCTCGAGGCCTGGTGCGCCGGGCGCACGCCGGCGGCGCAGGCCGGTGTGCTGTATGCCGCCGGCCACGCCTTCGCGCTGCCCGCGGGCTGGCGCCAGGTGCCGCTGGAGGCCGCATGAAGCTGACGCGCAATGCCCCGCCCGCGCTGGCGCTGGACTTCGCCCCGCAGCGTCGCCGCGCGGGCTGGATCGGCTGGCTGCTGCTCGCGCTCGGCGTGACGGCGGCGGCGACGGCAGTCGTCGACGCGAATGCGCTGCGGCGCGAGCTCGACGAGCGCGCTGCCATCGTCGATCGCCTGCGCGCGCAGCTGCGCCCGGGCGGTGCGCCGGCGGCCTCCGCCGCATCTGCCGCCGGATCCGACCCCGCCGCGATGCAGGCGGTGGCGGCCCAGCTGCGCGCCGACTGGGGCCGCATGCTCGCCGATCTGGCGCAGGCGCAAGGCGCCGAGCTGACCGTGCTCGAGATCCACGGCGATGCCGGGCGAGGCACGCTGCGCCTCGTCGCCGACGCGCCCGCGCTCGAGGACGCGTTTGCCTACGTCGAGCGTCTGCAGCAGCAGGCGGGGGTGCGCGGCGTTGCCATCGACAGCCACGCCTGGGTGGACATCGACGGCATGGCCCGGCTGCGCTTCATCGTGAGCGGGCGCTGGGGGGACACGCCATGACGCCATCGGCGATCCTGCGCGAACAGGGGCTGCGCCTGATCCGGCGCCTGGGCTGGGCGGGCGGCTCGGGCCTGGCCCTGCTCGCCTTCGCCATCGTGCTCGACGTGCTCGGCGGCGCCGCGCTCGAGCGCCGCCGCGACGAACTGGTGGCGGAGCGGACCCGCCTGCTGCGGCCGCCGCAGGCGCAGGCGGGCGGCGCGAGTGCGGTCGAGCGCTTCTACGCCGCCTTCCCCGCCGAACGCGGCCTGCCGCGCAGCCTCGCGAACGTCTCCGTGCTGGCCGAGAACCACGGGCTGAACGCCGAGCGCACCGCCTACCGCAGCGCCGCCCAGCCCGGCACGCCGCTGTTGCGGGTTTCGCTCAGCCTGCCGGTGCAGGGCAGCTACGGCGCGCTGCATGCCTGGCTCGGCGAGATGCTGGCGACGATGCCCGAGGTGGCGCTCGAATCCCTCGCGGTGCGGCGCCTGGAACCTGCCGCCGACCTCGTCGAAGCCGACGTGGCCCTCGCCGTGTTTGCGAGGCGGGAACCGTGAAGGTCGCCCTCAACCCGCGCACCCGGGGTCTGCTCGCCGCGCTGCTCGCGACGCTGGCGGCGACCTGGTGGGCCGCTTCGCTCGACGAGGAGCCGGTCATGCCGGTGGCGGAGCGGTCGGCGCGGCCCGCGCCGGGCCAGGCGCCGCGGCCCGC
>JANJTU010000032.1 GCA_024710965.1 Thauera sp. | reverse complement strand
GGCAGAAGACCTCGAAGGATTCGCCCAGCCAGGCCGCGGGCACCGGGCGGAAGGGCCGCGGCCCCTCGCCCTCCAGCATGTTGCGCAAGGCGACGAAGCCGAGCTTCCAGGCCTGGTCGCGGGCCAGGCGCGCGCGGTCGTGCGCCGGGGCGGTCACCGTTTCCGTCACCGCCAGGCGCAGCGCGCCGGCATCCAGCATCAGGCTGGCCTTCCGGCTGAGCGCGCGGTAGTCGCCATCGTTGCCGAGGTGGTAGCAGCACGGCGCGATCGCGTAGGCCTGCGCGCCATCGACGCCGGCGCCGCGCACGAGTGTCCGATGCAGTTCGCCACAGGCATGCAGGGCCAGCACGGAATGCCCCCGCAGCAAGGATCGGGCGGCATCGCCGAGCGCGTCGCCACGGACCACGCGCTGCGCCACGCCCTGCCGCGCGGCGAGCCGCCCGGCCTCGGTGCACAGCACCGGATCGATCTCCAGCGATGTCACCGGCACCCGGTCGGCGAGCGCCAGCCGCCTGCCCAGATGGCCCTTGCCGGCGCACCATTCGAGCAGCGGCGCAGCGCTGGTCGCCAGGTGCGCGGCAAAGGCCTCGATCTGGCGACGCTTGCGCCCGGGGATGCCGGCGTCGAAATGGGCAGCGCAGGCCGGCAGCATGCGCGCGGGCAACTCCGCCACCCGGCACGCCTCGCGCAGGCGGTCCACGATCGGCAGATGGGGCATGAGCCAGGCGGCCCAGGCGTCCTCATCCGCACCGAGGCGGTCCACACAGGCCTCGTCCAGCGCGTCCAGCGCCGCAGCCAGCGCCGGCCACTGCGCGCACCACGCCGGCTGCGCCGTATGGAACGGCGACGGACGCCAGAACGACGCCTGCTGCGCAAGCAGGGACTGGAGTTCGAGGAAGCGGGCGCGCAGGGTCATGGATCGCCACAGTGTATCGGATGCTGCGCCGCCCCCCCACGCAGGACGCTCGGCGGCGGGCGGCGTCATGAACGAGCCGCCTGGCGTCTCCTCGGATGGTCCGCCGCGCTGCCCGGCGAACGACTCAGGCCAGAAAGTCGAGCAGGGCGGCGGTGAAGAGTTCCGGCTGTTCCACGTTCGAGAGGTGGGAAGCGTCCAGTTCCAGATAGGCGGCGCCGGGGATTGCCCTGGCGGCGGCGAGACCGTCGGCGGCCGGGGTCGCGCCGTCGTGGGTGCTGGCGATCACCAGCGTGGGCACGCCGATGCGCGGCAGCGCGTCGCGCAGGTCCATGTCGCGCACCGCCGCGCAGCAGGCGGCGTAGCCCGCCGGCGGCGATTCGGTCAGCATGTGCCGCAGCGGCCTGACTTCGTCCGGGTGGGCGGCGATGAAGCCGGGCGTGAACCAGCGCTCCACCACGGCATCGGCGACCGCCGCCATGCCGTCCGCCTCCACCCGCCCGATGCGGGCGTTCCACTGGGCCGCGGTGCCGATGCGGGCGGCGGTGTTGCACAGCACCAGGGCGTCGAGGCGCTCGCCGGCATGGACGCCCAGCCACATCCCGGTCATGCCGCCCATCGACAGGCCGCAGAAGCGGGCGCGCGGAATCTCCAGGGCATCGAGCAGCGCGACCACGTCGCGGCCCAGGCGCGCGATGTCGTAAGGGCCCGCGGGGGCGCCGGAGCGGCCGTGGCCGCGGCTGTCGTAGCGCAGCACGCGGAAGCGGCGACTGAGGGCCGGCATCTGCGGTGCCCACATGTCGAGTGTGGTGCCCAGCGAGTTGGACAGCACCAGCACCGGCGCGTCCTCGGGGCCGTCGAAGCGGTAGTGGATCTGCGTTTGATCCAGTTGCAGCAGTGGCACGTTCGAATCTCCTGTGGCGTCGGCGGGGGTCAGACCCGTTCGATGATCACGGCGATGCCCTGCCCCACGCCGATGCACATCGTGCACAGCGCGTAGCGGCCGCCGCGGCGTTCCAGCTCGTGGAGCGCGGTGGTCACCAGCCGGGCACCGGACGCGCCCAGCGGATGGCCGAGCGCGATCGCGCCGCCATTGGGGTTCACGTGCGCGGCGTCGTCGGGCAGGCCGTGGTCGCGCAGCACCGCCAGCGCCTGCGCGGCGAAGGCTTCGTTGAGCTCGATGACGTCCATGTCGGCGAGCGTGAGCCCGGCCAGCGCCAGCACCTTGCGCATCGCCGGCGCCGGGCCGAAGCCCATGATGCGCGGCGCCACACCGGCGGTGGCGGCGGCCACCACGCGCGCGCGCGGGGTGAGGCCGTGGCGCGCGACCGCCGCCTCGGAGGCCAGCAGCAGCGCGGCGGCGCCATCGTTCACGCCGGAGGCGTTGCCGGCGGTGACCGTGCCGTCGGGGCGCACCACGCCCTTCAGGCGGGCCAGCGCTTCCAGCGTGGTGGCGCGCGGGTGCTCGTCGACGCTGACGCGGACGGCTTCACCCTTCTTCTGCGGCACCTCGACCGGCACGATCTCCGCGGCCAGGCGCCCAGCCTCGATGGCGGCGGCGGTGCGCTGCTGGCTGCGCAGCGCGAAGGCGTCCTGGTCGGCGCGCGAGATGCCGAAGTCGGTGGCGACGTTCTCGGCCGTCTGCGGCATCGAATCCACCCCGTAGGCGGCCTTCATCGCCGGATTGATGAAGCGCCAGCCGATGGTGGTGTCCTCGATGGCCATGCTGCGGGCGAAGGCGCTCTCGGCCTTGCCGAGCACGAAGGGCGCGCGGGACATGCTTTCCACCCCGCCGGCGATCATCAGCGCCACCTCCCCGCTCTTGATCGCGCGGGCGGCCAGCGCGACGGCGTCGAGGCTGGAGCCGCACAGGCGGTTGATGGTCGTGCCCGGCACCTCGCGCGGCAGCCCGGCGAGCAGCAGCGCCATGCGGCCGACGTTGCGGTTGTCCTCGCCGGCCTGGTTGGCGCAGCCGTAGATCAGGTCGTCCACGGCGCCCCAGTCGACGCCGGCGTTGCGGGCCATCAGGGCCTTCAGGGGCACCGCGCCGAGGTCGTCGGCGCGCACCGAGGACAGCGCGCCGGCGTAGCGGCCGAACGGGGTGCGCACGGCATCGCAGATATAGGCATTCATGTCAGGGACCTCACTGGGGGCGCGCAAGGCGCAGCGGTGCCGCGGTCAGGCGCTGGAGTTCGTCGAAGGCGAGGCCCTCGACCATTTCGGTGACCAGCAATCCCTCGCGGGTGACGTCGATGACCGCCAGGTCGGTGTAGATGCGGCTCACGCAGGCCAGGCCGGTGACCGGATAGGTGCAGCGCTCGACGATCTTGGCCTCGCCGCCCTTGGTGACGTGGTCCATCATCACGAAGACCTGCCGGGCGCCCACGGCGAGGTCCATCGCGCCGCCGACGGCGGGAATGGCGTCGGCTTCGCCGGTGTGCCAGTTGGCGAGATCGCCGTTGGCCGCGACCTGGTAGGCCCCCAGCACGCAGATGTCCAGATGGCCGCCGCGCATCATCGCGAAGCTGTCCGCATGGTGGAAGTAGCAGCCGCCGGCGAGCAGCGTCACCGGCCCCTTGCCGGCGTTGATCAGCTCCGGGTCTTCCTCGCCGGGCGCCGGCGCCGGGCCCATGCCGAGCAGGCCGTTCTCGCTGTGCAGGAAGATCTCCCGCTCGCGCGGCAGGTAGTTGCCGACCCGGGTCGGCGCGCCGATGCCCAGATTCACGTAGGCGCCCTCGGGAATGTCGCGGGCGATGCGCGCGGCGAGCTGGTTGCGGTCGAGACGTGTATGCATGGTTTGCTCCTCAGGCGGCCGCGACGAGCCGGGTTTCGCTGTTCACCGCCACCAGGCGCTGGACGAAGATGCCCGGGGTGACGACGGATTCGGGGTCGAGCTGGCCCAGTTCGACGACCCGGCTCACCTGGGCCACGGTGCAGCGCGCGGCGGTGGCCATGATCGGGCCGAAGTTGCGGGCGCTCTTGCGATACACCAGGTTGCCCCAGCGGTCGCCGGCCTCGGCCTTGATCAGGGCGAAGTCGGCATGGAGGGGGCGCTCGAAGACGTAGTTGCGCCCGTCGATGCTGCGCGTCTCCTTGCCCTCGGCGAGCAGCGTGCCGTAGCCGGTGGGGGTGAAGATGCCGCCCAGGCCGGCGCCCGCGGCCTGGATGCGCGCCGCCAGGTTGCCCTGCGGCACCAGTTCGAGCTCGATCCGGCCGGCCCGGTAGAGGGCGTCGAAGACCTGCGAGTCGGCCTGGCGCGGGAAGGAGCAGATCATCTTGCGCACCCGCCCGGCCTTGAGCAGCGCCGCCAGCCCGGTTTCGCCGTTGCCGGCGTTGTTGTTGACGATGGTGAGCTCGCGCGCACCGTGCTCGATCAGGGCGTCGATCAGCTCGGCCGGCTGGCCGGCGCTGCCAAAGCCGCCAATCATGATGGTGGCGCCGTCGTGAATGCCGGCCACGGCCTCTGCGACGCCCGCTACGATCTTGTCGATCATGTCTGGTCTCCTCCCGCCCCAGTCGGGGCGGGCTTCGGTTGAATCGGTAAAGGGTGGGCTCGAGCCGAGGTCGCCGCCCCGGCCGGGCAGGCCCCGCGCTGCCGTGTTTGTCAGCGCTTTGCAGTCGCCAGGCGCACGGCGGGCGCGGCGGCTTCCGCCTCGGGTGCCGCGTGACGCGCGCCGGCCGAGAGGCCATGGCGGATCAGCGAGACCGCGACCGCGGCGATCACTGCGGGGATGCCGATGGCCATGAAGTTCTGTTCCAGCGGCAATGCCATGCCGACCAGCGTGCCGATCACGATCGGCGCCAGGATCGCGCCGCTGCGGCCGATGCCCGAGGCCCAGCCGATGCCGGTCGCACGCACCGCCATCGGGTAGAACTGGCCGACGTAGGCATAGGTGACGATCTGGGTGCCGATGGTCGAGGCACCGGCCAGGCCGACCAGCACGAACAGCAGGGCCGGCGGCACCGGATAGCCGAGCAGCGTGATCGAGACCGCGGCCAGCGCGTACATGCCGACCAGCACGTGCTTGATGTGGAAGCGATCGGCCAGCCAGCCGCCACCGACGGCGCCGAGCATGCCGCCGAAGTTGAGCACCAGCACCAGGGTCAGGGCCGAGCCGAGGCTGTAGCCGGCGGCGGCCATCAGCTTGGTCAGCCACGAGCTCAAGGCATAGACCATGAACAGGCACATGAAGAACGCGATCCAGAACATCGCCGTGCTGAAGCCGCGCCCCTCGCGGAACAGACGGCCGAGCGCGGCGCCGGCGGCCTTGTCCCGCATCGGCAGCGTGAAGCAGTCGCCCGCGGCCGGACGGTAGTCGGGATTCATGCGCGCGGCGATGGCCTTCAACTGCTCCAGCCGCTTCGACTTGAGCAGGAAGGGCATCGACTCCGGCATCGACCTGAGGATGAGGGGAATCAGCAGCACCGGCAGCCCCGCGGCGAGGAACACCGACTGCCAGCCGAGCGTCTCGAGCATGCCCTTGCCGAGGATCGCCGCCAGCATGCCGCCGATCGCGTAACCGCTGAACATCAGCGTCACCAGCGTGCTGCGCAGCCGGCGCGGCGAATACTCGGTCATCTGGGCGACGACGTTGGGCATCACGCCGCCGATCCCGAGCCCGGCGAGGAAGCGGAAGACGCTGAAGATGACCGGATCGTCGGTCAGGCCGGCCGCCGCAGTGAACACGCTGAACAGCGCGACGCAGATCGCGATCGCCAGACGGCGCCCGATCCGGTCGGCGATGGTGCCCAGGAAGATGGCGCCGAACATCATGCCGAACAGCGCGGAGCTGACCATGAAGCCGGCGCTGGTCGGCGTCACGCCCATGTCCTTCATGATCGACGGCAAGGCGATGCCGGCGACCGCGAGGTCATAGCCGTCGCAGACGATGATCAGGGCGCACCAGAAGAGGACCGATCCGTGGAAGCCGTTGAAGCGGGCCTCGTCGGACAGCCGGTGAAGGTCGATATTGCGCATGGTTTGTCTCTGTTGGAATGTCGTTATGTTTTTGCTTGGCGAGGGCGGAGCGTGCTCAGCCCTGGTCGCCACCGCCCACCGGCAACACCGAGCCGGTGATGTAGGACGCCTCGTCGGAAGCCAGGAACAGGATCGCCCGCACCTGCTCGTCGATCGTGCCGTAGCGGTGCATCAGGCTGCTGGCGACGGTCTGGTCCACGATGCCCTGGTACCAGCGCTCCTCCTGCGGGCTCATCGGCGCCGGGTTGCGCGGCACCTGGCGCGGCGGTGCCTCGGTGCCGCCGGTGGCGACCGCGTTCACGCGGATGCCATTGCCGGCCTGCTCGAAGGCGAGGCTCGCGGTGAGCGCGTTGACGCCGCCCTTGGCCGCCGAATAGGGAATGCGGTAGATGCCGCGGGTGGCGATCGAGGAGACGTTGACGATCACCCCCTTGCGCCGCTCGATCATCAGCGGCAGCACCGCCCGGCAGCACCACAGCGTGGGGAACAGCGAGCGGCGGATCTCGGCCTCGATCTGCTCGTCCTGGTAGGCCTCGAAGGGCTTGGCCCAGATCGTGCCGCCGACGTTGTTGATCAGCACGTCGACGCGACCGTGGGCTTCGTGGGCCGCGGCCACCATCGAACGTGCGCCCTCCGCAGTCTCCAGATCCGGCGTCACCGCCATCGCCCGGCCGCCCCGGGCGGTGATCTCGCCTGCCACCTCATGCACCAGCGCCGCGCGATCGGCCAGCACCACCGTGGCGCCCTCCTCGGCGGCCGCCAGCGCGACACCGCGGCCGATGCCCTGGGCGGCGCCGGTGACGATCACCACCCGCTCGGCGAATCGCATGGGGGCCGTCATTGCGCCACCTCCGCGCTGCTCGCCGAGAACTTCTCGAACAGGAAGCGGGCCGGGGTGACGCCCGCGGCCGCGAGCCAGTCGCGCACCGCGTCCACCATCGCCACCGGGCCGCACAGGTAGACATCCACGTCGCCGCCGTTCAGCCATTCCGGCTCGACGTGGGCGGTGACATAGCCCTTGCGCGGATGGGCGCTCGCCGCATCGGCGACGCAGGTCCGGTAGTCGAACTGCGGCAGCCGCGCGCGCAGGGCGTCGAGCCGCTCGAGGCCGACCAGGTCCTCGTCGCGCGTCACGCCATACACGAGCCGCAGTGGCTGCGCGCAGCCGCCTTGCGCCAGCACCTCCAGCATCGCCAGGAAGGGCGCGAGGCCGGTGCCGCCGGCGAGGAACAGCAGCGGGCGCACCGGCTCGCGCAGGTAGAAGCTGCCGTGGGGGCCGGTGAAGGCGATCGGCTGGCCGACCCGGACTTCATCGGTGAGGAAGCGGCTCATGCGGCCGTCGGGCACGTTGCGCACCACGAACTCGGCGCGTGCCGCGCCGGGCGCGGAGCTGAATGAGTAGGCGCGCGACAGCGCGGTGCCGGGAATCTCCACATTGACGTACTGGCCGGCGAGGAAGTCCGGGCTGGCGCCGGCCTCCAGCTCGATGGCGAAGCCGATCGTCGATGCGGACAGGCGCGCCACCGCGGCGATGCGACCGGCATGGCGTGCGGCGCCGGTCTTGCAGGCGGCCGAGGACGCCGGCACCTGGACCACGCAATCCGAGCGCGGGCGCATCTGGCAGGCCAGGATCACGCGGCGGGCGGCCTCCTCGGCGCTCAGCGCGTCCTCGATGTAGCTCCCCGCGGGAAGTTCGTAGTCGCCCGACTCGCACTGGCCGCGGCAGGTGCCGCAGGCGCCGTCACGGCAGTCGAGCGGGATGTTGACCTGCTGCCGGTAGGCGGCGTCGGCCAGCGTTTCGTCGGGGTGGCAGTCGATGAAGCGGGTGACGCCGTCTTCGAACTGCAGCGCAATGGTGTGGCTCATGGGGGTGTCTCCTCCATGTCCAGGATCGTGTCGGCACGGGCGCGGGGGAATCCCAGCGGCCGACGCCGGCACGGCCTAGACGTGGTAGATGTCGATGACCTGGTGGATGTAGTCGTTCTTCAGCACCACGTACTTGTCGAGGATCTGCGGCTCGCCACCGCCGAAGTCGATCACGTAGCGCGACATGCCGAAGTGGCTGTAGTCGGTCTTGTAGCGGTGGCTCAGGGTGTGCCAGTTGAAGCGCACCGTGACCCGCTCGCCGTCGCGCCGCTCCACCTCGACGTTGCTGATGTTGTGGCTGGTGCGGGTGTCCGGCGTGCTGGCGCTGGAGCGTTCGGTCTTGATGCGGAACACCCGGTCCTCCAGCCCCTGGCGGTTGGGGTAGAAGATCAGCGAGATCTCCCGCTGCGGGTCGCTCACCAGGGTGTCGTCGTCGTCCCAGCTGGGCATCCAGAACTGCGCGTCCGGGTGGTAGCAGGCGAGCCACTCGTCCCAGGCCTCGTCGTCCAGCAAGCGGGACTCGCGGTGCAGGAAGGCCTGGATGTCGGCGAAGGCGATGTCTTTCATTACGCGCCCCCCTGCTCGGCGACGGCCTTCTTCATGACGTCCAGCCAGTAGCGGTGCTGCACCGTGTACAGGCCCTCGTCCTCGGTCTTGACGCCGCTCATCACCGGTGCCAGCCCGATGCGGCGGGCGGCCTCGTCGGGCCCGTCGATCCAGTGCCGGGCGCCGCGGCACATGTCGTTCCATTCCAGTGCGCGCCCCGCGAAGCCCTGCTGGCAGGCGCGGAACTCCTCCAGGTCGTCCGGCGTGGCCATGCCGCTGACGTTGAAGAAGTCCTCGTACTGGCGGATCCGGCGCGCGCGTGCCTCGGCGGACTCGCCCCTGGGCGCGATGCAGTAGATCGTCACCTCGGTGCGGTCGACCGACAGCGGCCGCAGCAGCCGGATCTGCGAGCCGAACTGGTCCATCAGGTACACGTTCGGGTACAGGCACAGGTTGCGCGAGTGCTGCACCATCCAGTCGGCGGTCTCGGGGCCGCAGCGCTCGGCGAACTCGTCGCGGCGGGCGAAGTTGGGGCGGTCCTCGGGGTTGGCCCACTTGGTCCACAGCAGCATGTGGCCGTGGTCGAAGGCGTAGAAGCCGCCGCCCTGCTTGCCCCACTTGCCGGCGTCCATCGCGCGGATCTGGTCGCCCTGCTCGTTCTTGGCCTTGCGGTGCTGGGTGGTGGCGGCGTAGTTCCAGTGCACCGCGGAGACGTGGTAGCCGTCGGCACCGTTCTCGGCCTGCAGCTTCCAGTTGCCCTCGAAGGTGTAGGTCGAGGCGCCGCGCAGCACCTCCAGCCCGTCGGTGGACTGGTCCACGATCATGTCGATGATCTTGGCCGCCTCGCCGAGGAAGTCCTGCAGCGGCGCCACGTCCTCGCGCAGGCTGCCGAACAGGAAGCCGCGGTAGTTCGCGAAGCGCGCCACCTTCTTCAGGTCGTGCGAGCCCTCCTTGTTGAAGCACTCCGAATAGCCGGCCCCCTCCGGGTCCTTGACCTTCAGGAGCTTGCCGCTGTTGTTGAAGGTCCAGCCGTGGAACGGGCAGGTGTAGGTGGCCTTGTTGCCGCGCTTGAAGCGGCACAGCATCGCGCCACGGTGGCTGCAGGCGTTGATGAAGGCGTTCAGCTCGCCCTGGCGGTTGCGGGCGATGACGATCGGCTGGCGGCCGATGTGGGTGGTGTAGTAGTCGTTGGCATTGGGGATCTGGCTCTCGTGGGCGAGGTAGATCCAGTTGCCCTCGAAGATGTGCTCCATCTCCAGCTCGAACAGCGCTTCGTCGGTGAAGGCGCTGCGGTGCAGGCGGAAATCGCCGCTCGCGCGGTCTTCCACGAGGAAGTCGTCGAGCGTCCTGGGGCCGCTGCGGCGCACGGGTTGGATGGGAATCATGATGTCTCCTCCGTTGGGTCAGGCGGTCGCCGGCACGGCGACCACCGGCTCGGGTCAGGCGGCGGCGCGCAGCGTCCCGGTCTCGGGCGTCGGGGCGGCAGCACGGCGCCGCGCGACCTCGTCCGCCGGCGCCGCGGCGCATTCGCCGTACAGGCGGAAGTCGAAGTCGATCGAGGCGAACGGTTTGTCGAGCCCGCGGCTGGCCAGCTCGGCCGGGTCGTCGATGCGCTTGACCGCCGGCACCAGGCCCTCGCGGCTGGCGAAGGCGAAGTCGTCCCACAGGTATTCGTCGCCGTCGATGTTGATCTGCGTGGTCAGCTTGCGATGACCCGGCGCCGAGACGAAGAAGTGGATGTGGGCGGGACGCCGGCCGTGGCGGCCCAGCAGGTCGAGCAGGCGCTGGGTGCTGCCGCCCGGCGGGCAGCCGTAGCCCATCGGCACGATGCTGCGGAACTGGTAGCGGCCGTTGTCGTCGGTGACGATGGTGCGGCGCAGGTTGAAGGCGGACTGGCTCTTGTCGAAGAAGGAGTAGTTGCCCTTCAGGTTGGCGTGCCAGACCTCGACCCGGGCGCCGGCCAGCGGCTTGCCGTCGTCGCCATGGACGGTGCCCTGCATGAACAGCACCTCGCCCTCGCCGCTCTCGGTGCCGTCGTCGAGCCGGGCGAAGCCCTCGCCCACCGGCGCACCGGCCACGTACAGCGGGCCCTCGATGGTGCGCGGCGTGCCGCCGGCGAGGCCGGCACGGGCCTCGGCCTCGTCGCTGCGGATGTCGATGAAGCGCTCCAGCCCGATGCCCGGCGCGATCAGGCCGAGCTCCTGGGCGGCGCCGGCCGCGGACAGATACTCCAGGCCCTGCCAGATCTCGGACGGCTGCAGGTCGAGGTCCTCGATGGCCTTGAACAGGTCGGTGGTCAGGCGCAGCACGACCTGCTGCACCCGCGGGTTGGCCGGGCGGTCCGCGGCGTCGACGATGAAGCCTTTCACCAGGGCTTCGATTTCGGAATGGGTCATGTCTCTACTCCTCCTTGGGGTCTGCGTGCGTTTTTGGTGATCGTTCAGCGGTCGCCCGCCTGGATCGAAGACGGGTGACGGCACAGCGGCGTCACCTGGATTTCCATGTAGGGAAAAAGCGGCAAGGTCGAGACCAGCGCATGCAGCTCGTCGACGTCGGCCACGTCGAAGATGCTGACGTTGGCGTAGCGTCCGGCGATGCGCCACAGATGGCGCCACTTGCCGGCCGCCTGCAGCGCCTGGGCGCGCTCCTTCTCCACCTTCTTCAGTTCGGCAGCCTGCGATTCGGGCATCGCGGGGGGCAGCCTCACGTCCATCTGCACCTGGAACAGCATGGGGGTCTCCTCCTTATCGGCGCCGCAGTGCGGCGATCTTTTCAAGGTCCAGTTCGATGCCCAGGCCCGGCCCGTCCGGCACCTTGAGCGTGAAATCGCGATACTCGAGGGGCTTGGCCAGGATCTCCTCGGTGAGCAGCAGCGGCCCGAACAGCTCGGTGCCGAAGGCAAGCTCATCGAAGGTGGCGAACAGGTGGGCCGAGGCGGCGGTGCCGACCGGGCCTTCGAGCATCGTTCCGCCGTACAGGCCGATACCGGCGAGCCGCGCGATCGCGGCCACTTCGGCAGCCGGGCGCAGGCCGCCGGACTGGGCGATCTTGACCGCGAAGACGTCGGCGCCCGCGCCGCTGGCGATGGCCAGCGCGTCGTCCGGCCCGTGCAGCGCCTCGTCCGCCATCACCGGCACGGTGAAGCTGTCGCTCAGGCGCTTGAGCGCGGCGCTGTTCTCGGCCCGCACCGGCTGCTCGATCAGCTCGACGCCGCCGTCCTGCAGCGCGGCGATCCCGGCCATGGCGTCGAGTTCGCTCCAGGCCTGATTGACGTCCACCCGCACGCTCGCGGCATCGCCCAGCGCACGCTTGATCGCGAGCACGTGGGCGACGTCCTCGGCCACCGGGCGCAGGCCGATCTTCAGCTTGAAGACGCGGTGGCGCCGCTGCTCCAGCATCCGCTCGGCCTCGGCGATGTCGCGGGCGGTGTCGCCGCTGGCCAGGGTCCAGGCCACCGGCAGGTGGTCGCGCAGGCGCCCGCCGAGCAGTTCGGAAAGGGGCACCCCCAGGCGCTTCGCCTGGGCGTCGAGCAGGGCAGTCTCGATCGCGCATTTGGCAAAGCGGTTGCCGCGGATCGTGCGGCGCAGCCGGCTCATCGCGGCGGCCACGTTGCGCGCGTCCGTGTCGACCAGCAGCGGCGCGATGTGGGTGTCGATATTGACCTTCACCGACTCCGGGCTCTCGTCGCCGTAGGCCAGGCCGCCGATCGTCGTGGCCTCGCCCCAGCCTTCGATCCCGTCAGCGCAGCGCACATGCACCAGCACCAGGGTCTGGGTGTTCATCGTCGCCACCGACAGCTTGTGGGGCCGGATGGTGGGGACGTCGAGGAGCAGGGTTTCGATGGAATGGATCATACTGTTCAGGTATAAGATGCGGTTTGATGTCGCGGTGGAAAGACGATACCCCCGCACACTTGAGCCGGTCCAACACCGATTTAGTATCCGTTCAATACCTTAAAGGTATGCACTTAGAACTACGCCAACTGCGCTACTTCGTCGTCGTCGCCGAGGAATGCAACATCACTCGCGCCGCCGTGCGGCTGCACATCGCCCAGCCCCCGCTGAGCCGCCAGATCCAGGCGCTGGAGGAGCGGCTCGGGGTGCAGCTGTTCGAGCGCGGCAGCCGGCCGCTGAGGCTCACCGAGGCCGGACGTTTCTTCCAGAGCCACGCGCTTCAGCTGCTGGCCCAGGCAGCGGAGCTGGAATCGATGACCCGCCGGGTCGGCAAGATCGAGCGCAAGCTGTCGCTGGGCTTCGTCGGCTCGACGCTTTACGGCCTGCTGCCCGAGGTGATCCGCCGCTTCCGCGCCGAGAACCCGGCGGTCGAGCTGACCCTGCATGAGATGGCCACGGTCGAGCAGATCGCGGCGCTCAAGGACGGCCGCATCGACGTCGGTTTTGGCCGGGTGCGCCACGAGGACCCGCACGTGCGCCGCATCGTCTTGCGCGAGGAGCGGCTGGTGGCGGCGCTGCCGGCCGAGCACCCGCGGCTCGCCAGCAATGGTCCGCTGTCACTGAAGGAGCTTGCCACCGGGACCCTGATCGTGTTCCCGAAGGCACCGCGGCCGAGCTTCGCGGACCAGGTGCTGGCGGCCTTCCGCGATCGGGGGCTGACGCCGGAGTCCATCTTCGAGGCCGGCGAGCTGCAGATCGCGCTGGGGCTGGTGGCGGCCGGCGAAGGCGCAGCGATCGTGCCCGTGGGGCTCAATCCGCTCAGGCGGGACGACGTCGGCTACCGCGAGCTGGATGACCCGCAGCTGGTGTCGCCGATCATCTTCAGCATGCGCGCGCAGGACGAGTCCGAGGACATCCGGGCCCTGCGGCGACTCATCTATCGGCTGTACCGGGAAAAGGGCATTCCCCATTTTCCGGAGCGGGAGTGAAGGCCGGCCCCGGGCCTGGCCTTGTGGTAGCAATTGCGGGGCTTCGACCTGCGAGGCGTACCGCCGCCTGCACGTTCGCGGCCGTAGGCGCCGTCTTGACGCGAAAGACAGGTGCTCAGAATCCCGCCAGCACCGTCTTCCCGATCGCTGCCCCGCTCTCCTGCAGCGCATGCGCGCGTTGCAGGTTGGCCGCGGTGATGCGCCCGTAGTGCGCGCGCGCGGTGCTGCGCACGGTTTCCTCGTCCACCAGCCGTGCGAGCTCCTCCAGCAGGTCGTGCTGCGCGATCATGTCGCTGGTCTGGAACAGGGAGCGGGTGAACATCAGCTCCCAGTGCAGGCTGATGCTCTTGCGCTTGAGCAGGCGCACGTCGATCGGCTCCGGGTCGTCGATCAGCGCGAAGCGGCCCTGCGGGGCCATGAGCTCGACGATCTGGGCGAAGTGGCGGTCGGTCTGGGTCAGGCTGGCGACGTAGCGCACCGGCGGCACGCCCAGGGCCTCGATCTGCGCCTGCAGCGGCTGGTGGTGGTCCACGGTGTGGTGGGCGCCCATTTCGGTGGCCCAGGCGATGGTTTCCGGACGCGAGGCGGTGCCGACCACGACCAGGTCGGTGAGCCCGCGGGCGAGTTGCACGAGCACCGAGCCGACCCCGCCCGCGGCGCCGACGACCAGCAGCGTGGCGGGCTCGGCCCGCTCGGCTTCGGCGCTGCCGGCGCGCGGCACCTGCAGGCGGTCGAAGAGCAGTTCCCAGGCGGTGATACCGGTGAGCGGCAGCGCAGCGGCGTCGGCCGGCGCGAGCGTGCGCGGCGCGTAGCCGACGATGCGCTCGTCCACCAGTTGGAACTCGCTGTTGCTGCCGGGGCGGTCGATGGCGCCCGCGTACCAGACGACATCGCCGGGCTCGAACAGGCTGACGCCCCCGCCCACCGCGTGCACGACACCCACCGCGTCGAAGCCCAGCACCCGCGTCTCCCCCGCCGCCGGCGCGGCGTTGCGGCGCACCTTGGTGTCGACCGGATTCACCGACACGGCCTGCACCTGCACCAGCAGGTCGCGGCCCTGTGGCACCGGTTGCGGCAGTTCGAACTCGATCAGGCTGTCGGGCCGCTCGATCGGGCCGGGTTCGCGATATCCGATGGCTTTCATGCTGTGCGCTCCTTGGGCTGGCCTGCCGGGCGGGCAGGCGGGGATTTATGCCGGCACTTTACACCGCTCGCCATCGCACAGCCTCCAGGTAGTAAGCTCTGCCCCTTTGCCGACTCCGCAAGGTGGGCGCGGCGCGACCGGCGCGCGCGCCGACCGCCCCCATCCCGCATGCGCAAGAAGATCCCCAGCACCGCCGCCCTGCTCGCCTTCGAGGCCGCCGCCCGGCACGAGAGCTTCACCCGCGCCGCCGACGAGCTGGCGCTGACGCAGAGCGCGATCTGCCGCCAGATCGCGACACTGGAGGACTTCCTCGGCGTGCCGCTGTTCCGCCGCACGCGGCGCGGCGTGCAGCTGACCGAGGCGGGCCTGAGCTACAGCCGCCAGATCGCGCCGCGGCTGGACGCGATCGCGCGCGACACACTGGCGGTGATGGCCCACCACGGCACCGGCAGCACGCTGGAGCTGGCCGTCGTCCCCACCTTCGCCACGCGCTGGCTGCTGCCGCGGCTCGGCCGCTTCCAGCAGGCCTGCCCCGACGTGGTGGTCAACATGAGCACCCGCACCCGCCCCTTCCTCTTCGACGAGACCGAGTTCGACGCCGCGATCTACTTCGGCGACGCCGGCTGGCCCGGCACCGAGGCCCACTTCCTGATGCGCGAGTACCCGGTGCCGGTGTGCAGTCCGCAGCTCGCCGGCGCCCGCGCCGGGATGGCGGCGGCGGACATCGCCGCACTGCCGCTGCTGCAGCAGACCACCCGGCCCTATGCCTGGCGGCAGTGGTTCGAGGCCGCCGGCGTCGAGGTCGCGCACGACATGGGCGGCATGCGCCTGGAGCTGTTCTCGATGCTCGCCCAGGCCGCGATCGAGCGCATGGGCGTGGCGCTGATCCCGCCCTTCCTGATCCAGCGCGAGCTCGACGCGGGCGAGCTGATGATCCCCTGCGACCGCAGCTTCGCGAGCGCCCGCGCCTACTACTTCATCATGCCCGAGCGCAAGGCCGAGCGCCCCGCGCTGGCGCGCTTTCGCGCGTGGCTGGTGGAGGAGACGCGGGCGACGCGCGAAGGCGCCTAGGCGGAGTCCGGCGCGCGCCGGGCCGCGCGCGCCGAGGTCGCGCCGCGCTGCTCGCGCCAGCCGAGCAGGCCGTGGCCGACGAGGGCGAGCAGCACGATCGCGCCGCCGCCGAGCACCGCCGGCGTCGGCGCCTCGTCGAGGAAGAGCCACACCCACAGCGGGCCAAGAATGATCTCGAGCAGCAGCAGCAGACCGACTTCGGCCGCGCCGATCGAACGCGGCCCGAGCTGCACGAGCATGAAGCCGAGCGGCAGCACGAACAGCGCCATCAGCGCCAGCACGGCGAGCTCCTCGTCCGCCAGCTCGGGCCGGCCGCCGAGCACGAGCGCCACCGCCGACGCGAGCAGCGCGCCCAGCATCAGCGCCGGGCTCATGTCCGCGCAGGGCTTGCTGCGCGCCAGGGTGAAGTTGCCCGCCAGCAGCACGGCGGCGGCGAGCGCGAACAAGTTGCCGGCCAGATCGGCGCCGGGCGCATCGTCGGCGACGATCAGCGCGATGCCGAACGCGCACACCGCGATCGCCACCGCGCTGCGCGCCGACAGCCGCTCGCCGAGCCAGAGCCAGCTCAGCACGCCGGCGACGAGCGGCGACACGCTGTAGATCATCAGCGTGCTCGCCGCCCCGGCGAGCGTCATCGCCTGCAGGAAGCACAGCGTGCTGACGCAATAGCTCAGCGCGCAGCCCAGCCCGGTCCAGCCGCAGCGGCGCAGCACCACCGGCAGCGCCCGCCGGTAGCGCAGCCACAGCAGCATGCCCATGCCGCCGGCCATCAGCAGGCCGCGCCAGCTGACGATGTGCAGCGCGTCGGCGCTGATCCAGCGCAGCGCCAGCGCGTCGGGCGACAGCAGCACCGCGCCGAGCGCGGTCAGCAGCGTCGCCTTGCGGGGATCGGTCACGCCTCACCTCCTGCCATACCCAAAGGAAGGACCGGCGCCCACGCCCGGTCCGATGCGGCATGTACCGCGGCGCATGACGCCTGCACGGCCGCCGCACGCGAAGAAAGGGGCGCCGACCCGCGGCGCCCCGCCCTTTCCGCCCGCTTGCTCAGTTGGCGGCGGCGACCGCCTTCTCGGCAGCGGCGATGTCGGCCTTCAGCTGCTCGAGGATCTCGCCGCTGCGGCCACCGACCATGCCCACCAGCTTGCCGCCGAGCGGCTCGGCGCGCTTGCGGAACACCGCGCGCTCTTCCGGCGTCAGCTTGACCACCTTCAGCTTCGGGTTGTCCTTCAGCATCTTGTCCACCGCGGCGGCGTTCTTCTCGCGCTGCTTCTCGAGGATGAACTGCTGCAGCTCGGCGCGAACCTCGCCCAGCATCTTCCTGCGCTCGGCCGGCAGGCCGTCCCAGAAGTCGGCGTTGGCGACCACGGTGGTCGTGTATTCGACGTCGCCGAGATAGATCAGGTGGTCGGTCACCTCGTGGAACTTCGCGCTCTCGATGAAGAAGGCCGGGTTCACCTGGGCCTGGATCACATTCATCTGCAGGCCGCCATACACCTCCCCCCACGGCAGGGCGACGGGGTTGGCGCCGTAGAGCTTGAACTGCTCGATCAGGATCGGCGAGGTCATGACGCGGAACTTGACGTCGCCGAGGTCCTCCGGCTTGCGCACCTCCTTCTTCGTCGTCCAGATCATTTCGCCTTCGGGGTAGACCGTGAACAGCGACAGCCCCTTGCTCGCGAAGTCCTTCGCCAGCGAGCCGTACAGCGCCTTGCTGGTCGACAGCACCGCGCCCTTGGCCTTGTCGGACTCGGGCAGCAGGAAGGGCAGGCTCAGCACCTGGACTTCCGGCACGAAGGTGCCGAGGTGGCCGGGCGAGGCGTTGGAGAACTGGATCGCGCCCGCCGCGGTCAGCTCGGTGAGGTCGTTCTCGTTGCCGAGCTGGCCGTAGGTGTACACCGTCACCTTGACCTGGCCGCCGCTGCGCTCCTCGACCAGGCGCTTGAACTCCTCGGCGTAGAGGGTCTGCACATCGCCCGGCCCTTCCTCGACGGCGAACTTCCATTCCTCGGCGGCGGCCGCGGAAAGCGCGGCGAGCCCCAGTGCCGTACCGAGAAATACACGCCGCATCGTGGCTGCAATCGTCATGGTCGTCTCCTTTCTGTCCCTGTCTTGTGTGGGGTGGCTGGATCGCGCGACAAAGGCGCCCCGCGACTTGGAGCCCAGCGTAACGCGGCGCGCACCGGCCTCGATTGCACTAGAACACTTTCGTGCGAGCGGCACCGGCGCGGGCGAGCCCGGCGCCGCTGCACCGCCACCGGATGCCGGCCGACGATGCGTCGCGTTCGGCCCGGCACGCCGATTGTTCTAGAGCATTCGCCCGCCTGTGGCACCCGACTACACTGAATCGACCACGACAACACATAACACAGCGTGGTGACTCCACGCTTTGCGTGGCCCGATTCGCGGAGGAGGAGCACCGATGGACAAGACATCATCCGACAACGGGGTGGTCGTGCGCATCGCACGAACCATCGACCATGGGCTGGCGGTACTGGAACGCCAGTTGCTTGCCTGGGCGATCATCCTGATGGCCGTCAACACGATCGCCAACGTGCTCGTGCGCGTGGGCTGGAGTGGCAGCCTGTTCTTCACCGAAGAACTCAACCAGTTCCTGATCGTGCTCGTCACCTTCGTCGGCGCCAGCGCCGCCGCGCGCCAGGGTCGGCACATCCGCATGTCGGCGCTGACCGACATGCTGCCGGTGCGCCACCGCCGCCGCATGTTCGCCTTCATCCAGGTCGTCACCGCGGTGGTGCTCGGGCTGCTCGCCTGGTATGCGGTGCAGTACATCCTGCGCATCCAGGCGATCGGCCGCGTGACGCCGGCGCTGCAGTTGCCGACCTGGCTCACGCTGCTGTGGCTGCCGCTCGGGCTGGGCCTGACCAGCCTGCAGTTCCTGCTCACCGCGCTCGTCAACCTGCGCCGCGACGAAGTCTATCTATCCCCGACCGTACGGGAAACCGACGAAGTCGAAATGCCCAGCGTCTGAGGAGAAGAGACCATGGCAATGACAATGCTCGCAGTGATGGTCGTGCTGATGCTGCTCGGCTTCCCGATGATGGTCCCGATGCTGGTGGCGACGCTGGCCGGCTTCCTGATCTACCTCCCCAACCTCAAGACCGACATCATCATCCAGCAGATGATCAGCGGCATCAGCCCGGTGGCGCTGATCACGGTGCCGATGTTCATCCTCGCCGCCGACATCGTCACCCGCGGCCGCACCGCGAACCGCCTGCTCGACCTCGCGATGACCTTCTTCGGCCACCTGCGCGGCGGCCTGGCGGTGACGGCGGCGGTGTCGTGCACGCTGTTCGGCGCCATCTCCGGCTCGACCCAGGCCACCGTGGTGGCGATCGGCGGCCCGCTGCGCCCGCGCATGCTGAAGTCGGGCTACGACGACAAGTTCACCACCGCGCTGATCATCAACGCCTCCGACATCGCCTTCCTCATCCCGCCCAGCATCGGCATGATCGTGTTCGGCATCGTCGGCAAGGTCTCGATCGCCGAGCTCTTCCTTGCCGGCATCGGCCCCGGCCTGCTGATCCTCGTGCTGTTCAGCATCTACTCGGTCTGGTACGCGTGGCGCAAGGACATCCCGCTGGTCGACAAGGCCGGCTGGGGCGAGCGCCTCGCCGCGTTGCGCAAGGCTTCGCTGGCGACGCTGTTCCCGGTGGTGATCGTCGGCGGCCTGTATACCGGCTTCTTCAGCCCGACCGAAGTCGCGGCGATCGCCGTGCTCTACGCCTTCATCCTCGAAGTCTTCATTCACCGCGTGGTGCGGCTGCGCGATCTGCCCGCGATCGCCTACTCCACCGGTCTGATCACCGGCATCGTCTTCATCCTCGTCGGCGCGGGCGCGGCGTTCTCGTGGCTGATCTCGTTCGCGCAGATCCCGCAGCAGCTCATCGCCGCCCTGGGCCTGGCCGACGCCGGCCCCTACACGATCCTGTTCGCGATCTGCATCGCCTTCTTCATCGGCTGCATGTTCGTCGACTCGATCGTGGTGACCCTGATCCTGACCCCGATCTTCATGCCCCTGGTGCTTTCCGCCGGCATCGATCCGATCCTGGTCGGCGCGCTGGTGACGCTGCAGATGGCGATCGGCTCGGCGACGCCGCCCTTCGGCTGCGACATCTTCACCGCCTGCGCGGTGTTCCGCAAACCCTACCTCGAGGTGATCCGCGGCACGCCGCCCTTCATCGCCCTGCTGATGCTCGCCGCGGTGCTGATGATCATCTTCCCCGACATCGCGCTGCTGCTGCCCAAGCTCGCCTTCCGCTGATCCAGGAAACCCCATGCTGCTGGAAACCCTGCCCCTCGCGCATGCCGCGCCTCCCCTCGCGCCGCGCGGTCGCATCGGCCTGCTCGCGCTGGCGACCGACCTCACCAGCGAGACCGACCTGCGCCGCATGCTGCCGCCCGCGGTGGAGCTGTTCTGCAACCGCATCCACCACGCCAACCCGATGGGGCTGGAGTCGCTGCGCGAGGTGGCCGCCGACCTGCCGCGCGCCGGGCGAGACCTGCTGCCCGGCTTGCCGCTGGACGTCGTCGTCTATGGCTGCACCTCGGGCACGATCGCGATGGGCGAGGCGCAGACCCTGGCCCTGCTCGGCAGCGTGCGCGCCGCCGCGCATGCGACCACGCCCGTGACCGCCAGCCTGGCCGCGCTCGGCGCGCTCGGCGCACGCCGGGTATCGGTGCTGACGCCCTACCGCCGCGACGTCAACCGCGCCCTCGGCGACTACTACGCCAGCCGCGGTCTCGCGCTGCTCAACGTCGCCGGGCTGGAGATGGACGACGACTACGCGATGGCCGCGCTCGCCCCCGAGACGATCGTCGCCGCCGGCCGGCGCGCGATGGTCGACGGCGCCGATGCGCTCTTCGTCTCCTGCACCGCGCTGCGCGCCAGCCTCGCCGTCGACGCACTCGAAGCCGCACTCGGGCGGCCGGTCGTGACCAGCAACCAGGCGATCGCCTGGCATGCGCTGAGCCTGATCGGCGCCCCCACCACCTCCGTTCCCGGCCGCCTCGGCCGCCTCTGCCCGCAAGGATGAAGCCATGCAGGACGACGTCCGCCTGATCGACCTCTATCACGCCCGCCACCGCCTGCACGGCCACATCGTGCGCACCGCGCTCGTGCCCTCGCCGAGCCTGTCGCACCGCTGCGGCGGCGCGGTGCACCTGAAGCTCGAATGCCGCCAGCTCACCGGCAGCTTCAAGCTGCGCGGCGCGGCCAACGCCCTGCTGCAGCTGCCGGCCGAGGCCCGCGCGCGCGGCGTCATCGGCGTGTCCACCGGCAACTACGGGCGCGCGCTGGCCTACGCCGCGCACCGCCTCGGCGTGCGCGCGGTGATCTGCATGTCGCGCCTGGTGCCGTCGAACAAGGTCGAGGCGATCCGCGCCCTCGGCGCCGACGGGCGCATCGTCGGCGCCAGCCAGGGCGTAGCCGAGCTCGAGGTCGAGCGCCT
Organism: Thauera sp.; assembly: GCA_024710965.1. Taxonomy (GTDB): domain Bacteria; phylum Pseudomonadota; class Gammaproteobacteria; order Burkholderiales; family Rhodocyclaceae; genus Thauera. Next base: position 3,655 of record JANJTU010000032.1, on the reverse strand, counting down.
CGTGCGCGAGGAGGGCCTGGTGCGCCTGCCGCCCTTCGACCACGCCGACGTGATCGCCGGCCAGGGCACGGCCGGCCTCGAAATCCTGGAGGAACTGCCCGCGGTCGACACCGTGCTGGTGCCGCTCTCCGGCGGCGGCCTGCTCGCCGGCGTCGCGCTGGGGATGAAGAGCGCCAGCCCGACGATCCGCGTCGTCGGCGTGACCATGGAGCGCGGCTGCGCCATGCACGCCAGCCTGCGCGCCGGCCACCCGGTGCAGGTCGAGGAAGTGCCCTCGCTCGCCGACTCGCTCGGCGGCGGCATCGGCCCCGACAACCGCTACACCTTCCGCATGGTGCGCGAGCTCGTCGACGACACCGTGCTCGTGTCCGAGGACGAGATCGCCGCGGCGATCCGCCACGTCTATGAACAGGAGCAGCTCGTCGTCGAGGGTGCCGGCGCGGTTGGCGTCGCCGCCCTGCTCGCCGGCCGCGTGCGCGCCGGAGCGACGACCGCGGTCCTGCTCAGCGGCGCCAACATCGACATGGCCCTGCACCGCCGCATCGTCTGCGGCGGCAGCGCCTGAACGCCGCCCGCGCCCGCGCTGGTGCGCGGCGGATTGTCACAGCACAATGGACGACGGCAGCGCGACATCCGGAGGACGCGCCATGATGGAGAACTGGGGCAAGGCGCTGGCCGAGGTGCGCGGCGGCGAATCCAAGTACAAGGCGCTGGTGCAGGTCATCGTCGCCGACATCGAGAGCGGGGCGCTCACCGACGGCACCCGCCTGCCGCCGCAGCGCGAGGTCGGCAAGCGCCTCGGCATCAGCGTGCAGACCGTCACCAACGCCTACAAGGAGCTCGAGCAGCACGGCCTGATCCGTTGCGAGGTCGGCCGCGGCAGCTTCGTCTCCAAGCCGCGCAGCGAGAAGGCCGCCTCCTACATGCTCGACTACGCCGAGCGCTCGCTGATCGACTTCTCGATGGTGCGCCTGATCCACACGCCGGAGCACGACCAGGCCTGGCGCGCGGTGTGCGCCGAGTTCGCGCAGCAGGACGACCAGCCCTGGATCCGCGACTGCCGTCCGATCGCCGGCTTCGAGTACCACCGCGCGGCCGCCCTCGCGTGGCTGGCAGGCCTCGGCGTGACCGCGTCGATGGACACGGTGCTGGTGACCAACGGCGCCTCCCACGCCATCTTCATCGCACTCGCCTCGCTCGTGAGCCCGGGCGACGTCGTCCTCAGCGAGGGCATCACCGACCACGGCGTGATCGGCTCGGCCCAGGTGCTCGGCTTCACGCTCAAGGGCCTCGACACCGACGAGCACGGCATCCGCCCCGACCACTTCGAGGACATGTGCGCCAACGAGCGCATCCGCGCCCTGGTGTGCACGCCCAACCTGAACAACCCGACGGTGGCGCTGATGGCCGATTCGCGCCGGCGCGCGATCGCCCGCATCGCCGAGCGCTACGGTGTATACGTGATCGAGGACGACGTCTACGGCCCGCTGCTCGCCCAGCGCCCGGCACCGATCTGCAGCCACATCCCCGAACTGGGCTTCCACTGCACCAGCTTCACCAAGTCGGTGCTGTGCGGCCTGCGCGTCGGCTACCTGACCGTGCCCAAGCGCCTGGCGCTGCGCGCCGACAGCATCCTGCGCGTCAACAGCTGGATGGGCACGCCGGCCATGGCCGAGGTCGCCACGCGCTGGATCGGCGACGGCACCGCGCGCCGCCTGATCGACATCCAGCGCGAGCGGGTCGCCGCCCGCCACGCCATGGTCATGGAGCTGCTCGCCGACCACGTCCTCGGCCACCATCCGAACGCGCTCGCGGCCTGGATCGGCATCCCCGAGCACTGGCAGCTCGACAGCCTGGTGCAGCAGCTGCGCAGCCACGACATCGCGGTGACCTCGCCCGACCCCTTCGTCGTCCTCGGCACCCCGCGCCCCAACGCCTTCCGCATCTGCCTCGGCAGCCAGGCCAGCGACCTGCGCGTGCGCAGCGCGATCGCCACCATCGCCAGCGTCTTCCGCCAGTACCCGCGGGTCAACGACTTCGTCTGATGTAGCAGGACATCCGCGGCAATGTCGCGGTCGCGGCCGCGGCATTGCACCACCCGTCCGCCGTTGCACCTTCTCCGCCGCGCCGGCCACGCGGTCCAGGCGCCGGCGCCCCGCTGCGTGCGCCGCCCTCGCCCCCGCATGCCCGTGCCGCAGCCCGGCGCCGCCGCTCCCGCCCGGGCGCGCGACGCCCTTCCCGTCCCGAATGCACTAGGACAAGCGGAGCGCCCCGCCCCCCGCCCTACACTGCGTCGCAAGGTCGGACGGCGCCGGCGCCTTCGCTGGCACAGGTGCCCCGGCCCGACCGCTCGCCACGCCCCCGCGCGGCGTCAGGCGGGCGAAACCGCAACTGCATCCGAGGACGAGGCCACCATGCCGAGAATCACCCTGTTGAGCGAAGCCGACCTGCGCGCGGTCGTCGCGCTCGATGCCGACTGCATCGACTGCGTGGAGCGCGCGTTCCGCGCGCTCGCCACCGAGGCGGTGTCGATGCCGCCGATCCTGCGCCTGGACATTCCCGCCCACAACGGCGAAGTCGACGTCAAGACCGCCTACCTGCCCTCGCTCGAGAGCTTCGCGATCAAGGTCAGCCCCGGCTTCTTCGACAACCCCAAGCTCGGCCTGCCCAGCCTGAACGGCATGATGATGCTGCTGTCGGCACGCACCGGCCTGCTCCAGGCCCTGCTGCTCGACAACGGCTACCTGACCAGCGTGCGCACCGCTGCCGCGGGCGCGGTCGCCGCGCGCTGGCTCGCCCGTCCCGACGCGCGCCGCGCCGCCATCCTCGGCGCCGGCGAGCAGGCCCGCCTGCAGCTGCAGGCGCTCGCCCTGGTGCGTCCGCTCGAGCGCGTTTGCGTGTGGGCACCCGATGCCGGCAAGGCCCTGAACTACGCCGCGGAGATGTCCGCCCGCCTGGGGATCGACGTCGTCGCCGCGCCCGACATCGACCGCGCCGTCGCCGACGCCGACATCGTCGTCACCACCACGCCCAGCCGCGAGCCGCTGCTGCAGGCCCGCCACCTGCGCCCGGGCATGCACGTCACCGCGATGGGCTCGGACGCCGAGCACAAGAACGAGATCGCCCCCGCCGCGATCGCCGCCGCCACCCGCTACGTGTGCGACCGCCTCGGCCAGGTCCGCGTGCTCGGCGAGCTGCACCACGCAATCGAGGCCGGCCTGATCGCCGCCGACGCGCCGATGCCCGAGCTCGGCCAGGTCATCGCCGGCCAGGCGCCGGGCCGCCGCAGCGCCGAGGACGTGACGATCTGCGACCTCACCGGCACCGGCGCCCAGGACACCGCGATCGCGGTCATGGCCCACGCGCGCGCGCTGCAGAGCGGCCGCGGCACGCCGTTCGAATCCTGAGGCCCGCCCCGCCACCGCCCGGCGCCGCTTCACCCCCTCCCCGCCCCGACGACCGACGGAGAACGACACATGACCGCCCCCGCTTCCCTGCCCTTCGCGCGCAGCGAATACGACCAGCGCCTGGCCAAGACCCGCGCCGCCATGGCGGCCAGGGGCATCGAGGTGCTGATCGTCACCGATCCCACCAACATGGCCTGGCTCACCGGCTACGACGGCTGGTCCTTCTACGTGCATCAGTGCGTGGTCGT
>JANJTU010000006.1 GCA_024710965.1 Thauera sp. | reverse complement strand
CCGCGCTCGCGCAGCTCGGCGCGCAGCGCGAGCATGGTGTAGAACATCGCGCCGACGCCGGCCAGCGCCTTGCTCGGGAAGTCGCAGCCGGGCTGGTTCGGATTGACGATGACGTCGGCCGCGGGGAGGACGTCGCCGGGGAGGTGGTGGTCGGTGATCACCGTGGCCATGCCGTGGGCGCGCGCGGCGGCGATCCCTTCGACGCTGGCGATGCCGTTGTCGACGGTGATGAGCACGTCGGGCTCGAGCCGCGCGGCAATCTCCACCATCGCCGGGGTGAGGCCGTAGCCGAGGGTGATGCGGTCGGGCACCAGATAATGGACGTCGGCGCCGAAGGCGCGCAGCGCGCGCATGCCCACCGCGCAGGCGGTGGCGCCGTCGCAGTCGTAGTCGGCGACGATGACCAGGCGCGCGCCGGCCTCGATGGCGTCGGCGAGCAGCTGGGCCGCTTCGCGGGTGCCTCTGAGGGCCTCGGGCGGCAGCAGGTTTTTCAGCGCGGTGTCGAGTTCGTCGGCGCGGGTGATGCCGCGCGCGGCGTAGAGGCGGGCGAGCAGCGGATGCAGGCCGGCGTCGGCGAGGCGGTCGAAGGCACGCTGTGGCACGGCGCGGGGCTGGATGCGGGGGGTGAGGCTCATCGGGAGGCGGGGGCGGAGGCTGCGCCGGAAAGCGGCGGGTCGGGGAGCGGGGCGAGGGTCTTGAGCAGGGCGTCGAAGGCATGGGGCTTGCACCAGAATTTCCAGCGGTCGCGGGCGCGCACGTCGAGTTCCAGGGTGCCGTGGTCGCCCGGCGCGCTCAGGTGCAGCACATCGACACCGCCACGGCCCAGGGCTGCGGCAAGGGGAGCGAACCAGTCGCGCTCGAGCGTCTCGAGGCCGGCACGCCAGCTGTCGACGTCGCGCTGCTGTGCTGCACGGAGCAAAGTGTCGAGCATCACCAGGGTGCCGCCGCGGAGGGCGGTTTCCAGGCACAGCGGGGCGGGCTTGAGGCCTGCTGCCCGCGCCAGGCCAGCGAACAGCGGCGCGCTCGCCTGCACGCCGGGCAGGGGCGCGCGCGGCTGTGCCGCCAGGGCGCCCGCACCCCACAGCCACAGGCTGTTGACCGCGCGCCGGCCGGTTTCTTCGCGGACGCGGTTGAGCGGATGATTGTGCAGCACGATCTGCGCTTCGTTCATCACGCGCTGCCACTGGCGGGCGTCTTCGCCTTCGGGGAGGAAGTGCTTCACCGGGCGGCCGACGACGTCGTCGAGCGGGTACAGCTTCACCCGCGCCGCTGCGGCCGGGCGCAGGTACCAGCGCGTTGGGGCACAGGCCTCGAAGTGGCCGAGATCGGCGAAGCTGTCGTTGAGTGCGGCGACCAGCTCCGCGGCCTCGGCGGCGTCGAGTTCGTCTTCGGCGAAGCTGTTCAGCAGCAGGTGTTCGCGGGCGAAGGACAGGTTCACCGGATCGGCGCACAGCCACACCGCGTCTGCGTCGGGACGATGGCGAGGATCGACGGCGTGACCGCCGGCTTCGCCCAGGCGGCGCAGCGCGGCCAGTGGCAAGGGCGCGCCGTCTTTGCCCGGGGGCAGGCCGAAGCGGCGTGCGAGCTGGCGCTCGAGCGGCTCGAAGTCGTGCATCCGCCAGCGCCCGAGGCCGAGCAGGCGCTCCAGTCCGGGCAAGGCCAGACCGCTGGCGGGGCCGACGAGACTGGCGGACGGCCACAACAGGCCGGGAATCAGGAGCTGGATCGGCATTAGGGGAACAGGGTGGGAAGCGGCGCGAGTCTAGCATGCGTGCCTGCCGCGCTGCGGCGAGGCGCCAGGTCCGGGTGCGCGCGCGGGAATGGTGGATTCCGGAGCGAAAGGCCGGGGCTGGCGCAACCGAGTGTCCGCCAGCCTGTCGAAGAAAAACGGGGTTGATCGAGGAGGAAAGGCCATGAGCCCGGAACACCTGTCCGCACTGATCGCCGAGATCGAAGCCGAAACGCCGCTCGATTTCGGTGCCGTGGCGATCGATGCACAGTACGCACGGCGGCTGATGGCCAGCCATTTCTGTGAAATCGATGCGCGCCTGGCGGCCTGCGGCCTGCTCCTCGAGGACCGGCTGGAAATGATGGCGGCGATCGCCGCGCATGCGCTGGTCGAGAACATGCTGCTGCAGCTCGTGCAGCTGCGCACGGTGGCGGCGCTGCACGAACGGAGAAGGGCGCGCGGCGGCGAGCCACGGGGCTCCGGGGCGGCTGGCGGAGACGGGCCGAAGGCGGCGGAGGGGCCGGCGGCGGGGCTCGACGCAGGCGCCGATGCGTCCGTCGATGCCGCGTTCCGGGAGTGGATGCGGCGCCACGGCATCGGCTGACGCCGCCCCGGAGACGGGGGGGCGCCGATACAATGGCGGCCATCATGAAATCACGCTCCTCGCCGCCGGCGCCCGCGCCGCGTTCCGCTTCCCCCCCGGCGGCTGCGCCCTCTGTCGCGGCAGCGCGGACGGACCTCGCCGTCCGCTCGGACCTTCTCGAACGTGCCGTGCCCGGCTACCGCGCCGCGCCCTTCCTGCCGATGTCGCGCGCCGAGATGGACGCGCTCGGCTGGGGCGCCTGCGACGTCATCCTCGTCACCGGCGATGCCTACATCGACCACCCCAGCTTCGGCATGGCCCTGGTCGGGCGCCTGCTCGAGGCCCACGGCTTTCGCGTCGGCATCCTCAGCCAGCCCGACTGGCACTCGGCCGAGCCCTTCCGCGCTCTCGGCAAGCCGCGCCTGTATTTCGGCATCACCGCCGGCAACATGGACTCGCTGGTCAACCGCTACACCTCCGACCGCAAGATCCGCTCCGAGGACGCTTACACGCCGAATGCCGAAGCAGGCCGCCGCCCCGACCGCGCCGTCACCGTCTACGCCCAGCGCGCACGCGAAGCCTTCCCCGACGCCAACATCGTCATCGGCAGCATCGAGGCCAGCCTGCGCCGCATCGCGCACTACGACTACTGGTCGGACAAGGTGCGGCGCTCGGTGCTGCCCGACTCCAAGGCCGACCTGCTGCTGTTCGGCAATGCCGAGCGCGCCCTGGTGGCGCTGACCCACCGCCTGGCGGCGGGCGAGCCAATCGCGGCGATCCGCGACCTGCGCGGCACCGCCTGCATGGTCAAGCCGGGCTGGCTTCCGGACAGGGGGGATGGCGAGACCTGGGTCGAGATCGATTCGCTCGCGCTCGACAAGCCGGGTCGCATCGACGCCCACCCCGACCCCTATGCGATGGAGCCGGCGGCCGCAGCGAAGCCCGCCGCCGACGGCGCCCAGCCGGTGCGCATCGTGCCGGCGGCCGAACGCGTTGCAGCGCGCCGCGCCCAGCGCGGGCGCACGCTGATCCGCCTGCCGTCTTTTGAAGCGGTGAAGGATGACGCGGTGCTGTACGCCCACGCCTCGCGCGTGTTCCACCTCGAATCCAACCCGGGCAATGCCCGGGCGCTGGTGCAGCGTCATGGCGAAGGCCCCGGCGCACGCGACGTCTGGATCAACCCGCCGCCGCTGCCGCTGACCACGCCGGAGATGGACTTCGTCTACGGCCGCCCCTTCGCGCGCGCGCCGCATCCGTCCTACGGCGCGGCGCGCATTCCGGCCTGGGACATGATCAAGTTCTCGATCAACATCATGCGCGGTTGCTTCGGCGGCTGTACCTTCTGCTCGATCACCGAGCACGAGGGCCGCATCATCCAGAGCCGCTCGCACGAGTCGATCATCCGCGAGATCGAGGAGATCCGCGACAAGTCGCCCGACTTCAAGGGCCACATCACCGACCTCGGCGGGCCCACCGCCAACATGTACCGCATGGCGTGCAAGAGCAAGGCGATCGAGCAGAACTGCCGCCGCCTGTCCTGCGTGTATCCGGGCATCTGCGAGAACCTGAACACCGACCATTCCGCGCTCGTCGAGCTCTACCGCAAGGCGCGCGCGCTTCCCGGCGTCAAGCGCATCACCATCGGCTCCGGCCTGCGCTACGACCTCGCCGTGCGCTCGCCCGAATACGTCAAGGAACTGGTCACCCACCACGTCAGCGGCCTGCTCAAGATCGCGCCCGAGCACACCGAGGAAAACACCCTCGCGAAGATGATGAAGCCGGGCATCGGCGCCTACGAGGAGTTCCGCCAGATGTTCGAGAAGTTCTCGGCGCAGGCGGGCAAGAAGCAGCACCTCGTGCCCTACTTCATCGCCGCCCACCCGGGCACGACCGACGAGGACATGCTGAACCTGGCGCTGTGGCTGAAGAAGCACAACTTCCGCCTCGACCAGGTGCAGACCTTCCTGCCCACGCCGATGGCGCTGGCGACGACGATGTACCACTCGCGCAAGAACCCGCTGAAGAAGGTCAGCGCCGACTCCGAAGCCGTGGAGACGGCGCGCGCGGGCAAGATTCGCAAGCTGCACAAGGCCTTCCTGCGCTGGCACGACCCCGAGAACTGGCCGATCCTGCGTGAGGGCCTGCTGAACATGGGGCGGGCCGACCTGATCGGCAACGGGCCGAACTGCCTGATCCCGCGCCAGCAGCCTGCAGCGGCGGCAATGGCCCGCGCGACGGGAACGCAGCCGGGCGGCGGGGCAGGGCGCACCACTGCAAGAGGCGGTGCCGGCGCGGGCAAGGGCGGATCATGCGCGGCACGCCGCGGCGGGCGGCAGCCGGCGCCGGCCGCGGCCAGCGAGGGGCGAGGCCCGCGCCGACGCTGACCGGCGCAGCCTGCAGCCGTGGCGCCTAACCGTCGACGGCGAGGCGGTTCCGCCCGTCGGCTTTGGCGCGATACATCGCCCGGTCCGCGCGGCGGAGCAGTTCCTCCACGCTGACTTCCTGGCCGCAGAAGATGGTCAGGCCGATGCTGGGCGTGTTGTGCTGGAATTGACCGTTGAGCCGGTAGGGCGCGTTCAGCGCGGCGAGGATCTTGTGGCCGATGTGCTCGGCCTTGGCCGTGGCCTCGGCGGCGCAGTCGCCGAGATCCTCGAGCATGATCACGAATTCATCCCCGCCCAGGCGCGCCACGGTGTCGCCTTCGCGGACGTTGTCGCGCAGCCGGTGGGCGACTTCGACGAGCAGGCAGTCGCCGGCCTCGTGACCGTGCCTGTCGTTGACGGCCTTGAAATCGTCCATGTCCACGAACAGCAGCGCGCCGTGGCGCTGGCTGCGGGCGCTGCTTGCCAGGCCCTGGCGCAAGCGATCGAGCAGGAAGCGACGGTTGGGCAGATGGGTGAGCGGGTCGAGGAAGGCCAGGTTGCGGACCGCATGTTCCGCCGCGCGGCGCTCGGTCACGTCGAGGATGACGCCGTCGAGCCACCGTGCCTTGCCGCTGCGGTCGAAATGCACCTGGCCGCGCTCGCTGACCCAGCGTAGTTCGCCCTTGCGGCTGCGGATGCGGTACTCGACCTCGTAGGGGTGCCGTGCGCTGACCGCGGCTGCGATGGCTTCCTGGATCGTGGCGACGTCGTCGGCGTGGATGTAATCGGCGAAGGAGACCTCGCCCGCCATGAAACGCTCCGGCGGCTCCTCGGTCAGGGCTTCGATGCCGCGGCTGATGTGCAGCACCGTCCGCGGCGCGTCGAGCTCGGAGCGGAACACCACGCCGGGCACGTTCTCGACCAGGGTGCGGAAGTCGTCCCGGCTCTGCGCCAGGCGCATGGCGGCCGTCTGCATGCGGCGCCGGTGCCGCAAGCTGGTGTACATCACCGCGAACAGCATCAGGTCCACGGTCAGCCCGCCCAGCAGGATCAAGGTCGGCTCGGCGCTGGCAGTGTCGCGCTCGAAGCGCGCGCTGCTGGAAAAGCGCGCCAGCCACACGTGGCCGCCGAGTTCGATCGTCTTGTCGACGACATGTTGCGGCGTGCGCGTACCCGACTCGGAGGCGAAGAGCAGGTTTCCCGCGCTGGCCTCGCGGTCGAACAACTGCAGTTCGACGTCGCGCAGGTCGTCGCCGAACACCGCCCGCATCATGTCCTCGGCGCGAAAGGGGCTGTAGACGAAGCCGAACAGGGCCGCCCGCCGCGTCTCCACGTCTGTGACCGGCGCGCCGTGGCGGTAGATCGGCAGATAGATGAGGAAGCCGGCCTGGACGTCGGTGTCGCCTTCCTGCACCAGCGTGACCTTGCCCGACAGCGCCGGCTCACCGCTGTCGCGGGCGCGGATCATCGCCTCGCGCCGCACCGGCTCGGAGAACATGTCGTAGCCGAACGCGCGCAGGTTGCGGCCCTCGAAGGGCTCCAGATAGATGATGCTGCTGTAGAGCTCGCGCTCGCCCTCGGGCCGGATGCGGTAATCCGGAAACCCTTCCGCGCGCACGGCGGCCTCGTGCGCCGCCTTGTCGGCCTTAGGCACCATCAGCGCGAAGCCGGTGCCGAGGATGCCCGGCAGTGACTGCTCGAAGGCGTGGGCGGCGATGTACTTGCGCCATTCGAGGCGATCGACCACGTCGCTCGCGGCAAACAGGCCCGCCGCACCGCGCAGCACCTGTTCGTAGGCCTGCATGCGCGACTGCAGCATGTTGCGCTCGCTCTCCGCCCGCGACAGGAAGCGTTCGCGCGCACGCTCGGCGAAATGCGCTTCGAAGTACAGCCACAGCGTCAGGGTGGCCAGGAACACCACCCCCAGTGTCAGCCACGCGCTGGCGTTGCGGCCGAGCGGGGCGGCTGGCGACGGACGCGCGATGATCGGCATGGCAGCTCCGGGGGATGGTGAGGTTTTTTGCGCCAGTCTTTCACGAATCCGTCCGTGCCGCCAGCATGCCGGACGGGTCTGTCGCGGGCGCATCGGTGGACAGGATCCGGTCTATGCTGAAGATCGTGGCAGGGGCCTGCCCATTCCGGGGGGTGTCGGCACATGGACGGGATCTTCATCAGCTATCGCAGGGACGACTCCGCCGGCTATGCGGGACGGATCTACGACCGTCTCGCCGCGCACTTCGGCGAGGCGCGGGTGTTCATGGACGTCGAGGGAATCGAGCCGGGGCTCGATTTCGTCGAGGCCATCGAACAGGCGATCGCTTCGTGCCGCGTGCTCATCGTCATCATAGGCGACGAGTGGGTCACCGCCAGCGACGCGGCCGGGCGGCGCAGGCTGGACGATCCGCACGACTTCATCCGCCTCGAGACCGGCACCGCGCTGCGCCGCGACATTCGTGTCGTGCCGGTGCTGGTCGGGGGCGCGGTGATGCCGCGGGCCGACGAGCTGCCGGAGGATCTTCGGCCGCTCACCCGGCGCCAGGCGATCGAGATCAGCCACAAGCAGTGGGAGGCCTCGACCGGCGAACTGATCCGCACGCTGGAGCGGATCGTGGGCGGAGCCGCCTCCCCGGCCGCGGTGAAAGCCCAGACGCCGGCGTGGGCAGGCGCCGCTGCGGCCGGCCCGCCCGGCGGCGCGAAGCGGGTGCCACGCGCCGCGATGGCAGCCGGCGTCGGGGTGGTGCTGGCGGCAGGCGCCGCGTGGTGGCTGATCGGCCGCGAGACGTCGCCGCCGGACGCCAACGGGGCGGACAGGCCGGTCGCCATCGCCGAGCGGGCAACGCGTGCGACGGCGGCAGAGGCGGTTCCGGGCGCCGCGGACGCAGGGCCCGCGGTGCCGTCCGCCCCGGGGGCGACGCCCCCTGCCGCGGCGCCACCACCCGCCACGCCACCCGCCACGCCATCGACGACTGCCTCGGCAGCACCGGCTGAGCCCGCAGCGGCGCCATCGGCACCCGCGCCGGCGGCGCCCACACCAGCCGCGCCACCTGCACCCGCGGAGGCACCCACACCAGCGGCGGCGCCTGCGCCGGTTGCGGCCATCTCCAAGCCCGCGCCCGAGCCTTCCCGCGCGGCGGCGACACCCGTGGCGCCGGCCGCTGCCCGTGCCCCCGCTCCCCCCCGGAGCACGCCGGCAGCTGCGACGCCGCGCCCGCCTGCGCGTGCGGCCGAGCCGGCGAGGGCGCCGGCCGTGCGGGAGGCCCCGGTGGCGGTGCTCGCGCCGGAGACGGAGCGGCGCCAGCCGGCGGGCGAGGCGCCGGGGCGGCAGGCCGACGCTGCGCTGCCGGTGGCGGGCGAGCGCTGGGTGTACCGCTCGCGCGGGAAGTGGCCGACGAGTCCGCAACGCAGCTTCGAGATCGTCGCCCGCAGCGTCGACGCCGGCGTGATCGTCGATGCCTTCCGCCCGATCGAGCCCGACTCACGCACCGCCGGTGAGCTGCGGCGCTCGCGTGCGGGGCGGCCGGAGTTCGTCGTGTGGACCGAGATCGGCACCGAGTTCAGTCCCTATTTCGGCGGCTTCGTCGAGCGCGCGGACCGCCAGACGCTGCGCGGCCTCGCCACGCCCGACGTCGGCAGCTACTGGACGCAGTGGCATTCCGAGGCGACGATCCGCGGCCCCGAGGCGGTCAGCGTGCCCGCGGGCAACTTCCAGGCGGTGAAGGTCGAGGTATGGAGCAGTCGCCGCGCCACCGGCAGCGTCGCCGAGGCGCAGCTCGAGCCGGTGCGCATCCACTACCTGGTGTGGTACGTGCCGGAGATCAAGCGCTACGTGAAGATGCAGCGGCGCATCATTTCCGCGACCAACAGCGAGAACGAGAAGGACGTGTTCGAACTCGTCGCCTATCGCCGGCCCTGACGGTCGGCCCCGAATGTCAGTCCTGATCGTGTCAGCCCTGATCGTGACTCCGGATGGTCAGTCTTGATTGTCAGCCCTGATCGCCCGTGCTGGGCCGGGTTGCAATCGGAAGCCCTTTTCCCTCCCCAAGCGCACGCATCCCCGGCACAATGCCGCCTTTCCCGCCACCGGTCGTCCGCCGCCACCCCCGCTGATGCGTTACGAATATCTCGTCGGCTTGCGCTACACGCGTTCGCGCAAGCGCGCGCAGGGCCGCAACCGCTTCATCTCCTTCATCTCGCTCGTCTCCATGCTCGGCATCGCGCTCGGCGTGGCGGCGCTGATCGTCGTCCTGTCGGTCATGAACGGCTTTCAGGAGGAGCTGCGCACGCGCATCCTCGGCGTCGCCTCGCACATCCAGGTGCAGGGCCTGGACGGCGGCCTCGACGCCTGGCAGCAGGTCGCCGACGAGGCCGCGCGCAATCCATCGGTGCTCGCCGCCGCACCCTACGTGCAGGAACAGGGCATGCTTTCCTTCGACGAGGGCGTGCGCGGCACCATCGTGCGCGGCGTGATCCCGGCCGAGGAGGACAAGGTCGCCGACTTCGGCCGCTACATGCAGGCGGGCGCCTTCGAGGCGCTGCAGGCGGGGCGCTTCGGCATCGTCCTCGGACGCGACCTGGCGCTGGCGCTGCGTGTGCGCCTGGGCGACAAGGTCACCCTGATTGCGCCGCAGGGCCTGGTGACGCCGGCCGCGGTGGTGCCGCGGGTGAAGCAGTTCGAAGTCGTCGGCATCTTCGAGGCGGGCATGTACGAGTACGACTCCGCCCTCGCCCTGGTGCACATGGCCGATGCGCAGGCCCTGTACCGTCTGGGCGATGCGGTGAGCGGTGTGCGCCTGAAGCTCGCCGACCTCTTCGCCGCACCGCGCGTCGCGCGCGAGCTGGCCGGGCAGATCTCCACCCCCGGGCTGATGGTCGCCGACTGGACGCGCAGCCACGCCAACTTCTTCCGCGCGGTGGCGCTGGAGAAGACGATGATGACGCTGATCCTGTTCCTGATCGTCGCCGTGGCCGCGTTCAACATCGTGTCGACGCTGGTGATGGCGGTGCAGGAGAAGTACGCCGACATCGCCATCCTGCGCACGCTGGGGGCGAGCCCGGCCTCGATCATGGCGATCTTCGTGCTGCAGGGCTCGATCATCGGCTTTGTCGGCCTCGGCGCCGGCGTCGTCGGCGGCCTGGCGATCGCCTTCAACCTCGATGTCGTCATCCCGGCGCTCGAGGCGGTGACCGGCGCGACGCTGTGGAACAAGGAGATCTACTACATCAGCGAGCTGCCCTCGAAAGTGCTGCCGGCCGACGTCGTCAGCATCGTGTCGGTGTCCTTCGTGCTGACCTTGCTCGCCGCGCTCTACCCGAGCTGGCGCGCATCGAAGGTGAACCCGGCGGAGGCGCTGCGCTATGAGTGAGGTGAGGATGGCGGAGATCATGGGAACCCAGTTGGCGCCAGTGCTGGCCTGCGAGGGGCTCGCGAAGCAGTTCCGCGAGGGCCCGGAGGCGGTGGCGGTGCTCGGCGGGGTGAGCCTGCAGGTGGCGCGCGGCGAGCGCGTCGCGGTCGTCGGTGCCTCGGGCTCGGGCAAGAGCACGCTGCTGCATCTGCTCGGCGGGCTGGACACGCCGAGCGCGGGCACGGTGCGGCTGATGGGGCGGGATTTCTCCACCCTGTCCGAGACCGAGCGCGGCCGCCTGCGCAACACCGCGCTCGGCTTCGTGTACCAGTTCCACCACCTGTTGCCGGAGTTCTCCGCGCTCGAGAACGTGGCGATGCCGCTCTACATCCGCCGCGTGGCGAAGGCACAGGCCGACGAGCAGGCGGCGGCGATGCTGCGCGAGGTCGGCCTCGGCCACCGCCTCGACCATGCGCCGGGCGAGCTCTCCGGCGGCGAGCGCCAACGCGCCGCGATCGCGCGCGCGCTGGTGACGCAGCCCGCCTGTGTGCTCGCCGACGAGCCCACCGGCAACCTCGACCGCCGCACCGCCGAGGCGGTGTTCGACCTGATGCTGTCGCTCAACGAGCGCCTGGCGACCAGCTTCGTCATCGTCACCCACGACGAGGGCCTCGCGGCGCGGGCGCAGCGCACGCTGCGCCTGACCGACGGCCGCCTGTCCTGAGGAAGGCGCCGAGCCCGGCCTGGCGCGCCCCCGCCGGACGCTCCGCAGCCGGGGGCGCTGGCCGCGGCCGTGCCCTCCGTCGGGGGCACGCCCGTCAGCGCGCGACCGCCACGAGGCGATCGATCGCCGCCAGTTCGTCGGCGGCGAGTTCTGGCCCTCGCAGCGCCCCCACCGCATCGTCGACCTGGCTGATGCGGCTCGCGCCGATCAGCACCGAGGTCATGCCCGCGTGGCGCAGCACCCAGGCCAGCGCCATCTGCGCCAGCGTCTGTCCCCGCGCGACGGCGAGCGCGTGCAAGCCTTCGATGGCGGCGAGGCGGGCTGGCGTGATGTCGGCGGCCTTGAGGAAGTGCGCGCGTGCCGCGCGCGAGTCGGGCGGAATCGTGCCGCCGAGGTACTTGTCGGTGAGCAGGCCCTGCGCCAGCGGGGAGAAGGCGATGCAGCCGATACCTTCGTCGGCCAGGGCGTCGAGCAGGCCGTGCTCGAGCTCGCGGTCGAACATGTTGTAGCGCGGCTGGTGGATCAGGCAGGGGGTGCCAAGGTTGCGCAGCAGCGCGGCGGCCTCGCGCAGCAGCGGCGCCGGGTAGTTCGACAGGCCGACATAGAGCGCGCGGCCGCTGCGCACGATGTGGTCGAGCGCGGCCATCGTCTCCTCCAGCGGCGTGTCCGGGTCGGGCCGATGGTGGTAGAAGATGTCGACATAGTCGAGCCCGAGCCGGCGCAGGCTCTGGTCGAGGCTGGCCACCAGATACTTGCGCGAGCCGCCGTCGCCGTAGGGGCCGGGGCCCATCAGGAAGCCGGCCTTGGTCGACACGATCAGCTCGTCGCGGTGCGCGCCCAGGTCCAGGCGCAGGATCTCGCCGAATACGCGCTCGGCCGAGCCGGGCGGCGGGCCGTAGTTGTTGGCGAGGTCGAAATGGGTGATGCCGAGCTCGAAGGCACGCCGGATCACGCCGCGGCCAACGTCGAAGCGGTCGACGTGGCCGAAGTTGTGCCACAGGCCAAGTGATACGGCGGGCAGCTGCAGGCCACTCAGTGCGCAGCGGCGGTAGGGCATCGCGTCGTAGCGCGCGGGGTCGGGCAGGTATTGCTCCATGGGGGGCCTCAAGGTAGGTCAGCGCCGGACGTGTGGTGGTTGATCGGATTCGGTCGTGGTCCGGGTCAAAGCGCTTTGGATTCTAGCGTAAACTTCCCCGGCCGCTGGGGCGGTGGTGCGAGAGCCAGCGCCGATGCCGCAGCGCACAGTCGCGCACAGGGCCAGTCACCGATACGACCAGATTAGCTTGACCCTGATCATTAAGTTCGCCGACGAGCTGCCGATAATCGTCCTACCCCAAATCAGGAGCCGGCGTCGGCGCTGGCGGATACGAAAATGAAAGCACTGTTCCTGCCCGTCGTCGGGTTGCTCGACCGCCTGAGCTATCCGCTCAAGTTCGGCCTCATCCTGCTCGTCTGGGTGGCTTCGGCGGCGGCAATGCTCGCCCAGATCTACGTCAGTCTGAGCAGCGACATCAAGGCGACCGAGCGTGAGCTCGCAGGCCTGGCGCTCTTCGATGCCGGCTTCGGCGTCGTCCTGCTGACGCAGCAGCACCGGGGATTGTCCGCCGGGGTGCTCGGTGGCAGCACCGACCTCATCCCGCAGCGCGAGAAGAAGGCGGCCGAGCTCGGCGCGGCGATCGCGCGGGTGGATGCGGCCCTGGCCGCCGAGCCGCTCTGGTCGAGCCTGCAGCCGGGGTGGGTGAAGGGCCGCGATGCGCTGCAGCGCCTCGCCTCCGAGGGGATGCAGCTGAGCGGGGCGGACAACATTCGTGCCCACACCGAGGCCATCGCCGTGGTCCTGCGCTGGCTGGGCGACCTCGGTGACGCATCGGGCCTGGCCCTGGACCCGGAGCCCGAAACGTCGAACCTGATGCTGCCGCTGCTGGCGACGCTGCCTGAACTGAGCGAGCGTCTCGGCCAGTTGCGCGCGCGCGGCACCAATATCGTCGCGCGGCGCGAGCTGCTGCGCAACGACGAGCACGCGGTGGTGGGCTTGCTGGCGGGGATCAGCCGCGCCGAAGACATGCTGCACGTCAGCCTGGTCCGCGCCGGCAAGACCAACGCACAGCTTGGGGCCAGCCTGGAGCGGACGCGTTCCGAGGTCTCCTCCGCGATTGCCGAAGTGCGCAAGGCCGTCAGCCGCGACATCCTCGAACAGCAGTTCACGCTGACGCCCGCGGCGTACTACGAACTGCTGACCGGGACGATCGGCACCGCGGTGCGCAATATCGAGGAAGTCCTGCTCCCGGATGCGCGCCGCCTGCTCGAGCAGCGCCTGCACGCGCTCTCCGGCCAGCTTCGCTTCCAGATTGTGCTGTCGGTCCTGGCGATGCTTGCGGCGGGCTATCTGTTCATCGGCGTCTACCTGGCGATCGTGCGCTCGGTAAAGGAGCTGACGACCGGGGCGCAGCGCTTTGCCAGCGGCAACTATCGCTCGCGGGTGATGTTCTCGGCGCGCGATGAACTCGCCGAAGTGGCGAACCAGTTCAACGCCATGGCGGATCAGGTGGCCGGGCTGATCGGCGAGATCCAGCAGGGGGCGGAGCAGGTGGGCGGCTCGGCCACCGAGCTGTCGGGTTCGGCGCGGCGCGTGTCGGAGGGGTCCGAGGCCCAGAGCAGCGCCGCCTCGAGCGTGGCGGCGGCGGTCGAGCAGATGACGCGCGGCGTCGACGACATCTCGCATCACGCCGCCACGGCGCAGAAACTGGCCGAGACCTCGGGCCAGCTCTCGACCGAGGGCGGCACGGTGATGCGGCAGTCGGTGGGCGAGATGGAGCGCATCGCCGAGGCGGTGGATCTCTCCAGCGAGGCGATCCGCGAGCTCGGCGAGAAGTCCCGCCAGATCACGACCATCGTCGATTCGATCCGCGACATCGCCGACCAGACCAACCTGCTCGCGCTCAACGCCGCGATCGAGGCCGCGCGCGCCGGCGAGACCGGCCGCGGCTTCGCCGTGGTCGCCGACGAAGTGCGCAAGCTCGCCGAGCGCACCTCGCTCGCCACGCGCGAGATCGCCGGCATGGTGCAGGCGATCCAGCACGGCACCGGGCGGGCGGTGGAGACGATGCAGGAAGGTGTGCAGCGCGTGCGTGACGGCGTTGCGCTGAGCAACCGGGCCGGGGAGTCGATGGCGCAGATCAGCTCCGGCGCGCAGCAGGTGCTGCTGGCGGTGAGCGAGATCTCGGCCGCGCTGCGCGAGCAGAGCCAGGCGAGCAACGAGATCGCGCGCAACATCGAACGCATCGCCAGCATGGCGGGCGAGAACAGCGTCGCGGTGCATCAGACCGCGAGCACCGCGGACACGCTCGAGCGACTTGCGGCGAACCTCCGCCTGCAGGTGGGCCGCTTCAGCGTCTGAGCGAGCCGGCCACGGCCTTCAGGGCGGGCCCGCGGGCCCGCCTTTTCGTTGTGCGCGCCCTTGCCGGCCGCGCCACTGGCGGATCAGCCAGAAGCGCCAGACCCCCTTGACGACGAGGTAGCCCGTCGCCGACAGGCTGGCCGAGAGCATGACGAGGCCGAGCGCGAGCGGCTTGCCGAGGCCGGACATCCAGCCGATCAGCGCCGCGACCCAGCCGGCCAGATCCATGCCGACCAGTTCGGGCGGGGCGGTGAAGCCATCGCCGCCGTTGCCCAGCGCCAGATTGCCAAGGCCGAAGGCGGCGAAGTAGAGCGGCACGATGGTCAGCGGGTTGGTGTACAGGGTGGTGATCAGCGCCAGCGGCAGGTTGACCCGCAGCAGCACGCAGCCGACGGCGGCGCCGAGCATCTGCAGCGGGCCGGGGATCAGGCCGCAGAACAGCCCGATCGCCACGGCGCCGGCCGCCGAATGGCGGTTCAGGTGCCACAGCCGCGGGTGCAGCAGCGTGGACGCGAAGGGACGCAGCCAGCGGTTGTCGCGGACGGCGTCGTGATCGGGCAGCAGGCGTTTGAGTCGTTTGCGCATGGTCGATTGCGCGGCGCAGTGTAGCAGCCCGCCCGCCGCTGGCAGCGCCGCGGACTTGTTTCGATCCGTGACGTCGGCGCGGGCTGCCTCGGGTGGCCCCGGCTTGCCGTGCAGGCAATGCCAAAGGCATCATTCGGTGTCATGCGGATCATTGCCGTTGCCTTCTGCGCTGGTGTCTGCCTGCTCCAGTTGCAGGCGGAGCTGACCGGCCCGCGCGCGCTCGCCGCGGCGCTGCTGACGTTGACCGCGACGGTGGCGGTCGTGTTTCCGCGCCTGTGGCGAAGTGGTGGCGGGGCGGGCCGCCTCGGCGGCGCGGGCCTGATCGCCATCGCCGCAGTCGCCGCAGGCATGGGCTGGGCGGCGCTGCGGGCGGAGTGGCGGCTGGCCGATGCGCTCGATGTGGCGGCGGAAGGCGTGGACCTGGAAGTCGTCGGCCGCGTGGCCGAGCTGCCGCAGCCGCTCGGCGACGGCGTGCGCTTCGTGTTCGAGCCCGAACCGGGCTCGCCCGGTGTGCCGGCGTGCGTGCTGCTGTCCTGGTACGCGGAGCGCGCGCAGGCCGGCTCGCCGCCATCGGTGCGCGCCGGCGAGCTCTGGCGCTTCCGCGTCCGCCTCCGGCGCCCGCACGGCCTCGCCAACGCCGGCGGTTTCGACTATGAGGCCTGGCTGCTGCAGCGCGGCGTCCGCGCCACCGGCTACGTGCGCGGCGAGGCGACCCTGCTGGCGACACCGCCGCAGGGATTGATGCACCAGGTGCATCGCTGGCGCGGCGAGGTGCGCGACCGCTTCGGCGCGGCGCTGGGTGATGCGCCTTATGCCGGCATACTGGCTGCGCTGGCGGTCGGGGAGCAGCGGGCGATTCCGCCGGAGCAGTGGGAGGTCTTCCGCCGGACCGGGGTGGCGCACCTGGTGTCGATCTCCGGCTTGCATGTCTCGCTGCTTGCCATGCTCGCCGGCGGCATGGTCGGCTGGGGCTGGCGGCGGGTGCCGGCATGCGCGCTGCGCTGGCCCGCGCACAAGGCGGCTGCGCTGGCCGCGCTTGGGGCGGGCGTGGCCTATGCGCTGCTGGCGGGGATGGGCATCCCGGTGCAGCGGGCGGCGATCATGCTCGCGGTCGCGGCGGCGGCGCTGATCGGTGGGCGGGCGCTTGCGCCCTCGCGCATCCTCGCGCTGGCCTTGCTCGCGGTACTGGTCTTCGATCCATGGGCGGTGCTGGCGGCGGGTTTCTGGCTGTCGTTCGGTGCGGTCGCAGTGATCCTCTTCGTGCTCGGCGGGCGTGCGGCGGGCCGCGGCGGCTGGCGTGGCGCGGTGCGCATCCAGCTTGCGATCACGCTCGCGATGGTGCCGGCCCTGCTGCTGCTGTTCCAGTCCTTTCCGCTGCTGTCGCCGCTAGCGAATGCGGTGGCGATTCCGCTCGTGAGCTTCGTCATCACGCCGCTGGTCTTGCTCGCGGTGCCGCTGCCGTTCGAGGAGCTGTTGCTGGCCGCGCACGCGGCGGCGACGCCGATGATGCACGTGCTCGAGGGGCTTGCGCGGCTCGACGGCGCACAGTGGCAGCAGGCCGCGCCGCCGGCCTGGCTGGTGCTGGCGGCGAGCGTGGCGAGCGCCGTGCTGCTGCTGCCGCGCGCCACGCCCGCCAAGCTCGCGGGCGTGGCGGTGCTGGCCGCGCTGCTGGCCTGGCAGCCGCCGCGGCCGCTGCAGGGCGCCTTCGCCGCTACCGTGCTCGACGTAGGGCAGGGGCTGGCGGTGCATGTGCAGACGGCGACGCGCGACCTGCTGTTCGATGCGGGGCCGCCCTACGGCGGGGCGGCGGATGCCGGCAGCCGCGTGGTCGTGCCCTACCTGCAGGCGCGCGGCGTGCGACGACTGGATGCGATGCTGCTGTCGCACGAGGACAGCGACCACGTCGGCGGTGCGCGCAGCGTGCTCGAGGCGCTGCCGGTGGCGGCCGTGCTGGTCGGCGAGGCGCACGCGGCGCCGCGCTGGGCGCAGGGGCCGGCAGCCGCAGCCGACGTGCGGCCGTGCCGCGCCGGTGAGCAGTGGGAGTGGGACGGCGTGCGCTTCGAGCTGCTGCACCCGGCTGCCGCGGACGGCGCGCGTGCGTCCGGCAGGCACGGCAACGACCGCTCCTGCGTCCTCAAGGTGACGGCGGCGGCCGGCGCCTTGCTGCTCACCGGCGACGTCACCGCCGCCGCCGAGGCCGCCGTGCTCGGCCGTTTTGGGGCCGCCCGGCTGGCGAGCACGGTGGTGGTGAGCGCGCATCACGGCAGCCGGAGCTCGTCCTCGCCACCATTCGTCGACGCCACGCGGCCGCTGGCCGTCGTCCATTCGGCCGGCCATCGCAATCCCTTCGGCCATCCGCACGCCGCGGTGAGCGCACGCTGGGCGGCGGTGGGGGCGCGCAACCTGCGCACCGACCGCGACGGTGCGATCGGACTGCGCTTCGGCGCCACGGCGGGCGCGGGGGTGGAGGTGCAGCCGTGGCGCCGCGCGCATCGCCGTTACTGGCATGGACGCTGAGTCGCGCGCCGGCGCGGGAGGCGGCGACGATGCTAGACTCGGGCGTCCCTAGCCGCTTATGCGACCTGTCGCCTGCCTGCCATGTCCCTCCTGCCTCCGCTGCGCCGCCTGTTTGAACCGTCGCCGACGCCGCAACGCCCGGTGCACGGGCTGCGCGAACGCACCGTGCAGTGCCTTGGCCCACATGGCCTGCACCGCATGGCCTACGCCGAGTGGGGGCGGCCGGACAACCCGCGGGTGGTGGTCTGCGTCCACGGCCTGACGCGCAACGGACGCGACTTCGACGACCTCGCCCGCGCGCTGGCGGACGACTTCCGCGTGATCTGCCCCGACGTCGTCGGCCGCGGCCGCAGCGACTGGCTCGGGGTGAAGGCGGACTACGGTTTTCCGCTCTACGTCTCGGACATGATCACGCTGATCGCACGCCTCGACGTCGAGCACGTGCACTGGGTCGGCACCTCGATGGGCGGCATCATCGGCATGCTGATCGCGAGCCAGCCGCATGCGCCGATTGGCCGCCTGGTGCTGAACGATGTCGGGCCGGTGATCACCGCGGTGTCGCTGCGCCGCATCGGCCAGTACGTCGGCACCGCGCCGCGCTTCGCCTCGATGGCGCAGGCCGAAGCCTACATCCGCGAGGTGGGCGCCCCGTTCGGGCCGCTGACCGACGCCCAGTGGCGGCACCTGACGCAGTACACCGTGCGCCCGGTGGGGGGCGAGGGGGAGGGCGGCGCGGGCGGCGGCTTCGCCATGGTGTATGACCCCGCCCTGGGTGACGCCTTCCGCGCCGCGCCCGCCACCGCGGACATCGACCTGTGGCCGGTGTACGAAAAGCTGCGCTGCCCGACGCTGGCGCTGCGCGGGGCCGAGTCGGACCTGCTCGAGCGCTCCACGTTCGAGGCCATGGCGTTGCACGGGCCGCGCGCGAAGACGGTCGAGTTTGCCGGTGTCGGCCATGCGCCGATGCTGATGGACCCGGCCCAGATCGACGTCGTGCGCGACTTTCTGCTTGCGGCCTGAGGAGCGCCGCGCGTGGAAGCCTTCCTGAAGACGCTGGGGCTGGCCGATGCGCTGGCCCTGCTGTGGTTCGTCGTCGCCTGGGTCGGCTACGGCTGGTATTCGGAGCGCAGCCGCTGGGCGCGCGACGGCCTGCAGGACGCCAGCGACCGCCAGCGCCTGGCCTGGGCCAAGCAGATGCTCGGGCGCGAGATGCGCATGACCGACGCGGCGCTGGTGGGCAACCTGATGCAGAGCGTGTCCTTCTACGCGAACACGACGATCTACATCATCGCCGGCCTGCTCGCCGTGCTCGGTACGCTGGACCAGGTGATCAGTCTCACCGCCGACCTCCCGTTCGCGCGTGCGACCTCGCGCGCAGTGTGGGAGCTGAAGCTGCTGCTGCTGCTCGGCAGCTTCGTCTTCGCCTACTTCAAGTTCACCTGGTCGCTGCGCCAGTTCAACCTGTTGTCGATCATGATCGGCGCCAGCCCGGTGCTGAAGGCCTGCGCCGAGCGCGATGCCGAGGCGCAGCGCATCGGCACGGTGAATTCGCTCGCCGGCGACGAGTTCAACCGCGGCATCCGCGCCTACTATTTCGGCCTGGCGGCGGTGGCCTGGTTCATCCAGCCCTGGCTCTTCATCGGCCTGACGACGGTGATCGTCGCCGTGCTGTACCGGCGCGACTTCGCCTCGCCGGCGCTGGTCGCCTTCCGCGGCGACGAGCGCTGAGCGCCGCCCTGCGCGGGCCGGCCGCGAGCACGCGCGTGCGCGCCGCAAGGCGGGCCGGGGCCGGGATGCGAGTGCTCGCCCCCGCGCGGGGCCGGCTTACCAGCCCGGATTCAGGCGCCGCGCCTCGGCGATTTCCTGCCGGATCGTGCGGTAGTGTTCGAAGCGACGCGGATGGATCGCGCCTGCCCGCAGCGCCGCGAGCAGCGCACAGCCCGGTTCGGCCTCGTGGCGACAGTCGCGGAAGCGGCACTGGCCGAGGTGGGGACGGAATTCGACGAAGCATTCCGCGAGTTCGTCGGCCGACAGGTGGGCGAGGCCGAACACCTGCAGGCCCGGGCTGTCGATCAGCCAGCCGCCATCGACCGGCTGGCCGACGTCGAGCGGATAGAGGCGGGCGAAGGTGGTGGTGTGCTTGCCCGAATCCAGTGCCGCGGAAATCTCGCGCGTGGCGGCGTTGGCCTCGGGGATGAGGGCGTTGGTGAGGGTCGACTTGCCCATCCCCGATTGGCCGACGAGGATCGCGCGCAGCCCGGCCAGGCGCTTGCGCAGCGTGTCCGCGCTATCGAGTGCGGAAGTCTCGATGACCTCGTAGCCGAGTGCGCGGAACGGCGCGAGCTGGCGCCGCGCGCCTTCGAGGCGGTCGGCGAGATCGGCCTTGTTGAGCACGATCAGCGGTGTGATCTCCTGGCTTTCGGCGGCGGCGATGCAGCGCGACACGAGCAGGTCGGAGAAGCCCGGTTCGGTGGCGACGACGATGGCGACGTGGCTCAGGTTGGCGGCGATCAGCTTCTCGCGGAAGGCGTCCGAGCGCCACAGCAGGTTGCGTCGCGGGTGGAGATGCTCGATGACGCCCTGGCCGTCGCCGCCGGGGACGATCTCGACCTGGTCGCCGCAGGCGAAGCTGCTCTTCTTGCCGCGCGGGTAGCACTGCAGGCGGCCCGTGGCCGTGTCGACTTCATAGTGGCGGCCAAAGGCGGCGACGATGACGCCGTCGAGCCGCCTGCCTTCCTTGCTTGCCTTGCTTCCGGGCCGGATCAACTGCCTCACGTGTTCACTTGAAATGGTAGTAATGCTTGTTGAGATAGCCGGCGAGATTGAGCTCGTCCTCGGGGAAGAGCGCGAGCCTGAGCATCGACGTGCAGGTGGTGATCTGCTGCGCGAGGGCGCTGGGGGTCGTGATGCGGCGGTCGGGGCGGGTGTAGATGGCGGAGCCGTCCTCGCCGCCGAAGTGGCGGGCATGGCATTCGACGCAGAGTTCGGCATGCAGCTTCTTCGCCGCCACCAGGTCGGCGCCGGGGAAGGGGTCGGCGCTCGCCGACGAGGCCGCCGCCGCCAGCGCGGCGAGTGCAAGCAGGCGGGCGATGCCGGGCGTCGTCATGATCGGCTCCTCGTCGATGTGGGCTCAGGGCTGCAGGGCCTGCAGGCGCGCAATCCGCAGCGCCGCCGGCGGGTGGGAGTCGAAGAAGCGCGAATAGAGCGGGTCGGGCGTCAGCGTCGAGGCGTTGTCGCGGTAGAGCTTGACCAGCGCCGTGACCAGGTTGGCGGCACGCGTCTGCTTCGCGGCATAGGCGTCGGCCTCGTACTCGTGCACCCGCGACCAGTGGCTGGCCAGCGGCGCGAACGGGAAGGTGAAGGCGGGCAGGGCGAGCGAGAACAGCGCCAGCGCCGTCGCCATGTCGGTTGCGTCGCTGCCGAGGCCGGCGAAGAACCAGGGCTGCTCCACCAGCCAGCCCAGCAGCGCGAGCAGCGCCAGGCTCGCCGGCGCCAGGACGGCGAGGCGCTTGAAGATGTGGCGGTGGCGGAAGTGGCCCAGTTCGTGCGCGAGCACGGCTTCGACCTCGTCCGCGTTGAGCTTGTCGAGCAAGGTGTCGAAGAAGACGATGCGTTTCGAGGCGCCGAAACCGGTGAAGTAGGCGTTGCCGTGCGCCGAGCGGCGTGAGCCGTCCATGACGAACAGGCCCTTCGACTGGAAGCCGCAACGCGCCAGCAAGGCCTCTACGCGTTCCTTCAGCACGGCGTCGGCGAGCGGGGTGAACTTGTTGAACAGCGGCGCGATGAAGGTGGGCCACACCAGCATCACGAGCAGGTTGAAGCCGAGCCAGAAGGCCCACACCCACAGCCACCAGAGCGCGCCCATCGCCGTCGTCAGCCACAGCAGCAGCGCCAGCAGCGGCAGCCCGAGCACGGCGGCGAGCGCGGCCTGGCGCGCCGCGTCGGCGGCAAACAGCGCGGGCGTCATGCGGTTGAAGCCGAAGCGCTTCTCGATGACGAAGGTGCGCACCAGCACGAAGGGCAGGTCGATGAGCCAGCCGAGCACGCCAAGTGCGGCGAGCAGGGCGATGCCGTGGGCCAGGCTGCCGGGCTCGAAGATGGCTGCCCAGGCGTCGTGCACCGCCTGCAGGCCGCCGCCGAGCGTCAGCGCCAGCACGAACAGTGCGCCCACTGCGGTCTCCGACATCGCCAGCCGCATGCGCGCCGCGGTGTAGTCGGCGGCGCGCTGGTGCGAGCCGAGCGGAATCGAGGCGGCGAACGCCGCCGGCACGACGTCGCGGCGGGCCTGGACGTGGCGGATCTGGCGACGCATCAGCGCCGTCTTGACGACCAGGCCGGCGAACAGCAGGGTGACGAAGAGCGCGGTGAAGGCGGCGGAGAGGGGCTGGACCGTGTCGTGGGGCATGCGGGCGGCGGGGCGATGAACGTGGGCCTGAGGCGGCAGGCGGCGAGGGCTGGGCTGGCGGGGCGGGGGCGCCGAACAGCGGGCACGATCTGTGACACAATCGCGCCCTCGAATGTTTCGCATCAATGCGTCAGGAAGGCTCGCGGATTATGGCACAGGACCAGAACACCCTGATATGGCTGGACATGGAGATGACCGGGCTCGAACCCGATCGCGATCGCATCATCGAGATCGCGGTCGTGCTCACCAACGAGAAGCTCGAGACCATCGCCGAGGCGCCGGTGATCACCGTGCATCAGCCGGACAGCGTGCTCGACGCGATGGACGACTGGAACAAGAACACGCACGGCAAGTCGGGCCTGATCGACCGCGTCAAGGCGTCCACGGTGTCCGAGGCGGAAGCCGAGGCGCAGATGCTCGCCTTCCTGCAGCAGTGGGTGCCGGCGCGCACTTCGCCGATGTGCGGCAACTCGGTGTGCCAGGACAGGCGCTTCCTTGCGCGCTGGATGCCGGCCTTCGAGGCCTGGTTCCACTACCGCAATCTCGACGTGTCCACGCTGAAGGAGCTCGCCAAACGCTGGCGGCCTGAAGTCTACAAGGGTGTGCAGAAGACGGGGTCGCACACCGCGCTTGCCGACATCCATGAATCGATCGGCGAGCTGCGCCACTACCGCGATCACTTCCTGCGCCTGGAGTAGGCCCGACCTGCCCGTGCGGCGCGCTCCCCTCAGTTGCGCGTTCGCTCGCCTTCGCGGCGCAGCAGGCGGAAGGTTTCGAGCCGCTTGCCGCCGCCACGGCTGAATTCCCATATCGTTTCCCAGCCCGGCGCGAGCTCGGGCAGCACCTGCCGGCGCTCTTCGTGGACCAGCAGCAGGGTGCAGGGCGTGGCGTCGCCGCTGATGCGCACGGCGCGGATGCCGGCGAAATAGTCGAGCGAACTGCGCACCGCCTCGGACAGGCCGGTGGTCGCGACGCAGGCGTCCGGGTGCTCGAGGCGCTCGCCGGCGACTGCGATCTCGAGCGACTTCGCCACCGGGCGGTAGCTGCGGCCGTGGTCGAACCAGGGCATCAGCAGGATCACCGCCAGGCACCACAGCATCGTCAGGCCGATCGCCCAGTTCGCCGGCGCGCGCGAGGCCGAGCGCGGCAGGCGCCACACGAGCAGGATCCACAGCGCGCTGATCGCGACCCCGGCTGCGAGGCGGAAGTCGCTGTCGGGCAGCACGAAGTCGGGCGCGGTGCGGGCGACGTGGCGTGCCAGGCCGGGCGGCCAGCCTGCGGCCTGGGCCGTCCACGCCAGCCACACCAGCACGCCGAACAGGGCCAGGCTCATCAGCGCGAACCAGTCGAAAGCGTTCGCCGCGCCGCGGCGCAGGCTCGGCACGCCGCCCGCGGCGAGCAGGGCGACGGCTGGGATCAGCGGCAGGACGTTGGCCTGCGACAGGTCGCCCTGCACGATCAGCCAGCCGATGACGAGGAGGGCGCTCAGCAGGGGCAGCAGCCAGCGCAGCGCGGTGAGTTCGCGCCGGCCGCGCCAGAGCCCCCACAGCGCGATAGGCCACAGCGGCCAGGTGAACCAGCCGAGCAGCTCGGCCAGGCGCGTCAGCCCGCCGGCGTCGAGCAGGGGGCCATTCAGGCGCGCCCATTCCGCCCGCAGCCAGAGGGTGAACAGTTCGGGCTGCATCAGGTGCACCGCCAGCGGCCAGGCGGCAGACAGCGTGAGCGCCAGGCACAGCCCGAGGAGCAGGGCGCCGCTGGCGCGCGGAGTGCGGCAATCGGCGCCGAGCGTCATCACCAGCGGCAACAGCGGCGCCGTCAGCAGCAGGCCGCTCACCCCCCCGCCAAGAAAGGCGAGCCCGCTGCCGAGGCCCGCCTTGAGGCTGCCCGCGAGCGGCTGCTGCGGCACTTCGGCCAGGCCGCGCAGCGTCAGCGCAAGCATTGCCAGCAGGGCGATCAAGGGCTGGGTCTCGTGCGAATGCAGTACCAGGCCGAGGGCGCCGAGCGCGAGTAGTGCGGCCGGGGTGCGCGTCGGGCGACCATGGAGCGATTCCGCTGCGCGTGCGGTGAAGTAGATCGCGATCGCGACGAACAGGCTGCTCGCCAGGCGCGCGCCGTCGTGCGGCGCGAGCAGGCCGCTGCCCAGCCAGGCAAAGGCGGAGGCCGTCCAGAAGTACAGCGGCGGAAAGTCGGGCAGCGCCTCTCCGGCCAGGTGCGGGAACAGCCAGCCCTCGCCGCGCAGCATGCTCAGCACCGGGCCGAAGTAGCGTGCGTCGTCGCCGCGCCACGGGTCGTGCCCGGTGAGGCCGACGAGCAGATACAGCGCCACCAGCAGGCCGAGGCCGGCGGTGCCGTAGATCCGGCGCTGCAGCAGGGGGATGGAGTTGGGATCGCGAATCATGCGCGCATTGTGGGGCGGCGGGCCGGGGCTCGCAAAGGCCACGACAGGCGCAGCGACGGCTGGCCGGAGGCGGCGCCGTGGCGCCGGCCGTGGCGGGCTAAGGGATGGCGGCGGGGCGGGCGTGGGTCGAAGTGGAAATGCGGATGCGTGGGGACATGAAAAAAGGCAGCCGCGGCTGCCTTTTTCGTACGACCGGAAGCAGGCGCGGGCGCGATCAGCTCGCGCGCTGCACGTTGCCGTACTTCTGGCGGAAGCGCTCGACGCGGCCGGCGGTGTCGACGATCTTCTGCTTGCCGGTGTAGAACGGGTGGCAGGCAGCGCACACTTCGACGTGCAGCGCCTGCTTGGCGATGGTGGAGCGGGTGGTGAAGGTGTTGCCGCAGGAGCAGGTCACGTTCACTTCGTTGTACTTCGGATGGATGTCCGCTTTCATGATGGCTTCCTGATTCGCGCGGGCGGCGAGTGTGACCGCCCTGATTTGTAAAGGCCGGAATTATCCGCGAGGCGGCCGGCCAAGGCAAGCGAAAACCACCTCGGGCTGCACTACAATGGCGCGCTTTTGTGTCCTGCCGCCGGTGGGCAGGGCAAGGGGAGGACCGCATGCGTTTGCTGCTCGCGCCGATGGAAGGCCTGCTGGATGATGTGCTGCGGGCCGCGCTGACGGCCTCGGGCGGCTACGACTACGTCGTCACCGAGTTCGCGCGCGTGTCCGGGACGCTGCTGCCGGAGCGCTTCTTCCGCCGCATCGCGCCCGAGCTCGATCGCGCCAGCCGCACCGCGGACGGCACGCCGGTGCGGGTGCAACTGCTCGGCTCCGACCCCGCGTGCATGGCCGACAACGTCGCGCGCCTGGCGCGGCTGCAACCGGCCGGCGTGGACCTCAATTTCGGCTGCCCGGCGCCGACGGTGAACCGGCATCGCGGCGGCGCCGTGCTGCTCGACGAACCCGAGTTGCTGCACCGCATCGCGCACGCAGTGCGGCGTGCCCTGCCGGCGGAGGTTCCGCTCACGGCCAAGATGCGGCTCGGCGTCACCGACACCGGCCGCGCCCTCGAGTGCGCCGCGGCGCTCGCGGCGGGCGGCGCCGGCGCCCTGGTCGTGCATGCACGGACCAAGGCCGACGGTTACCGGCCGCCGGCGCACTGGGAATGGGTGGCCCGCATCGCAGACGCGGTCGACGTCCCGGTGGTGGCCAACGGCGAAGTGTGGACCGTGGCCGACTGGCAGCGCTGCCGAACGGTGTCGGGCGTGGCCGACGTGATGCTCGGACGCGGCGCGGTGGCCGATCCCTTCCTCGCCCAGCGCATCCGCGCCGGCCGCGTGGAGCAGCCCGGCGCCGCCGAGCGCGCGCTGGAATGGGCCGCGCTGCTGCCGCTGCTGGCGGGATTCCGCGACCGGCTCCGGCTCAAGGTGGAAGCGCGCCACGCGCCGGGGCGGATCAAGCAGTGGCTGCACCTGCTCGCACGCAGCTATCCGCAGGCGCAGTCGCTGTTCGCCGCCATCCGCGGCCTGCGCACGATGGCCGAGGTCGAGGCGGTGCTGTGCGCCCATGGGGTGCCGCCGGCGGCCACCGCCGCGCCGGCGCCGAGCGGGGCCGGGAACACGGTGGACGCGCCGCTGCCGACCCTGCTGCACGCGGCTTGAGCGGGTTTGCCCTCAGGCCGCGGCCACGCCATTTTCACGCCCACTCTTCGGAACCCCGCCTTCGCTTCACCGGACCGTCATGAGCTACGCCAACTCCCGCATTCCGCAAAGCGCCCAGCCGGGCGTGCACGACAACCTGGCGCGCGTGGTCGCGAAGCATCTCGCCGAGCCCTTCCGCAAGCCGTTCGCCGACTACAACCGCGCCGCCTTCGATGCCAGCCTGGCGGGCTGGGATGGGCGCGCGCCGCTGCTTCTCGACGCCGGCTGCGGCGTCGGCCACAGCACGATCCAGCTCGCCCGCGCCCACCCGGAGCACTGGGTGATCGGCGTCGACCAGTCGCAGGACCGGCTGGAGCGGCGCAAGCCCTACCCGGAAGCCCTGCTGCCACGCAACATGGTGTTCGTGCGCGCAGACCTGGTCGATTACTGGCGCCTGCTCGACGAGGCCGGGCTGCGCCTGGCGCGGCACTACATCCTCTATCCGAACCCCTGGCCCAAGATCGGCCACCTCGCCCGGCGCTGGCACGCGCACCCGGTGTTCCCCTTCATCCCGCGCCTTGGCGGTGTGCTGGAATGCCGCAGCAACTGGCAGGTCTATATTCAGGAGCTGGCCGCGGCGCTCGGGATCGTGCTCGGGCGGGAGGTGGCGTGGGGCGCGTTCGAGGCGGCCACCCCGCTCAGCCCCTTCGAGCGCAAGTACCGCGACTCCGGCCAGCCGCTGTACCGCCTGAGGGTCGATCTCGATGCCGCGGACGGCGCCGCGCGCGCCGTCGCCGGCGATCAAATTTAACTTGCCCGGCGGGGGCGCTTCGGCCAACCTTGCAGCCATTTTTCGGAGATTCGACATGACAGACAACGCCTCCTCCCATGACAACCCCTACCTCATGAGCGACGAGGATTTCGAGGCGCTCGAGGAGATCCTGACCTCCGACGTCGTGCCCGAGGACTGCATGGACCTGGAGATGCTCGACGGCTTTCTCGCCGGCGTGCTCCTGTCGCCGCGCCCGATCGCGGCGGAGCGCTGGCTGCCGGCGGTGTGGTCGGCGCACGGCGAAGAGGCCAGCTTCGGTTCGGGCAGCGGTCTGCAACGCGCGATCCGGCTGGTGAAGGCCTACCACAACGAGATGGCGACCACGCTGGGGCTGGAGGAGGAGGAAGAGGCGTGCTGGGAGCCCTTCTGCTTCGCCATCGCCGAAGGCGACACGCTGAAGCTGGGCGAGGAGTGGATCGACGGCTTCGCCCAGGGTCTGGACCTGTGGCCGGCGAACTGGGAAGAGGGGCTCGACGCCGAGGCGGTCGAAGCCGTGCGCGAGACGCTGGACGAGGTGCTGGCGCCCTGGGCCGAGGAGGGCGCCGACGCGGCCGACGACGAAACCCGTCTGGGCTGGCTCGGCGCGGTGGGCGAGGCGGTCAACGACATCTTCGCCCACTGGCGCGAGGTCGGTCTTGCGGCGCCGCAGCCGCTCGCGGCCGATGCGCCGCGCACGCCGGCCGCCGCCGGCCCCGGCCGCAACGACCCCTGCCCCTGCGGCAGCGGCAAGAAGTACAAGAAGTGCTGCGGTGCCAACGGCGAGGGCAACGACGAAGGCAACGGCAACGGCAATGATGCGTGAGGATCACTGCACCCGCTGCGGCGCCTGCTGCGCGGCGTTTCGGGTCGACTTCCACCGTTCGGAACTCGAAAGCGCCGCCGCCGGGGGGGTGCCCGACGCGCTGACGGTGCCGCTCACCGCGACGCTGGTGCGCATGCGCGGCACCGACGCCGCGCCACCGCGCTGCATTGCGCTCGAAGGCGAGATCGGCGCGGCGGTGCGCTGCACGCTGTATGCGGCGCGGCCGTCGCCGTGCCGGGATTTCGCGCCCTACGCGGCGCTCGGCATCGGCGACGATGCCTGCAATCGCGCTCGCGCGAGGCACGGTCTGGCGGCGCTGTAGCCGGCGCTGCATTGGTCGAAATGTTTCTCGCAGAGTGTTGAAAGAAAAGGGTTTTACGGGGGCTTGCGCGCCTTGTTGCAGGCGCTAGAATCCGCGCGCCGAGTCGATCGGCGCGCCTCACTTCCGGCCACTGCGGGCCGCGACTGCAACGCCTTCGGTCATGGCGTCGTCGCGCCCCGCCGGCGGTCGCGGCCGGGCGTGCCGCCGATCCGGTCAATCCCGGCGGAGTGCCCCCGGGCCCTTTGCGCGATCGACGACCGGACCGACCATGGAAGGCTTCAACCCCTGCATCAGCTGTGGCATCTGCTGTACCCACTTCCGCATCTCGTTCTACTGGGCCGAGGCCGACGACGCGCCCGGCGGCTTCGTGCCGGCGCAGATGACGGAAAAGCTCACCCACACGCTGCGCTGCATGAAGGGCAGCAATCAGCTGCCGCGGCGCTGTTCGGCCCTGTCGGGCACGGTGGGCGAAGAGGTCGCCTGCACGATCTACGACAACCGCCCGACGCCGTGCCGCGAGTTCCCGGTGTACCTCGACGACGGCATGCCGAACCCGAAATGCGACGAGCTGCGCGCCACGATCGGCCT
>JANJTU010000337.1 GCA_024710965.1 Thauera sp. | reverse complement strand
ACGAAGAAGCGGCGCAGGCGCTCCTCGGCGACGTCCGCGGCGATGTTGGCCGGGTAGACGCCCATGCGCGCCTTGTCGATGGCGTCGTGGTCGAGGTCGGTGGCGAAGATCTGCAAGGCGTAGTGGGCCGCCGGGTTGAGCTGCCGCAGCGCCTCGCGGAAGACGATGGCGAGCGAGTAGGCTTCCTCGCCGGTCGAACAGCCCGGCGTCCACGCCCGCAGGGTGCCGCCGTTGGGGTGGGCGGCGAGCAGCGCCGGGATGACCTCCGCCTGCAACTGCTCCCATACCGCCGGGTCGCGGAAGAAGCGGGTGACACCGATGAGCAGTTCCTTGAACAGCAGCTCGGTTTCGTGCGGATTCTCGCGCAGGTAGCGGACATAGTCCGCGATCCGGGGCAGCTGGTGCAGGCCCATGCGGCGCTCGATGCGGCGGTACAGCGTGCTCTTCTTGTACAGCGAGAAGTCATGGCCGGTGTGCGCGCGCAGCAGCAGCAGGACCTTGTCCAGCCCGCTCGGGTCGGTGTCCGTCTGCATCGGGTCGGGCGCGGGGGGCGGCGCCGGGAGGTGCTGGAGATAGGCGATGATCTTGCCCGGCAGTTCCTCGGCCGGGGCCACCACGTCGGCCAGACCGGCCTCGATCGCGCTGCGGGGCATGCCGTCGAACTTGGCCGAGGCCGGGGTCTGGACGAACACCGCGCCCGCCTTCTCCTTGATCGCGCGCAGGCCCAGGGTGCCGTCCGAGCCCATGCCCGAGAGGATGACGCCGATGCTGCGGTCCTGCTGGTCGTCGGCCAGGGCGCGGAAGAAGTAGTCGATCGGCAGGCGCAGGCCGCGCGGCGCGGCTGGCTCGAGCAGATACAGCACCCCGTGCAGGACGGACACATCGCGGTTGGGCGGAATCACGTAGACGTGGTCCGGCTCGACCTTCATCCCGTCCGCGATCTGGACGACGGGCATCGGCGTAGCACGCTGGAGCAGCTCGACCATGATGCCCTTGTAGCCCGGGTCCAGGTGCTGGATGACGACGAAGGCCAGCCCGCAGGCCGGCGGTATGTGCCCCAGGACGAGTTCCAGGGCCTCGAGCCCGCCGGCCGAGGCGCCGATGCCGACGATCGGAAAGGGCGTGTGCGCGGCGGCGGCCTCAGCTTCCGCGGCGGCGGGTGGGGGCGGGGAGGGCGGTCGCTTGCGGAGCGGCTTGTGCGGCATGGTCGGTGAATACCTGGTGGTGGCAGGCGGCAGCCTGTTGGGGCGGTGCCTGCTTGTCGCGTTTTTCCGTGCGGGTGTCAATCACCACCATGCGGCACTCCTGGCCGCTTTCGTCCGCCACCGCCTCGATCCTGACCGTCTTCGCCGCACGCTGGCTGGTCGCCGTCAGACGCAGCTCGCAGCTTTCGCGGCTCTTGCCCTGCAGCACCGCTTCGTGAAAGCGGTTGAACGCGGGCAGGCACGGTGGTTCGATGAAGGCGGCGAAGCGATACGGCCGCGTCTGCGAGCGCTGGATGCCGAGCAGGATCGCTCCGGCAAGATTGAACTGGACGATGACGCCCTGCGCATCCACCGTGAAATAGGCAAGCGGTGCGAAGTCGTAGATGTCGGCGTACTTCCTGCGCAGGCTATCGGCCTCGTCGTAGGCGTGGCGCAACTCCTCGTTGTTCATCTCGAGTTCGATCTGATGAACCTGCAACTCGTGCAGCAGGCGCGTGCTTTCCCATTGCGCATCCGGCAGGGCCGGGCGGGCCTGCTGCAGGCGGGCTTCGGCGCGCTTGCGCAGGGTGGCCGGGTTGGGCCGCGCCCGGTCCCGGCGCAGGCTCACCGGGGCCAGGTGATAGAGGCGCTCGTACTCGGTCCGGACGACGCGGTAGCATTCGCAGACGCGGGCCTCGAGGCCGGCGCGGTCGGTCACCGTGATGTGTCCACGGCGATAGTGGAGCAGGCCGGCCGCCTGCAGTTTGCCTGCGGCTTCGGTCACCGCCTCGCGGCGCACGCCGAGCATGTTGGCGATCAGTTCCTGCGTCATGTCGAGCTGGTTGCCCGGCAGCTGGTCGAGGCTGAGCAGCAGCCAGCGACAGAGCTGCTGGTCCACCGTGTGATGTCGGTTGCAGACCACGCTTTGCGCCATCTGCGTCATCAGCGCCTGGGTGTAGCACAGGCACAGGCGCAGCAGGTTGCCGTGCTGGTCGAGCTCCCAGGCCATCACCTCGGCGCGCACGCGGTAGGCCGTGCCCGCGCTCTGGACGACCGCCCTGTGCGTCGTCGCCTTGCCGCCCAGCACCAGCGGAATGCCGACCAGGCCGTCGCTGCCGGTCATGGCCAGTTCGGCCGAAGAGCCGTCCTCGGTGGTGAACACCAGCGACACGATGCAGGAGGTCGGAAAGTACACGAAGCCGAGCGCGTCGCCCGGCTGATAGAGGATGTGGCCCAGCGGCAGGGTGACGAGCTCGAGATCGTCCGCCAGGCGGGCGTGGTCCGCCGCTGGAAGAGCCGCCAGAATGCGGTTCTGCCCGGCGCTGGGCGTCGATGAGGCGCTCATTCCGATCTCCTCACATTGCGGGGGGACCACCCGCCCCCGCTTGCAGGGGGCGGGTGCAGGGCGCACGAGGCGAAGCCAGTCTCCTATGTGTGATGGTTCACATATGGCCCGCCGTCAAGTCGCTGCCATCGCCATGACGGAACAATGCTCCGCCCGCCGCGGACTCGGACAAGTCCGCAGCGGGTCTCGGTCGTCAAAGGTTGGCGCTAGTCCGCCAGTTGCAGGTCCGCGATCACCGCGGCGAGGAAGCGTGCGGCCTCGCCGCCGGTGACCACGCGGTGGTCGAAGGTCAGGCTCAGCGGCAGCACGCGGCGCACCGCCGGCTTGCCGTCGACCGCGAGCACCTGGTCGTGCACCCGGCCGGCGCCGAGGATGGCGACGGTGGGTGGCACGACGATCGGCGCCGCGTACTTGCCGCCGATCATGCCGAAGTTCGACAGCGTGATCGTGTTGCCGCGCAGCTCCTCGGGCGGCACGCGGCGCGCGAGGAGGTCGGCGCGCATGCGGTCCAGCCCGCGGCGCAGGTCGGCGGCGTCGCGCTTGGCGACGTCGCGCAGCACCGGCACGAACAGCCCCTCGGGCAGGTCGATGGCGATGCCGACATCGATCTTGCGCACCAGGCGGCGGCCCATCGTGTGGCTCTCGTACCAGGCGTTGAGCGCGGGCTCGGCGTGGCAGCCGGCGACGAGCGCGCGCACGAGGCGGATCGTGATGTCGGCCTCCGCCGCCCAGGCGTGGATGTCGGCATCGTCGATGACGGTCGCGGCGGCGACCTCGTTCTGCGCCAGCGTCATGTTCTGCGCCATCGCCCGGCGCACGCCGCGCAGGATCTCGGGCGGGCCGACGTCGGCGAGGATCTTCGCCACGCGCTGCACGTCGGCGCTGGTGATGACGCCGTCGGCGCCCGACGGCGTGACCATCTCGAGCTCGACGTTGAGCCGGCGCGCGAGCGCGCGCACCGCCGGCGTGGCGCGGATCGCCGCGGCGCCGTGGCTGAGCGCGGCCGGCGCTTCGGCGCGGACTTCCTCGCCGACCTGCATTTCGCCGACCACGGTGCCGGTGTCGGCTTCCTCGGCGCCGCCCTCGAAGCCGGCGAGCGGCGCGCCGACGTGCACGATCTGGCCTGCCTCGCAGTAGAGCTTGGCGATGCGGCCGGACTGGGGCGAGGGGATGTCGACGATCGCCTTCGCGGTCTCGACCGATACCAGCGGCTGGTCGGCGGCGATCTCGTCGCCGGCCTTGACGTGCCATTCGACGATTTCGGCCTCCTGCAGGCCTTCGCCCAGGTCGGGCAGTTTGAAGATCTTCATGCTCCCTCCAGCGTCTTTCTGGCCGCCGCGACGATGCGCTCCACACTCGGCAGGTACTGGTACTCGAGCCGTGCCAGCGGCATCACGGTGTCGTAGCCGGTGACACGCTGCACCGGCGCGAGCAGCGAATACAAGCCCTCCTCGGCGAGGTTGGCGGCGATTTCGGCGCCCAGCCCGGCGGTGCGCGCGGCCTCGTGCAC
>JANJTU010000308.1 GCA_024710965.1 Thauera sp. | reverse complement strand
GGTCGTCATAGGTCTCGATCGCCGCCGGACGCAGGCGCGAGGGACGGGTCACGACCAGATAGTCGACGCCCTCCTCCACCGTGGCACCAAGCTTGCGCAGCTCGGTCGCCATCGCCGCGATGCGGTCGGTCTCCTTGACCCGCCAGCTCGCGATGTTGCGCAGCCGACACGGGCCGTCGGCAAACAGCGCGGCCACCGCGAGCGTCATCGCCGCATCGGGGATGTGGTTGAGATCGAGATCGAAAGCCTTCAGCACACCGCCGGCGGGAGCTACGGCCTCGATCCAGTTGTCGCCCAGGGTGATGCGGGCACCGAGCTGCTCGAGCGCCTCGGCGAAGCGCACGTCGCCCTGAATGCTGGTCCGGCCCACGCCCTCCACCCGCACAGGTCCGCCACCGATCGCACCGGCGGCGAGGAAATACGACGCCGACGAGGCGTCACCCTCGACGAACACCGTGCCCGGGCTGCGGTAGCGCACACCACCGGGCACGACGAAGCGTTCCCAGCCCTGCTGCTCGACCTGCACGCCAAAGCGTGCCATGAGCTCGAGGGTGATGCGGATGTAGGGCTTGGAGATCAGTTCGCCCACCACCTCGACCGTGGTCTGCACCCCGGTCAGCGGCAGTGCCATCAGCAGCGCGGTGAGGAACTGGCTGGAGACGTCACCACGCACGCGGACCACGCCGCCCGGACGGATCGTCGCCGGCTTGAGCTGCAGCGGTGGATAACCCTCGTTGGCCGTGCACGTGATGTCGGCGCCGAGCTGGCGCAGCGCATCGACCAGATCGCCGATCGGGCGCTCATGCATGCGTGGCACGCCCGCCAGCCGGTACTCGCCGCCCGACAGCGCGAGCGCTGCGGTGAGCGGGCGGAAGGCCGTGCCGGCGTTGCCGAGGAAGAGCTCGCCGGTCTTGACCGGGAAGGGCCCGCCAACGCCCCGTACTCGGTAATTCAGGCTGTCGCCCTCGCGCGCCCCACGCCTTCGACGCGCACCGGCCCGCCGCCGATCGCGCCGGCGGCGAGAAAGTAGGACGCCGACGAGGCATCGCCCTCGACAAAGAGCGTGCCCGGGCTGCGGTAACGCGCATCGCCCGGCACGACGAAGCGCTCCCAGCCCTGCTGCTCGACCTTGACGCCGAACCGCGCCATGAGGTCGAGGGTGATGGCGATGTAGGGCCTCGAGATGAGTTCGCCGACGACCTCGATCGTGGTCTCGACACCGGTCAGCGGCAGCGCCATCAACAGCGCGGTGAGGAACTGGCTGGAGACATCGCCGCGCACCTTCACCACGCCACCAGGGCGGATCGTCGCCGGACGCAGCAGCAACGGCGGATAGCCTTCGTTGGCGGTGCAGCTGATGTCGGCGCCGAGCTGGCGCAGCGCATCGACGAGGTCACCGATCGGGCGCTCGTGCATGCGCGGCACGCCCGACAGGCGATATTCGCCGCCGGACAGGGCCAGCGCCGCGGTGAGCGGGCGGAAAGCGGTGCCGGCATTGCCGAGGAAGAGCTCCGCCGCCTTCACCGGAAAGGGGCCGCCGACGCCGCGCACGCGGTAATTCAGCGTATCGCGGTCGCGCCGCCAGTCCACGCCGAGCGCCTGCAGCGCCTCGAGCATGCGCTCGACGTCGTCCGAGGACAACAGGTCGCGGATGTCGGTTTCACCTTCGGCCAGGGCCGCGAGCAGCAGCACCCGGTTGGAGATGCTCTTCGAGCCGGGCAGCCTGACGCTGCCGGCCGCGCCCAGCATCGGGGGCAGATCGAGAAATTCCATCATCGCCTCATCGGAGGATCCTGCCGCGCAGGATCGTTCAATACGTTGGTGTGGCCGTGCGGGGCGCGAGCAATGCCACCATGCGACCACCCGCCCGCCTCACTCCGCGGTCTGCACCGGCAGCCCTTCGGCCCAGGCGTTGCGCGCACGCCGGGCGCGCTCGAACACCGCCTCCAGCCCCGGACCGTCGCCGGCGACGAGGAGCGCACGCAGACGGGCGAGCTCGGCCAGGTAGGCATCGAGCTCGTCGAGCAGCGCCCCCCGGTTGGCCACGCAGATGTCGCGCCACATCTCCGGATGACTGCCGGCGATGCGGGTGAAGTCGCGAAAGCCGCTCGCCGCGTGCGAGAACAGCAACTCGGCGTTGTCGCGCCCCGCGAGGTCGTCCACCAGGCCGAACGCCAGGAGATGCGGCAGGTGGCTGACCGCGGCGAAAACGCGATCGTGCTCCTGCGGGCTCATGTCGACGACGGTGGCGCCGCACGCCTGCCATGCGGCGCGCACGCACGCGACCGCCTGCGGCGCGCTTTGCGGCAGCGGCGTCAGCACCACGCGCCGCCTCTGGTACAGCTCGGCGAACGCGGCTTCGACTCCGCTGCGCTCGGCGCCGGCGATCGGGTGGGCCGGCACCACCCATTCCAGGTGCGCGCCGAGGTGGCGGTGGATCGCTTCAATGACGTCGCGCTTGGTGCTGCCGGCGTCGGTGACGATGGTACCGGGCTGCAGGTGGGGCGCCATCGCCGCCATGATCGGGTCCATCTGCCCGACCGGGGCGGCGAGCAGCACCAGGTCGGCGCCGTCGAGCGCATCGGCCCAGCCGTCGGCGATGTCGTCGATGACGCCGAGCGCCTGCGCGCGCTCGAGCGGCGCGCGGCTGCGACCAATGCCGACGATGCGCCCGACCACCCCCGCACGACGCAGGGCGAGCGCGAACGAGCCGCCGATCAGGCCCACGCCGCAGACCACGAGTTTGCCGATCAGGGGCATCGTCCTGGTCTCCCGCCTCAGGCCAGCGCCTGCTCGAGCGCCTCGATGAAGCGGGCGTTCTCTTCGGGCAGGCCGATCGACACCCGCAACCAGTGCGGCATGCCGTAGCCGGCCACCGGACGCACGATGACACCCTGCCGCAGCAGCGCCTGATTCACCGCCGCGGCGTCGCCGACCTTGACGGTGACGAAGTTGCCCGCCGACGGGATCCACTCCAGGCCGAGCGCGGCGAAGGCGTCGGTGAGCTGCACCATGCCGCGGCGGTTGAGCTCGGCGCTCTGGGCGAGGAACTCGTCGTCGGCGAGCGCCGCCTCGGCCGCCGCCAGCGCCACGCTGGAGACGTTGAAGGGCTGGCGCACGCGGTTCATCAGGTCGGCCACTTCCGGATGGGCGATGCCGTAGCCGACGCGCAGACCCGCCAGGCCATAGGCCTTCGACAGCGTGCGTGACACGAGCAGGTTGGGAAAGCGCGCCAGCCAGGCGATCGAGTCGTAGCGCTGCGCGGCCGACAGGTATTCGGTATAGGCCTCGTCGAGCACCACCAGCACATGCTGCGGCACCTGGGCGAGGAAGGCCTCGAGCGCCGCGCCGGAGACGAAGGTGCCGGTCGGGTTGTTCGGGTTGGCGATGAAGACGATGCGCGTGTCGGGCGCGATCGCCTCGGCCATGGCGTCGAGGTCGTGGCCGAAGTTCTTCGCCGCCACCTCGATGCCGCGCGCGCCCATGGCGTTGGTGGCGAGTGGGTAGACCGCGAACGCATGTTGCGCGAACACCGCCGACAGGCCGGGAGCGAGGAAGGCATGGGCAGCGAGCTCGAGGATGTCGTTCGAGCCGTTGCCGATCACGAGTTGCTCCGGCTTCACGCCGAACTTGCGGCTGAGCGCCGCCTTCAGCGCGAAGGCGCCGCCGTCCGGGTAGCGCGCCAGGTCGGCGAGCGCGGCCTCGGCCGCTTCGCGGGCGCGCGGGCTCATTCCCAGCGGGTTCTCGTTGGACGCGAGCTTGACGATGCTCGCCTCGGCGATGCCCATCTCGCGCGCCAGCTCGGAAATCGGCTTGCCCGGCTGATAGGGCATGATGGAACGGATGTACGCGGGTGCCAGGCCGGCAACACTCATCGATTTCTCCTTCAGGGGCGACGTGCGCTGCGTGCGTCGGCGCCGATCATGTAGTCGATGCGGTCGATTCAGATCGCCGCAACCGGGTAGGACCCCAGCACCTTGACGAAGGCGGCGCGCTCGTTGAGCTCCTGCAGCGCCGCGGCGACTTCCGCGTCCTGCTGATGGCCCTGGATGTCGGCATAGAACACGTACTCCCACAATCCGGAACGCGCCGGGCGCGACTGCAGCTTGGTCATGTCGACGCCGTGACGGGCGAGCGGTTCAAGCAGGCCGTGAATGGCGCCGGGGCGATTGGGCGCCGAAAACACCAGCGAAGTCCGGTCCTGGCCGGACGGGCCGGCGTCGTGGTCGGCGATGACGAGGAAGCGCGTCGTGTTGTTCGGGTCGTCCTCGATATTGGCGGCGAGGATGTTGAGGCCGTACAGTCGTGCCGCGGCCTCGCCCGCGATCGCGCAGGACTCCGGGTCTTCCGCGGCCAGCCGCGCCGCCTCGGCGTTGCTCGCCACCGGCACGCGCGACACGCTCGCCAGGTTGCGGTTGAGCCACTCGTGACACTGCGCCAGCGACTGCGCGTGCGAATACAGGCGCTTGGCCGCGCCGATGCCCTCCGCACGCGACATCAGCTGCTGATGGATGCGCAGCTTGACCTCGCCGCACACCTTCAGCGGGTTCGCCAGCAGCAGGTCGAGGGTGCCGCCGACCGCGCCCTCGGTGGAATTCTCGACCGGCACCACGCCGTAGTCGGCGTTGCCCGCCTCCACCGCGCGGAACACGTCGTCGATCGTGGGCATCGGCAGAAAGTCGGGGGCCGAGCCGAAGTGCTTGCGGCTGGCGCTCTCCGAGAAGGTGCCGGCCGGGCCGAGATAGGCCACCTTCAGCGGCTGCTCGAGGCCGAGGCAGGCCGACATCACCTCGCGGAAGATCGTCTTCACCGCATCGTCCGCCAGCGGGCCGGGGTTGAGGTCGGCGAGCCGACGCAGCACCTGGGCTTCGCGCTCGGGGCGGTAGAACATGTTGCCGCGCTTGATCTCGCCGACGCGCTGTGCGCAGCGCGCGCGCTCGGCGAGGCGGGCGAGGATCTCCTCGTCGAGGCGGTCGATCTCGTTACGCAGTTTCAGCAGTTCGTCGCTCATGCTCGGCCTTTCTCGAATCAAGCCCTGCGCGCCGCGAAGTCGCGCATGAAGTCCACCAGGGCCTCGACGCCGGCGAGCGGCATCGCGTTGTAGATCGAGGCGCGCATGCCGCCGACCGACTTGTGGCCCTTGAGCTGCACCAGCCCGGCCGCCTTCGACTCGGCGAGGAAGGCGTCGTTGAGCGCCTCGTCGCGGAGGAAGAAGGGCACGTTCATGCGCGAACGACAGGCCCGGTCGACGCGATTCTCGTAGAAATCGCTGCCGTCGAGGAAGTCGTACAGCAGCTTCGCCTTGGCAATGTTCTGCGCCTCGATCGCGGCCACGCCGCCCTGCGCCTTGAGCCACTGGAACACCAGCCCGGCGATGTAGATCGCGTAGG
Source organism: Thauera sp. (assembly GCA_024710965.1). GTDB lineage: Bacteria > Pseudomonadota > Gammaproteobacteria > Burkholderiales > Rhodocyclaceae > Thauera. The sequence goes on along the minus strand of JANJTU010000308.1, from coordinate 1,762 downwards.
TGGGCGGGGTGTTGTACATCGAGCCGTTGTCGGCCACCGTCTTGTAGTCGAAGGCGCTCGGGCAGTGCGGCATCGCGCGCCCGAGCAGGTCCTCGCGCACGATGACGATGGTCAGCCCCGCGGGGCCGATGTTCTTCTGCGCGCCGCCGAAGATCAGGCCGTACTTCGACACCTCGACCGGGCGCGACAGGATGTGGGAGGACATGTCGGCCACCACCGGCACCGCGCCGCGGCCGATCTGCGCCAGATCCGGCTCGAAGGGGTATTCGACGCCGCCGATGGTCTCGTTGGTGCAGGTGAACACATACGCGGGGTCCGCCGACAGCCGCCATTCGGCCATCGGCGGCACGCTGGTGAAGCCGCTCGCCTCCGAACTGGCAGCGATGTTGACCTCACCGTACTTGCGTGCTTCCTTCTGCGACTTGACCGACCACGCGCCGGTGACGACGTAGTCGGCGACGCGCTTGTCGCCCATCAGGTTCAGCGGGATGATCGCGTTCTCGGCGATCGCCCCGCCCTGCATGAAGAGGACGCGGTAGTTCGCCGGCACCGCGAGCAGCTCGCGCAAGTCGGCCTCGGCCTGGGCGGCGATGGCGGTGAACTCCTTGCCGCGATGGCTCATCTCCATCACGCCCATGCCGGCGCCGTGCCAGTCGAGCATCTCGGCCGCGGCCTGGCGCAGCACGTCTTCGGGCAGCGCGGCGGGTCCGGCGCTGAAGTTCCACACACGACTCATCAGCCTTCTCCTTCATCACCGGCAGCCGGCGCATCGCCCTCGGCCGCTGCCGCACCGCCGGACGGTTCCTCGGACGCCTCAGCCCCTTCCCCCAGCCGCATGCTCTCGTCCGACTCGGACTCCGCCACCTTCTCGATGCTGGCGAGGAAGGTGCCCTCATCGAGATTGATCAGCGTCACGCCCTGGGTCGAGCGCCCCATCTCGCGGATGCTCTCGACGCTGGTGCGGATCAGCACGCCGCCGGTGGAGATCAGCATGACCTCGTCGCTCGGCTCGACGAGTACGGCGCCGACGAGCCTGCCGTTGCGATCCGAGGTCTGGATCGCGATCATGCCCTTGGTGCCGCGGCCGTGGCGGGTGTATTCGGCCACCGGCGTGCGCTTGCCGTAGCCGTTCTCGGTCGCGGTCAGCACCGATTGCGCTTCGCCCTTGGCCACCAGCATCGCGATCACGCGCTGGCCATCCTCCAGCGTCATGCCGCGCACGCCGCGGGCGTCACGCCCCATCGGGCGCACGTCGGTCTCTGCGAAGCGCACCGCCTTGCCGGCGTCGGAGAACAGCATCACGTCGCAGTCGCCGTCGGTGATGGCGACACCGATCAGGTGGTCACCGTCGTCCAGGTTCACCGCGATGATGCCGGCCTTGCGCGGGTTCGAGAACGCGGTGAGCGCGGTCTTCTTCACCGTGCCTTCGGAGGTCGCCATGAAGACGAAATGCTCCTCGTCGAATTCCTTGATCGGCAGCACGGCGGTGATCTTCTCGCCCTCGACGAGCGGGAAGAGGTTGACGATCGGCTTGCCACGCGAGTTGCGCGTGCCTTCCGGCACTTCATACACCTTGAGCCAGTAGCAGCGGCCGCGGCTGGAGAAGCACAGCACGGTGTCGTGGGTGTTGGCGACGAAGAGGTGGTCGATGAAGTCCTCGTCCTTCATCGAGGTCGCCTGCTTGCCGCGCCCGCCGCGGCGCTGGGCGCGGTAGTCGGTGAGCGGCTGGCGCTTGAAGTAGCCGGTGTGGGACAGGGTCACG
>JANJTU010000274.1 GCA_024710965.1 Thauera sp. | reverse complement strand
ACAGGACTGGCACGGCAAACCCCATCCGGGGCAAGGCCAAATAGGGGAGCATTGGCGTGGCTCGCGTCGCTCCCGGGTAGGCTGCTAGAGCGCCGTGGCGACACGGCGCCCAGAGGAATGACTGCCCGATGTCGCCGGTTCGCGCCGGCGGCGTTCGACAGAACCCGGCTTACCGGCGAACTTCCCCCTCTTCTTGTGCGCGCCGTCATCCGGCGCGCCTCCCGCGACCGGGTGCGCCATGGCGCGCGCCCGCGCTCGTGCAGGGCCGATTCCTTCATGCGAACGGCCTGTTTTGAGCCCGATTCCCCACTTCGCCCCACCCCTGTGGCGCCCTGCCGCCACTTCGTCCGCTTTCGCGGCTGTCTGCGCTATCACCCTTGATTTTCCAGGGTTTATTTAGCCGTTCAGGGTGTGACTTAAGTCATTGTGTAACAAAGAAAATCTCCCGGGGCGCGCTTGACCGGGTACGGCCTTTCCACTAAAGTGGGTTCAAGTGGAAAAAAGTGGGGAAAAGTGTCGATCAGGCACTTTCCCGGAGCCTTCAGGGGGGGTCGATGTTCCAGGGAGCCGTCGCGCTCAATCTCGATGCCAAGGGTCGCCTTGCGATTCCCGCGCGGCATCGCGATGCCCTGGCGGTCGAGAACGGGCAGGTGATCCTCACCGCCCATCCTCATGGTTGCCTGCTCGTCTATCCGGTTCCGGCCTGGCTGCCGATCCGTGACAAGGTGCTCGCCGCGCCCGGGCTCGACCCGATGTCGGCGATGCTCAAGCGCCTGCTGGTCGGCTTTGCCCAGGACGAGGCGCTCGACGCCGCCGGTCGCGTGCTGGTCGCGCCGTCGCTGCGGCAGTTCGCCCGTCTCGAGAAACAGGTCTGGCTGGTGGGTCAGGGCAGTCATTTCGAGCTCTGGTCCGATGCCGGCTGGCAGAAGCAGCAGGAGGCGATGCTCGCCCTGGTCAATACCGGCCTGCCGCCGGGTTTCGAGAGTCTCGCTCTGTGAGCGCCCGTCATGAACATGTCAGCGTCCTGCTCGACGAGGCCCTCGAGGGGCTCGCGCTGCGTGCCGACGGCATCTACGTGGACGGCACCTTCGGCCGTGGCGGGCACAGCCGGGCGCTGCTCGCGCGCCTGGGTGCGCACGGCCGGCTGATCGCCTTCGACCGCGATCCGGCGGCGATCGCGGCGGGCCAGGCGCTGCACGACCCGCGCCTGACGCTGGTGCATGCGCCCTTCAGCACGCTCGCCGACGAACTGGACCGGCTCCGCGTGGCGCAGGTCGACGGCGTGCTGCTGGACCTGGGCGTGTCGTCCCCCCAACTCGACGATGCGGCGCGCGGCATGAGCTTTCGCTTCGATGCGCCGCTGGACATGCGTATGGATACGAGCCGCGGTCGGACCGTGGCGGATTGGCTGGCGGAAGCCTCCGTCGGCCAGATCACGGAGGTGCTCAGGGATTATGGAGAGGAACGGTTTGCTTATGCGATTGCAAAGGCGATTGCAGCTGCTCGGGCAGGGGGGGCTGTTGCGACCACTGGACAACTTGCCGCGATCGTGGAAAAAGCGGTCCGCACACGCGAGCCGGGGCAGCACCCGGCGACACGTTCCTTCCAGGCTCTACGGATTTTCATCAATCAGGAGCTCGAGGAGCTGAGCCGCGTCCTGCCCGTCTGCGTCGACCGCCTGCGCGCCGGCGGGCGGCTGGTGGTGATCAGTTTCCATTCCCTCGAAGACCGCATCGTCAAGCGCTTCATGCGCGACGAGTCGCGTCCGCCGAGCCTGCCGGCGCGCCTGCCGGTGCGGGCGGCCGACCTGCCGCCGCCGCGGCTACGCCTGGTGGGTCGCGCACAGCGCCCCGGCGCGGCCGAAGTGGCGGCAAATCCGCGTGCGCGCAGCGCGGTCATGCGCGTCGCCGAGCGCGCCGGGGAGGGCGCATGATCCGCGTCGACGCAATCCTGGTCGCCCTCGTCGTGTCCAGTTCGCTCGGCGTGGTCGCCGCGCAGCACCAGGCACGCAAGCTGTATTCCGAGCTCGAGCGCGAACAGGCCCGCGCGCGCGGCCTCGAAGTCGAATGGGGGCAGCTCCAGCTCGAACAGAGCACCTGGGCCGCCCATGGCCGGGTCGAGAAGCTCGCGCGCGACAAACTGGGCATGCGTCTGCCGGTACCGGGCCAGGTGCTGGTGGTGGAGCCGCAGTCATGAAAAATCAGCGTACCGTCACCTTCAATCACAATCCGCTGCTGCAGCGCGAACTGCCGCTCTGGCGGCCGCGCATCGTCATGCTCGCACTGCTCGCCGGCTCGCTCACGCTGGGCGGGCGGGCGCTCTACCTGCAGGGCGTTAACCACGACTTCCTGCAGGCGAAGGGCGAGTCGCGTTATGCGCGCAGCATCGACGTGCCGGCGACCCGGGGGCGCATCACCGACCGCCACGGCGACATGCTCGCGGTCAGCACCCCGGTGCGCTCGGTGTGGGCGCTGCCGGCCGATGCCAAGCTGCCGCCGGCCCAGGCGCGGGAGCTGGCGCGCCTGCTCGAGCTGGACGTGCGCGAGCTCAACGACAAGCTCGCCGGCGGGCGCGACTTCGTCTACCTGAAGCGCCAGCTGTCGCCCGAGGTCGCGGAGCAGGTGGCCGCGCTCAAGCTGCCGGGCATCCACCAGCAGCAGGAATACCGGCGCTACTACCCGGGCGGCGAGGTGATGGCGCACATCCTCGGTTTCACCGACGTCGAGGACAAGGGGCAGGAGGGCATCGAGCTCGCCTTCGAGAAGCAGCTCGCCGGCCGCCCCGGCCTGCGGCGCGTGATCAAGGACCGACGCGGGCAGATCGTCGAGGACGTCGCCGCGATCCGTCCGCCGCGCGACGGCGAGGACGTGACGCTGTCGATCGACGGCAAGATCCAGTACCTGGCATGGTCGGCGCTGCGTGACGCGATGCAGCAGCACAAGGCGCAGGCGGGCGCCGCGGTGGTCATCGACTCGCGCACCGGCGAGATCCTCGCGCTCGCCAACGCGCCCACCTTCAACCCGAACAACCGCGCCAACCTGACCGGTGCGCAGCTGCGCAACCGGGTGTTCACCGACAGCTTCGAGCCGGGTTCGGTGATGAAGCCCTTCATCGCCGGGCTCGCTCTCGAGCAGGGCAAGGTCAAGCCGGACACGCTCATCGACACCTCGGCCGGGCGGATGACGATCGGCTCGGCGACGATTTCCGACTCGCACCGCAGCAACGGCCCGCTGACCGTGGCGCAGGTGATCCAGAAATCGTCGAACATCGGCACGGTGAAGATGGCGATGCACTTTTCGCCGGCCGAGATGTGGCACCACTTCGACCGCCTCGGTTTCGGCACGCCGCTGAACCTCGGCTTCCCGGGCGAGAGCGGTGGGCGATTGCGTCCGGCCAAGACCTGGAAGCCGATCGAGCAGGCCACCATGTCCTACGGCCACGGCATTTCCGTGAGCCTGATCCAGATGGCGCGCGCCTACCTGGTGTTCGCGCGCGACGGCGAACTGCTGCCGCTGTCGCTGACGCGGGTGGACGGCCTGCCGCCCAACGGTCAGCGCATCTTCTCGCCGCACACGGTGCAGACCGTGCGCGAGATGCTCGAGTCGGTGACCATGACCGGCGGCACGGCGACCAAGGCCCAGGTCGCGGGCTACCGCGTCGGCGGCAAGACCGGCACCGCGCTCAAGCTCGAGGGCGGCCGCTACACGAAGCGCTACATCTCGTCCTTCGTCGGTTTCGCGCCGGTGTCCAACCCGCGCCTGGTGGTCGCGGTCATGATCGACGAGCCGAGCGCCGGCAGCTACTACGCCGGCACGGTGGCCGCGCCGCTGTTCTCGCGCATCATGGAGGGCTCGCTGCGCACGCTGGGGGTGGCGCCCGACGCGCCGCTCACGCCGCTGCACCTTGCGCGCAAGCCGGCCGAAGAGGGGGAAGGCATCGTTCCGGTACGGGGGAGCATGTGACTACGGCTGCAAGCGCCATCCTGGGCCGCCTGCGCGCCGCCGGCGTGGTGCCGCAGGGGATCACCGCCGATTCGCGCAAGGTCGGGGCGGGCGACGTGTTCGCCGCCTGGCCCGGCTTTCGTACCGACGGCCGGCGCTACCTGGGGGCGGCGGTCGAGCGCGGGGCGAGCGCCTTGCTGTGGGAAAGCGGCGACGGCTTCAACCCCGGCCCGCTGCCGCTGCCTTCGCTGCCGGTCGAGGGCCTGCGCGAGTTGGCCGGCCACCTCGCACACGAGATCTACGGTCGCCCGTCGGCGGCGCTGTGGCTGGCCGGCGTCACCGGCACCAACGGCAAGACCACGGTGAGCCAGATGCTGGCGCGCGCGCTGGAAGAGCTCGGCACGCGCTGTGGCATCGTCGGCACCCTGGGCAGCGGCTTTCCGGGCGAGCTCGAGGCGGCGATCAACACCACGCCCGATGCGCTCGAGCTGCACCGCCGGCTGGCCGGTTTCGTCGCCGCCGGCGCCGGTGCCGCGGCGATGGAGGTGTCCTCGATCGGGCTCGACCAGGGGCGCGTCAATGGCGCGCGGTTCGACGTTGCGATCTTCACCAACCTGAGCCGCGACCATCTCGACTACCACGGCTCGATGGAGGTGTACGCCGAGGCCAAGGCGCGCCTGTTCACGCTGCCCGAAGTGCGCACCTGCGTGCTCAACATCGATGACGCCTTCGGCCTGCTGCAGGCGCGCCGACTGGTTGCCGAAGGGCGAGACGTCATCGCCTGCACGCTCTACGCGGCCAACGCCGGCGCGGTGCCCGGCGCGCGCACCCTGCTCGCCGACCGCCTGCACGTCGCTGCCGCCGGACTGCGCTTTAGCTTGCACTGGGATGGGCACGAGGCCGAGGTGCCGGTGCGCATGGTCGCCCCCTTCAACGTCTCGAACCTGCTCGCGGTGGTCGGCGCGCTGCTCGCGCGCGGCGTCGCCTTCGACGAACTGCTCCCGGTGGTCGCCCGCCTGACGCCGCCCGAGGGGCGCATGCAGCTGCTGGGCGGCGTGTGCGAGCCGCTCGTCGTCGTCGACTACGCGCACACGCCCGACGCGCTGGCGAAAGTGCTGGAGGCGCTGCGCGGCACCGTGCACAGCCGGCGCGGCCGGCTGGTGTGCGTGTTCGGCTGCGGCGGCGACCGCGATCCGGGCAAGCGGCCGATGATGGGCGAGGTCGCGCGCCAGCTCGCCGACCGTGTCGTCGTCACCAGCGACAACCCGCGCACGGAAGACCCGCAGAAGATCATCGAGGCCGTCGCCGCCGGCGCCGGGCCCGATGCCGAGTGCGTGGTCGATCGCGCCCAGGCGATCCGGCTGGCGATCGCGGAGGCTGCTGCCGATGATGTCGTCGTCATCGCCGGCAAGGGGCACGAGCCGTACCAGGAAGTCCTCGGCCAGCGCCTGCCATTCTCGGACCTGGAGCAGGCGCACGCGGCCCTGCACGCCTGGCATGCGAAGGGGGGCGGCCGATGATGAGCCTGCACGATGCCGTGCGCGTGCTGGCGGCGCATGCGCCGCGCAGTGTCGGCGCGGCCCGCTTCGACAGCGTCGGCACCGACAGCCGCGCGCTCGTGCCCGGTCAGCTCTTCGTCGCCCTGCGCGGCGAGCGCTTCGACGGCCATGCCTTCGTCGCCGAGGCGGCAGCCGGCGGCGCGGCGGCGGCGCTGGTCGATGCGGCCTGGGCGGCGGTGAACGCCGAGCCGCCCCTGCCGCTGCTCGTCGTCGACGACACCCGCCTCGCCCTCGGCACGCTCGCCGCCGCCTGGCGCAGCCGTTTCGCCCTGCCGCTCGTTGGCGTCACCGGCAGCAACGGCAAGACCACGGTGAAGGAGATGTGCGCCGCGGTGCTGCGTGCGCAGGCGCGCCGCGACGGCTTCGGCCACGAGGCGGTGCTGGCCACGCGCGGCAACCTCAACAACGACATCGGCCTGCCACTGACCCTGCTCGAACTGCGCGACTTCCACCGCGCCGCCGTGATCGAGATGGGCATGAACCATCCCGGCGAGATCGCCTACCTCACCGGCCTCGCGCAGCCCACGGTGGCGCTCGTCAACAACGCGCAGCGTGCCCACCTGCTGGGGATGGGCAGCGTCGAGGAGGTCGCGCACGAGAAGGGGGCGATCTACGAGGGGCTCGGCAGCGCGGGTATTGCCGTCATCAACGCCGACGACCCGCATGCCGCCTACTGGCACGGCCTGAACGCGGGGCGGCCGATTGTGACATTCGGTATCGACAATACGGCCGACGTGCACGGCCGGTGTACCCTGCGCGGCCTCGGCTCGCGACTCGAGGTCGACACCCCGCAGGGGCAGGTCGATTTCGCCTTGCAGGTGCCGGGTCTGCATAACGCGCGCAATGCGGTGGGTGCGGCAGCGGCCTGCCTCGCGGCGGGTGCCTCGCTCGAGGCGGTGGCCGAAGGGCTGGCGGCGTTCGCCGGCACCCGCGGCCGGCTGCAGCGGCGCTGCGGGCCGCAGGGCGCAGTGATCCTGGACGATTCCTACAATGCCAACCCGGACTCGGTGCGGGCGGGCATCGACGTGCTGGCGGCCACGCCGGGCCACACCTGGCTCGTGCTCGGCGACATGGGCGAGGTGGGGGACACCAGCGCCCAGGTGCACGACGAGATCGGCGGCTATGCCAAGAGCAAGGGCATCGACGGCCTCTTCGCGCTCGGCGACATGAGCGCCGTGGCGGTGCGCAATTTCGGCGAGGGCGGACATCACTTCGCCTCCGCCGAAGCCCTGGTGAAGGCGCTCGCCGCCCGGCTCGATGCAGATTCGGTGGTGCTGGTGAAAGGGTCGCGCTTCATGCGCATGGAAAGGGTGGCGGACGCGCTTGTGGCAATGCACAATGCCGCCCCTTCAAAGGAAACCGGCTCCTGAAATGTTGTTGGAAATCGCCCTCTGGCTTAGCCAGGACATCCGCAGCTTCAACGTCTTCGGCTACATCACGCTGCGGACCGTGCTCGCCGCGCTCACCGCGCTGGTGCTCTCGCTCGTCGCCGGCCCGGCGGTGATCCGCTGGCTGACGGCGAAGAAGATCGGCCAGGCGGTGCGCGACGACGGCCCGAAGTCGCACCTGACCAAGGCCGGCACGCCGACGATGGGCGGCGCGCTGATCCTGATCGCGATCGGCATCACCATCCTGCTGTGGGGCGACCTCAAGAACGACTACGTCTGGGTCACGCTGCTGGTCACGCTCGGCTTCGGCGCGGTGGGCTGGGTGGACGACTGGCGCAAGGTCGTGCATCGCGACCCGAAGGGCCTGGCGAGCCGCTGGAAGTACCTGTGGACCTCGGCGATCGCGCTCGCCGCAGCGATCTATCTCGGCCTCACCGCGAGCACGCCGGCCGAGACCGAGCTCATCGTGCCCTTCTTCAAGGCCGTCGCCTATCCGCTGGGCATCTTCGGTTTCATCGCCCTGACCTACTTCGTGATCAACGGCACCAGTCACGCGGTGAACCTGACCGACGGCCTCGACGGCCTGGCGATCATGCCCACGGTGATGGTCGCCGGCGCGCTGGCGATCTTCGCCTACGTCGCCGGCCACGCCGGCTTCTCCAAGTACCTCGGCGTGCCCTATGTCGCCGGCGCGGGGGAACTGGCGGTGTTCTGCGGCGCGATCTGCGGCGCGGGGCTGGGCTTCCTGTGGTTCAACGCCTATCCGGCCGAGGTCTTCATGGGCGACGTCGGCGCGCTCGCGCTCGGCGCCGCGCTCGGCACGATCGCGGTGATCGTGCGCCAGGAGATCGTGCTCTTCATCATGGGCGGGCTGTTCGTCGCCGAGACGCTTTCGGTGATGGTGCAGGTGCTGTACTTCAAGGCCACCGGCGGCAAGCGCATCTTCCGCATGGCGCCGCTGCACCACCACTACGAGCTCGGCGGCTGGAAGGAAACCCAGGTCGTCGTCCGCTTCTGGATCATCACCATCATGCTGGTGCTGTTCGGCCTGTCCACGCTGAAGCTGAGATGAGCATCTTCGTCGGTCAACACGTTCTGGTGCTGGGGCTGGGCGAATCGGGCCTGGCGATGGCACGCTGGTGCGCGCAGCAGGGCGCGCGCCTGCGCGTCGCCGACAGCCGTCGCGTGCCGCCGGGGCTGGACGCGCTGCGTGCCGATGCGGCGCTGGCCGAGATCGTCACCGGCGAGTTCGGCGCCGAGGTGCTCGACGGCATCGACCTGGTGGCGGTGAGCCCCGGGCTCGACCCGCGCACCGGCGTCATCGCCGAGGCGCGCCGCCGCGGCCTGGCGGTGACCGGCGAGATGAGCCTGCTCGCGCAGGCGCTGCAGGCGCTCGGCGTGCGCGCGCAGACCCGCATCCTCGCCGTCACCGGCACCAACGGCAAGACCACCACCACCGCGCTCGCCGCGGCGCTGGCCCGCTCCGCCGGG
>JANJTU010000242.1 GCA_024710965.1 Thauera sp. | reverse complement strand
CCGCTCGCAGAGCGTCGGCTCGACCCGCAGGCGCTGTTCGATTACCTCTACTTCCACATGATTCCGGCGCCGCGCACGGTGTTCGCGGGCGTGGCCCGCCTGCTGCCGGGCCACGTGCTGCACTGGCAGGACGGCAAGGCCAGGGTGGAGCGTTACTGGCATCCCCGCTTCGAACCGGACAACTCGCTCGACGTCGAGGCCAGCAAGCGGCGCTTCCTGGAAATCGTCGAAGCCTCGGTGGCACGCGAGGCGGCGGGCGGCGTGCCCGGGGCCTTCCTCTCCGGCGGCACCGACAGCTCGACGGTGTCCGGGATGCTGTGCAAGGTGCTCGGCCGGCCCGCCCCGACCTACTCGATCGGCTTCGACGCCGCAGGCTACGACGAGATGGCCTATGCGCGCATCGCGGCGCAGCGCTTCGGCACCGACCACCACGAGTACTACGTGACGCCCGAGGACCTGCTGGACGGCATTCCGAAGGTGGCGTCGCATTACGACCAGCCCTTCGGCAACTCGTCGGCGGTGCCGAGCTGGCTGTGCGCCGGCAACGCGCGCCGCGACGGCGTCACCCGCATGCTCGCCGGCGACGGCGGCGACGAGCTCTTCGGCGGCAACGCGCGCTACGCGAAGCAGCGCGTATTCGGCGCCTACGAAGGCGTGCCGCAACTGCTGCGCTCCGGGCTGCTCGAGCCCCTGCTCGGCCTGCCGGCGATGGAGCGCGTGCCGGTGGTGAAGAAGGCCGCGAGCTACGTCAGCCAGGCGCGGGTGCCGATGCCGGACCGCATGGGCCTGTACAACCTGCTCCTGCGGCTGGGCCCGGACCGCGTGCTGACGCGCGACTTCCTCGGCCTCGTCCGCCCGGACGAACCCCTCGCGGCGCAGCGCACAGTGTGGGCGGAAACGGCCGGCCAGGCGCAGGTGAACCGCATGCTCGCCTTCGACTGGAAGTTCACGCTGGCCGACAACGACCTGCCCAAGGTGCTCGGCACCACCGCGCTCGCCGGCATCGACGTCGCCTTTCCGCTGCTGTCCGACGAACTGCTCGAGTTCTCGCTGACCCTGCCCGCGGCGTGGAAGCTCAAGGGGCTGACGCTGCGCTGGTTCTTCAAGGAGGCGCTGCGCGGCTTCCTGCCCGACGAGATCATCGCCAAGAAGAAGCACGGCTTCGGCCTGCCCTTCGGCGTGTGGACCGCCCGGCACGCCGGCCTGCGCGACATGGCGCGGGATTCGCTCGACACGCTCAAAGCGCGCGGGGTGGTGCGCGCCGACTTCGTCGAAGAACTGCTGCAGGAGCTGCTGCCCCGGCACCCCGGCTACTACGGCGAGATGGTGTGGATCCTGCAGGTGCTGGAGCTGTGGCTGCGCGAGCACGCACCGGAGTTCCGCCTGTGAGCTCGGTGTTCAGGCGTGCGCTGCGCCTGATCGAGACCAACCACGGCACCCATCGTGGCTGGGTGCGCTACCTGCTGGGCCAGCTCGAGGGTGTCACCGGCGCGCCGGGCCGGTTTCGCACCATGGAGCCGGGCCAGGTCGGGCGGCTGGTGTTCGTCTGCCTGGGCAACATCAACCGCAGCGCCTTCGCCCAGGCGGTGGCGGCGCGCGAGCCGGTGGCCTGCATCTCGCTCGGCTTGTCGACGACCACCGGCGCCCCCGCCACCGCCATGGCGCAGGAGGTGGCGCGCGAGTTCGGCATCGCGCTCGAGCGCCACGCCGCCACCGACTTCAGCGACTACGAGCCGCGCACGGACGATCTGCTGCTGGTGATGGAGCTGCGCCATGCGCACCGGCTGGTGCAACGCGGCATCCCGGCCGCGCGCATCGCGCTGCTGGGGCACTGGGCACGGCCGATCCGCTACCACATCCACGACCCGGAGAAGCTGTCGCGGGAGTATTACCGCAGCTGCTTCGGCGTGATCCTGCCCGCCGTGGTGAACCTGGTGAACGAGCTCCGCCAGGCAAACAGCCCGAGCATGCGCCGATGAACGTCTATCTGACCTTCGACATCGAGATCTGGTGCAACGACTGGAACGCGCTCGACGAGCGCTTCCCGGCCGCGTTCGAGCGCTACGTCTATGGCCGCTCGGCGGCGGGCGACTACGCCCTGCCCAAGACGCTGGAGATCCTCGCGCGGCACGGTCTGCAGGGGATCTTCTTCGTCGAGCCGCTGTTCGCGGCGCGCTTCGGCGTCGAGCACCTCGCCCGCCTCACCGGCCTGATCCGCGACGCCGGCCAGGACGTGCAGATGCATCTGCATCCGGAATGGACCGACGAGATCCGCCCGCCGGTGTTCCCCGACAGGCCCTACAAACGCCAGCACCTGATCCACTACTCGCGCGCGGAGCAGATCGAGCTCCTGCGCCGGGGGCTGAGGCTGCTCGCCGAGGCCGGCAATGAGGGCCTCACCGCCTTTCGCGCCGGCAGCTTCGCCGCCAACGCCGACACGCTCGCCGCGGTCGAAGCCTGCGGTCTCGCGGTGGATGCGAGCCTGAACATGGTCTATCCGCACTCCGGCGCCGGCGTGCGGGAGGCGGGCGACTTCTACTTGCCGCGGCGCCACGGCGGACTGCAGCTGCTGCCGATGTCGGTGTTCCGCGACGGGCTGGGCCGCCTGCGCCATGCCCAGGTGGGCGCCTGCAGCAGCGCCGAGCTGAGCGAGGCGATCGAGGACGCAGCGGCGCGCGGCCACCCCTGCTTCACCATCCTCTCGCACAATTTCGAGATGCTGCGGGCGGGGTCGAGCCGACCCGACCGCATCGTCGCCGGGCGCTTCGAGGCGCTTTGCCGCTTTCTCGGCCGCAACCGCGCGCAGTTCCCCACCGCCGGCCTGAAGCCCGCGCCCGTGCTGCCGGAGCTGGCCGCGGCCCCGCCGCTGGCGCAGGTCGGGCGGTGGGCGACGCTGCGCCGTTACGCAGGCCAGGCCGCCCGGCGCCTCGCGGCATGACAGGCCGCCGTCGCGAATGAACGCCGCGCCGGGCCGTCCCAAGCGGCGCTCATCCTCCCTTGGGGAGGTGGTCGCGCAGCGACCGGAGGGTAGTCCAGTGAACGCCCAACCCCGCCCCGCCGATCCGCCCTGCTTCGTGCTCGGCATCGAAACCCAGATCGGTGTCGGCGTGATCCGCGAGCTGGGCCGTGCCGGCGTGCGCGTGGTCGGCCTGGCCAACCGCGATCGCTCCATCGGCCTGGCCTCGCGCCATCTCGAACGCGGCGTGGTGGTCGGGCCGGCGCGCGACCACGCCCTCATACAGCGCATCCGCGACCTCGGCG
>JANJTU010000198.1 GCA_024710965.1 Thauera sp. | reverse complement strand
GTCCGCGCCCGGCGCGACCTCGGCAGGCAGCGGCTCAGCGGCGGCGCGCAGCACCGCCGTGCCCCCGCCGGGCGTGCGCTCCGCGCCTGGCGCGGCGACCGGCTCGGTGCCCGCGCCCTCGAGCGCCTGCGCCAGCTTGCGCTGCGACCAGCGCGCGAGAAAGCCGCTGCTCACGCCCGCCCCCTGTCCTGCGCGAGCGGGTCATTGCGCCGCACCTTCCTGCGCGGCTCGGGCTTGTAATGGGTATTGACGAAATCGCCCACCCAGTCGGCGAGCTCGCGCGACATCGGCACGCCGTCGACCTGCTCGCCCGAGTCCAGCCAGCGCGCCGCCTCGCCATAGCTCACCGACACCGCCGCCGGCAGCGCGAGCCGGGCCTCGTCGTCACGGCGCCACATCACGAACACCTTGGGCACGGGCGCGGTGATGTTGCTGAAGTAGTTCTCGGCCTCGTCGCGGAACAGTTCGAGGGCGAAGCCGCCCACGCGCCACTGCTCGCGGTCCGCCTCGTGCACGATGCGGCGCGGCGCGGCATCGGCGTCGTCGAAGGCGGGCACCGCGCCCACCGCCTCCCAGGCCTCGTCCACCCAGGGGTTGTCCAGACGGCGGCGTTCCATGATGACGGCGAGCGGAAACTGATTCATAGCATTGTCCCGGGAAAGACGAAGGGGTGATGACGGTCTACAGCATACGTCACCGCCACGACGCGGCTACAATCGCCTTCCTCCCCCAACCGGCCCGACCGCGCATGAACACGCCTCCTCCACGCCGCCCGCAGCTGAGCCAGGCCAGCCGCCCGCTCACGGTCACGATCCCGGCGCTCAACGAGCACGGCGAGGCGGTGCCGACCGCGATCGCCGGCGAGCACCCGCTGACGCTCTACGTGGACAAACGCGAGATCGTCACCCTGATGACGCTCGGCGCCGCGCCCGAGGCGCTCGCCATCGGCTGGCTGCGCAACCAGCGCCTGGTGCACAGCCTGGACGAGATCGTCGCGGTGCAGGTCGACTGGGACGTGGACGCGGTGTCGGTCACCACCCGCTCCGGCCTGCGCGACGCCGACGCCCGCCTCGGCAGCCGCACCGTCACCACCGGCTGCGGCCAGGGCACGGTGTTCGGCGGCCTGATGGACGAGATCGAGCAGATCCGCCTGCCGCACGAGCGCCGCCTGTCGCAGGCGACGCTGTACGCGCTGATGGAGGCGGTGCGCCAGCACGAATCGATCTACAAGCTGGCCGGCGCGGTGCACGGCTGCGCGCTTGCCCGGCCGAGCGCCGCGGGCTGCGAGATCCTGATGTTCGTCGAGGACGTCGGCCGCCACAACGCGGTGGACGCGATCGCCGGCCAGATGTGGCTCGACGGCCTCGACGGCGGCGACAAGGTCTTCTACACCACCGGCCGGCTCACCTCCGAGATGGTGATCAAGACCGCGCAGATGGGCATTCCCTTCCTCGTCTCGCGCTCGGGGCTGACGCAGATGGGCTGGGACATCGCGCGCCGCATCGGGCTGACGATGATCGGCCGCGCCCAGGGCAGGCACTACCTGCTGTTCACCGGCGAGGAGCGTTTTGCGCGCGAGGCGGTGCCAGCCGCCGGCAGCGAACACGGAGGGCAGGACGCATGAGCGACACCACCACCGCAGCGGCCGACGCCAAGCCCACCGCCGCCCGCGCCGCGCTCGGGCCGATCACCGGCGTGCTGCTCGCCGGCGGCCAGGGCAGCCGCATGGGCGGCGTCGACAAGGGCCTCGTGCCGCTCGCCGGCAAGCCGATGGCGGCGCACGTGCTGGCGCGGCTGGCGCCCCAGGTCGACGCCGTCATCATCAACGCCAACCAGAACGCCGCGGCCTACGCCGCCTTCGGCTACCCGGTGTTCGGCGACGACCTCGCCGGCTACGCCGGGCCGCTCGCCGGCCTGCACGCGGCGCTCACGCGCGCGCCGCACGCGCTCGTCGCCACCGCGCCCTGCGACTCACCCTTCCTGCCGACCGACCTCGTCGCCCGCCTCGCTGCCGCGCTCCAGGCGGCCGGCGCCGAGCTCGCGGTGGCGAAGACCTTCGACCAGCCGCACCCGGTGTTCTGCCTGTGCCGGCGCGAACTCGCCGGCCACCTCGGCGACTTCCTCGCCGCCGGCGGGCGCAAGATCGACCGCTGGTACGCGAGCCTGAAGGTGGTCGAAGTGGCCTTCGACGACGAGGAAGCCGCCTTCCGCAACATCAACACCCGCGACGAGCTCGCCGCGGCCGCGGACGAGCTGCCCGGCGCCGATGGCTGAGCCCCGCCCGGCGCTCACCCCGGCCGAGGCGGACAGCCCCTGCCTCACCGCGCGGCAGGCGGCGGCCTGGCTGCACCTGAACGAGAAGAAGCTGTACGAGCTCGCCAACAACCGCGACATTCCCGCCGCCCGCGTCGGCGGCAAGTGGCTGTTCCCGCGCGCGCTGCTGGAGGAGTGGCTGCTCGAGCAGGCCCACGGCGGCGCCCTCACCGACCGCCTGCTGATCACCGGCAGCGACGACCCGCTGCTGGCGGCCATCGTCTCGGCGCTCGCCCCCACGCTCGGCGGCGAGGCCTGGGTCGCCTACAGCCCGGTCGGCACGATGGCCGGGCTGGAGCAGCTCGCGCGCCGGCGCGCCAACGTCTGCGCCCTGCACTGGGGCGGCGTCGCGCACAGCGAGCAGCAGCACGCGACGCTGCTGCGCCGCTTCGCCGGCCACCGCCAGTGGACGCTGCTGCGGCTGGCCCAGCGCGAGCAGGGCGTGCTGCTGCGCCGCGGCCTGCAGGCCGACAACGTCGCGATGCTGGCCGGTTTCGACTACCGCTGGGCGATGCGCCAGCCCGGCGCGGGCTCGCGCCACTTCCTCGAGTCGGCGCTCGCCGCGCGCGGCTTCGCCGCCGAGGACTGCAGCGTGGTCGCGATCGCCCACACCGAGCGCGAGGCCGCCGGCCTGCTCGCACGCGAGGAGGCCGACTGCGCACCGGGCACGCGCGCCGCGGCGGGCGAGTTCGGCCTCGGCTTCCTCACCCTCGGCTGGGAAGCCTTCGACCTCGCGCTGCCGCGCGACATCCTGTTCCGCCACCTGTTCCAGGAGCTGCTGCGCGCCTGCGCGGGCAGCACAGCGCGTGCGCTCGCCGCCCGCCTGGGCGGCTACGACCTCGCCCCGCTCGGCCGCCTGATCGACATCGGCCGCGCCTGAGCGCGACAGGGCGGCCACGCCCGACGGCGCCAGCCGCGAAGGCGCCCCCGTGCCCGTGCGGGCGCCGCGTTTGCCGCCGCGCCCGCATGGGCCGCGGGGCCTGCCGCCCTCGCTTCAGCGCATCAGCCGATCGGCGATGAAATCCGCCACCGCGCGCGGATCGTTGAGGTCCAGCCGCGGCAGCGTCGTCGCCACCTCGGCGTCGGTGGCAATGGCGACGATGTGCGGGTCGTCCGGGAACAGCAGCGGCGCGTTCACCGCTGCGCGGTGCACCTCGATCTTGGGGATCGGTGCGCGCTTGAAGCCCTCGACGAGGACGAGGTCGCAGGGCGACAGCTGCGCCAGCAGCTCGTCGAGCGTCGCCTCGGGCGCGCCGCGCAGCTCGTGCGTCAGCGACCAGCGCTGATCCGAACTGATCAGCACCTCGCCGCAGCCGGCCTGGCGGTGGCGCCAGGAGTCCTTGCCGGCGTGGTCGATGTCGAAGCTGTGATGGGCGTGCTTGACCAGCGATACCGCCAGCCCGCGCGCGGCGAGGATGCCGATCACCTGCTCCACGAGCGTGGTCTTGCCGCTGCCGGACCAGCCGGCGAATCCGATCACTTTCATGTTGCCGTCACTTTCAGGTTGTCGCCCGCCCGTTGCGCCCGTCGGCGCGCGCGGAGGCGGCGGTGTCGTTACGATAAACCGGCTCGGCCAGCAGCCACACGGCGAAGACCGCGCCCGCGCCGGGCGCGCTGTCGACCGTGATGCGGCCGCCGTAGCGCTCGATCAGGGTGTGGCTGATCGACAGGCCCAGACCCGTGCCCTGCGTCTTCTTGGTGGTGAAGAAGGGGTCGAAGATGCGCGCCAGATCCTCGGCGCGGATGCCGCCGCCGGTGTCGCGCACCGTCACGCACACGCCGCGGGCATCGGTGGCGGGGTCGCGGTCGGTGGTCTCCAGCGTCAGCGTACCGCCCGCGGGCATGGCCTGCACGGCGTTGACGATGAGGTTGATCAGCACCTGCTGCAGCTCCTGCAGGTTGATCGCCACCGGGCAGGTGGCGGCGAGCGCCTGCACGACGCGGATGTCGCGCCGCGACAGGTGCTGGCGCGTCAGCACGAGGCAGTCGGCGAGCGCGGCATTGACGTCCACCAGATCGACATAGCCGGCGAACTCGCCCGGGCGCGCGAACTGCAGCAGCTTGGTGACGATCAGGCGGATGCGCTCGACCTGCTCGTGGATCAGGCGGATCTCGTTCGCCACCGGCGCGGCGTGGGCGCCGAGCTCCTCGCGCAGCAGGTCGAGGTTGCCCTGGATCACCGCCGCCGGGTTGCTGATCTCGTGCGCGACGCCGGCGGTGAGCTCGCCGATCGCCGCCAGCTTCTCGCTCATCACCAGCTGGCGCTGGGCGGCGCGCAGCTCCGCGTTGGCGGCGGCGAGGTCCTGCGTGCGCTCGGCCACCTTGCGGTCGAGCGAGGCGGCGAGCGCCTGCAGCTCGGCACGCTGCGCCGCCAGGCCGTCGAGCAGGCGGTCGAACTCGCGCGCCAGCCCGCCGAGCTCGTCGCGGCTGTCGACCGCACCGACGCGCGCCGCGCCGTCGCCGCCCTCGATGCGGCCGATGGTGGCGTGCATGCGCTCGATCGGCAGGAAGATGGCGCGCGCCCAGCGCAGCGCCAGCAGCGCGCCGGCAATGCTGATCGCGAGCGAGACAGCGGCGATCACCCCGAGTGCGAGGCGCTTCGCGTCGCGGAAGGGCGCTTCCAGGAAGCCGACGTAGAGCATGCCGACGCGCTCGCCGCGGCTGTCGACCACCGGCTCGTAGCCCGACACGTACCAGTCGTTGACGACGAAGGCGGTCTCGAGCCAGGTCCGCCCCGCGCCGAGCACGTGGTCGCGCACCTCGGCCGAGGCGCGCGTGCCGAGCGCGCGCGCGCCCTCGAACAGGCGCACGTTGGTGGCGATGCGGGTGTCGCCGACG
Source organism: Thauera sp. (assembly GCA_024710965.1). Classification (GTDB taxonomy): domain Bacteria; phylum Pseudomonadota; class Gammaproteobacteria; order Burkholderiales; family Rhodocyclaceae; genus Thauera. The sequence continues at coordinate 17,468 of JANJTU010000198.1, read as the reverse complement.
AACAGCGTCGCCGTGCCCTGGCTGCCGAGCGGCAGCGTGCCCGCGCGGTAGACGATGGCGTTGATGGTGTCGACGAAGTCGAGGTTGCCGTTGAGCAGCATGCCGCCCTCGAGCACCGCCACCAGGTTGCCGCGGCCGTCCACCACCGGCGCCGCGGCGTGCACGACGAGGCCGCGCTGCTCCACGCCGCGCGCGTCGGGCGCGGCGCGCGCGGTGGCAATGAGCGGGATCTGCGCGCGCTCGCGCAGCGCCGGCGCGATCGCCTCGAGCTCGTCGGCGTCGAACAGGTCGACCGCGCTGCTGCCGCCGGCGCCGATCGCCTGCGCCACCACCGGCCACTGCGCGCGCGCGCTGCCGGCCGGCAGCGCGACCGAGGAGTGGAGCACGCGCCCGTTCACATCGAGCACGTTGAGGAAGTCGAGCCCCTGCGCGCCGCGGCGCGCCGCGAGCACCGGCCCCGGCGCCCCCGCCGCGAGCGCGAGCGCCAGTTCGTGCGAGCCGGCGAGCGCGCCCAGGCGGCTGCCGACGTTGTCGATGACGCGCTCGAAGTAGCCGCGCGCGGTGGCCAGGTCGCTGCCCACGCGCGACACCATCAGGCGGTGGTAATAGGTCTCGCCCCAGTACCAGGCCAGCGCCATGAGCAGGGGGAAACCCAGCAGCAGCGGCGCCAGCACCAGGCACAGCAGTTTGGCCCGGACCGAGCTGCGCAGCCGTTCGGCAGGCAGGCGCAGCGCGCGCAGGATCGACCTCAGCGCCACGTGCCGCTCAGGCGTGGCGCTCGAGCACTTCGTCCGCCTCACCGCCACGCTCGCCCCATTCGGCGAACTTGCGCTCGAGCGTCTTGCGCGACACCCCGAGCCGGCGCGCGGCCTCGGTCTTGTTGCCGCGGCAGGCCGCGGTGACGCGCTCGATGTGGCGGCGCTCGACCTCGGCCAGGCTCAGCTCGAGCTCGCCCGCCCGCGGCGGCGGCGGCGCCGCGGCGGCGAAGACCGGCTCGGGCGGGAAGCAGCCGAGGATCATCGAGCGTTCGACGAAGTTGCGCAGCTCGCGCACGTTGCCCGGCCACGGGTAGGCCGCGAGCCGGGTGACGATCTCGTGCGACAGCAGCAGCGGCGCCACGCCGAGCTGGGTGGCGAGCTGCTGCATGAAGTGGCGCACGAGATCGGGGATGTCCTCGCTGCGCGCGCGCAGCGGCGGAATCACGATGTCGACCACGGCGAGGCGGTAGTAGAGGTCCTGGCGGAAGCGCCCGGCGGCGACTTCGGCGGCGAGGTCGCGGTTGGAGGCGGCAATGATGCGCACGTCCACCGGCACCTCGCGCTCGGAGCCCACCGGGCGCAGCTTGCGCTCCTCGAGCACGCGCAGCAGCCGGGTCTGCAGCGCCAGCGGCAGCTCGCTGATCTCGTCGAGGAAGAGCGTGCCGCCATGGGCGTAGTAGAACAGGCCGTTGCGGCTCTCGGTCGCACCGGTGAAGGCGCCCTTGACGTGGCCGAAGAGCTCGCTCTCGATCAGCTCGGCGGCGATCGCCGCGCAGTTCAGCGGCACGAAGGGGCGCTGCGCGCGCGGGCTGGTCTGGTGCAGGGCGCGCGCCACCACTTCCTTGCCGGTGCCAGACTCGCCCTGCAGCAGCACCGTGCTCGGCATCAGCCCGACGCGGCGGATCAGGCCGCGCAGCTGCTCGATCGCGGGCGAATGGCCGACGAGCCCGATCGGATCGGCAGCCAGCCCGGCGAGCTCGCGCCGCAGCACGAAGTTCTCGCGCGCGAGGCGGGCGCGCTCGAAGCAGCGCTTGATCGAATTGAGGATCTGGTCGACGCGGAAGGGCTTCAGGATGAAGTCCGAAGCGCCGCCGCGCAGGGCGTTGATCGCCGTTTCCAGGTCGGCGAAGGCGGTCACGAGGATCACGTCGCCGCTGTAGCCGTGCTCGCGCAGCTCGTGCAGCCACTCGATGCCGGACTTGCCCGGCAGCGCGATGTCGAGGATCAGCAGGTCGAAATGCAGCCGCGCCATCAGCGCCGCGGCATGCTCGACGTCGGCCGCCGACTGCACCATGCCGCAGCGACGCGCGAGCGTGCGCTCGAGGAAATTGCGCATGCCGCCCTCGTCATCGACGACGAGCACGGAATGCGCCTGCCAGTTGTACTCGGCCAGATCCACCGGCCTGTCCGCGTTGTTTGCCGTCTCGTGCAGCATCCTGTCTCCCTCCCCCGGCTCGTATGTGCGCGCTCGTGGCCCCCGGCAGGCGGGGACCGGCGACGCTTGCTCAGAATGGTTTCATTACCACGAGGAACACGACGATGAACAGGATCACCACCGGGATCTCGTTGAAGACGCGGTACCAGACATGGCTCCGGGTGTTGCGCCCGGCGGCGAAGTCGCGCAGCAGGCGGCCGCAGTAGAGGTGGTAGCCGATCAGGCCGAGCACCAGCGCGGTCTTGAGGTGCAGCCAGCCGCCGGCAAAACCGTAGCCGAACCACAGCCACAGCCCGAGGCCGACGGCGAGGGCGCCGATCGGCGTGACGAAGCGGTAGAGCTTGTGCTCCATCAGCGCCAGGCGCTCGCGCGTGGCGGCGTCCTCGACCATGGCGTGGTTGACGAACAGGCGGGGCAGGTAGAACAGGCCGGCGAACCAGCTCACGACGAAGATGATGTGCAGCGACTTCAGGATCAGCATGCGGGGTGAGACTCCACGGTGACTCGTCGAAAAAGCTTTGCGTGCGTGCGCCGCGCTCAGGCCGCGGCCGGGGCCGCCGCCGCGCGCAGACCGTCGGCGACGGTCGGATGGCGCAGACGCAGGCGCAGTTCCCGCTTCAGGCGGCGGTTGTCGAGCCGGCGCGACTCGCTCATGAAGGACAGCGTCAGCGGCGACAGGCGCTGCACGATCGCCGCGCGCTCGAGCCGGGGCGGGCGCGGCAGGCCGAAGGCGTCGGCCACCGCATCGAAGTAGTCGCCCATCTTCAGCGCGGAGTCGTCGACCGCGTTGTACACGCGCCCGGCCGGCGCCCGGAACAGCGCCATGCAGGCGATGCGTGCGAGGTCGTCGGCGTGGATGTGGTTGGTTTGTACTTCGTCCGCCGCCGCCAGCACCGGGTCGGCGCGACGCAGGCGCTCGAGCGGCAGGCGCTCGGCGGCATAGATGCCGGGCGCGCGCAGGATGCTGACGCGCACGCCGCCGCGGCGGCCGAAGGCGCGCAGGCGACGCTCGGCATCGACCCGCCGGCGCGCGCGCGCGCTAAGCGGCCGGCATGGCCGCGTCTCGTCCACGATGGCGCCCGCGCAGTCGCCGTAAACCCCTGTCGTGCTTATGTATACCAGGCGCTGTGGTAGACTGCCGCCCGCTCCGAGCGCGGCCAGCAGGCGCTTCGTGCGCGGATCGCCGTCGCCGCTCGCGGGCGGCGGCGCGAAGTGCAGCACCGCATCGGCGAGGCCGGCCAGGCGCATCAGGCTGCGACGGTCGTCGAGGTCCGCGCGCACCGGCACCGCACCGGCCGCCCGCAGCGCGGCGCAGGTCTCGGCGCTGCGCGCCAGCGCATAGACGCGGAACCGCCGCGTCAGCCAGGGCAGCGCCCGGCTGGCGACGTCGCCGCTGCCGACAATCAGGATTCTTTTCATTTTGTAATTATCACACGCTCCATGACCTACCGGATTTCGCTCCAGCCCGGCGACCACGATTTCAGCGCCGAAGCCGACCAGACCGTGCTCGAGGCGGCGCTCGCGGCCGATCTGCTGCTGCCCCACAGCTGCCGCGACGGCGCCTGCGGCGCATGCAAGGGGCGGGTGCTGCAGGGCCGCGTCGATTACGGCAAGCACTCCGAAGGCGCGCTCAGCGCGGCCGAGCGCGAGGCCGGCTATGCGCTGTTCTGCTGTGCAAAGCCGCTCTCCGATCTCGTCGTGGAGGCGCGCAACGTCACCCGCGCCGGCGACATCCCGGTCAGGAAGCTGCCCTGCCGCGTGCAGAAGCTGACGCGGCTCGCGCCCGACGTCATGCTGCTCGACCTCAAGCTGCCGGCGAGCGAGGACTTCCGCTTCCGCGCCGGCCAATACATCGACATCCTGCTCGCCGACGGCCAGCGGCGCAGCTTCTCCATCGCCAACGCGCCGCACGACGCCAGCCACCTCGAACTGCACGTGCGCCAGATCGACGGCGGCCGCTTCACCGGCCAGGTCTTCGGCACGATGAAGGAGAAGGACATCCTGCGCTTCGAGGGCCCGCTCGGCAGCTTCTGGCTGCGCGAGGACTCGTCGCGGCCGATCGTCATGGTCGCCGGCGGCACCGGCTTCGCCCCGATCAAGGGCATGGTCGAGCACGCCATCCACGCCGGCCTGCAACGCCCGATCACCCTCTACTGGGGCGCGCGCGACCGCGCCGGCCTCTACCTGGACGAGCTGGCCCGCTCCTGGGAAGCCGCGCTGCCCGGCCTGCGCTACATCCCGGTGCTGTCCGAGGCGAAGCCGGAGGACGCGTGGGACGGCCGCCGCGGCCTCGTGCACCAGGCGGTACTCGACGACTTCGCCGACCTCGCCGGCCACGAGGTGTATGTCTGCGGCGCCCCGGCCATGGTCGATGCCGCCCGCGCCAGCTTCTGCACCGACCGCGGCCTGGCCGAAGACAGCTTCTTCGCCGACGCCTTCACCTTCGCCACGCCGGCCGGCTGAACGCCGTCGCCCCGGAGCGCCCATGAGCCAGACCACCCTGCTGACGCGCGAACCGGTCGTCAACAAGGCGCGTGCGATCACCGCCAACCGCCTCGTCGCCCACGGCCCCAACGTCGCCGCCGTGGCGGAGACGTTCGCCGCGCTCGCCGACGCCTGGCCGGGCCGGCACCCGGTGTTCGTCAGCCTGGGCCGCCTGGTGCCGACGCCCGAGCTGATGAGCTGGGCCATGCCGGCCAACGCCACGGTCGAGATCCCGGCGCAAACCCTCGGCCACCCGCAGACGCAGGCGCTGATGGCACAGCTGCGCGCGGCCGGGGTCGGCATGTGCCTGACCTGGTTCGCCCCGGACACCGCACTGCCGGCCGACATCGACTGGCGCTTCATGCTGATGGATGCGCGCCGCCACGCCCTGCCCGGCGCCGCGCCCGGCCTGACGCTGGCCTGGGGCCTGGCCGACGTGGCCGCGTTCGGACGCGCGGTCGACAGCGGCTTCGACGGCGCCTCGGGCTGGTTCTTCCTCCACGGCAACCCGCCGGCGGCCGAGCTCAGCCCCGGCCACGCGCAGCTCATCCGCCTGCTCAACCTGGTGCGCAGCAACGGCGAGATCCGCGACATCGAGGCGGTGCTCAAGCAGGACGTGGCCCTGTCGTACAAGTTGCTGCGCTACATCAACTCGGCCGGCTTCGGCCTGATGTGCGAGATCCAGTCCTTCCGCCATGCGGTCAGCATCCTCGGCTACAACGCGCTCAACAAGTGGCTGTCGTTGCTGCTGGTGAGCGCCGGGCGCGACCCGGGCGCGCCGGCGATGATGCAGACGGCGATCGCGCGCGGCCGCCTGATGGAAGAGATCGGCGCCGCGTACTTCGACGCCGCCGGGCGCGACAACCTCTTCATCACCGGCGCCTTCTCGCTGCTGCACATGCTGCTCGGCACCTCGATGCAGGCCGTGCTCGACGAGATGAACCTGCCTGCGGCAGTGACCGACGCGCTGCTGCACGACCAGGGCGAGTTCGCCCCCTTCCTGCGCCTGGCCCTGCGTTGCGAGAGTTTCGATGCCGCCCCCCTCGCCCAGGCCGCCGCCGAACTGCACCTGACCCACGAGCAGATCAACCGCGCGCAGCTGATCGGCCTGGGCTTCGCCGACAGCCTGCAGGCCTAGCAGGGCCGCGCGCCGCCCCCCTTCGTCGCGCTGGAACAAACGGGGCGGCTGTTGCATCATGCCTGCCGTCAATACGGCAACAGGCCCTGTCGAAGGAAACATGTCCATACCGGGCGACCACCCGTTCCAGCCCCGTCCAGCCCCGGGTCCGAGCGCGCCGGAGCAAGCGTTCCGCATCCTCGTCGTCGACGACGACCGGACGCTGCGGCGCACCTTCCCGCATGTCCTCGCCGCCCCCGGGCGCCACTTCGACGACAGCGGCAGCGTCGCCGAAGCGATCGCCCGCCTCGAGCTCGCCCGCTACGACCTGATCCTGCTCGACTACTGGCTGCCCGACGCCACCGGCCTCGACCTGCTCGACTGGCTCGCCGCGCGGCAACGCGACGAGGCGGTGATCGTCATCAGCGGCGAGGACGCGATCGATGCCGCCATCGGCGCACTGCGGCGCGGCGCCGACGACTACGTGCGCAAGCCCTATCACGTCGCGCAGCTGCAGCGCGCGGTCGACCGCGCGCTGCACAAGAATGCGCTGGAAAAGGCCAACACGGCGATGAGCCAGCGCCTGAAGGCCTCCGAGCAGCTGCACCGCTATCTGGTGGAGAGCTCGCCCGACCTGATCTTCACGCTCGACGCCGAAGGGCGCTTCAGCTACCTGAACCCGCGCGTCAAGCCGATGCTGGGCCACGAGCGCAGCGCCCTGCTGCGGCGCCCGTTCACGACCCTGGTCCTGCCCGAGGACGTCGACCGCATCTGCGAGCACCTGCACCGGGCCGAAACGGGTTCGGGCGACGGCTTCAGCGTCGAGCTCCGGCTGCGCCGCTGCCGCACCGCCGACCGCGCCCATGCGGACGGCGGCATTGCGGACGGGGACGGCAGCGAGAGCGTGACCGTGTCGCTCACCGTCATCCCGATGCGAGGCGCGGCAGACGAGGCGCGCGCGAGCGGGCTGTACGGCGTCGCACGCGACATCTCGGCGCACAAGCGCGCCGAGGAGATCATCGCCTTCCAGGCCTGCCACGACCAGCTCACCCGCCTGCCCAACCGCGCCCTGTTCAACGACCGGCTCGAGCTCTCGATCGCCCAGGCACGACGCCGCGACGGCCTGCTCGCCGTGATGGTGATCGACATCGACCGCTTCAAGCTGGTCAACGACACCTACGGCCACAGCGCGGGCGACACCCTGCTCTGCGCGATCGGCACACGCCTGTCCGGCGCACTGCGCCGCGGCGACACGCTGGCACGCGTGGGCGGCGACGAGTTCACCGTGCTGCTGCCCGACATCCGCCAGGCCGGCGATGCCGAAGTGATCGCGCACAAGATCCTCGACACCCTGCTCGCACCAGTGCGACTGAGCGAGGAGGAGTTTCGCGCCACGGTCAGCATCGGCATCGCCCTCTTTCCACGCGACGGCGTCGGCGCGGAAGAGCTCACCCGCCATGCCGACATCGCCATGCACCAGGTCAAGCGCTCGGGCAAGAACGCCTTCCGCTTCTTCGACCCGGCGCTCAACACCCGTCACCGCGAGCGCATCGCGCTCGAGAACGACCTGCGCCAGGCCGTCGCACGCGACGAGCTCGAGCTCCATTACCAGCCCCAGGTCAGCCTGTCGCGGCAGGCGATCGTCGGCATGGAGGCGCTCGTGCGCTGGAACCATCCGGCGCTCGGCCAGGTGCCGCCGGGCACCTTCATCCAGCTCGCCGAAGAGGCGGGCCTGATCGGCGACATCAGCCGCTGGGTGCTCGAACACGCCTGCGCGCAGCTCGGGCGCTGGCGCGCGGACGGCCACGACGGCCTGCGCATGGCGGTGAACCTGTCGCCGCACGACTTCGACCGCCACGACATCATCGCGGCGATCACCGCCTGCCAGCTGCGCCACGGCCTGCCCGCCGCGCAGCTCGAGCTCGAGATCACCGAAAGCATGATGATGAACGACGCGGCCGGCGTGGCCGCCAAGGTCCATCAGCTGCGCAGCGCCGGCTTCAACGTCGCGATCGACGACTTCGGCACCGGCTACTCGGCGCTTGCCTACCTGCAGAAATTCGCCGTCAGCACGCTGAAGATCGACCGCAGCTTCGTGCGCGAGCTCGAAGGCCCGGCGACCAACCCGATCATCTCCGCCATCACCGGCATCGCGCGCGGCTTCGGCCTGGAACTGGTGGCCGAGGGCGTCGAGCGCGCGGAGCAGGTCGCGGCGCTGCGTGCACTGGGCTGCGACATCATGCAGGGCTTCTTCTTCGCCCGCCCGGCGCCGGCCGACGAGGCGCGGGCCTGGCTGCAGACGCCGGCCCTGCTGTTCGGCGCGCGCTGACCGCGCTACACAAAAAAACAGGGGCCTGCATGGAGGTCCATGCAGGCCCCTGCGCGCGGGCGGCGGCGCGGCCGCCGCTCACGGCATCACTTCAGCGACAGCACCCACGCCACCAGCGCCTTCGCGTCGGCTTCATTGACCTGCGGGTTGGGGGGCATCGGCACCTGGCCCCAGGCGCCCACGCCGCCCTTCTGCACCTTGGTGGCGAGCGTGGCAGCGGCGTCGGCCTGGCCGGCATACTTGGCGGCGACGTCCTTGAAGGCGGGGCCGACCAGCTTCTTGTCCACCGCGTGACAGGCCAGGCAGTTCTTGGCCTTGGCCAGTTCGGCGGACGCGAAGGCCGGAGCGCTCGACAGAAGACCCGCGGCGACCGCGGCGGCAACAAACAATTTCATGCGTTTTACCTCTCATCGACAAAGGGCGGTTGAAACCGGGGGGATGGTAAACCAGCCCTCGCCATTTTCCTATCGGCCGGGACCGGCGGAGCGCGCATTTCGCGCGGATTTTCCGTTTCGAAACAAGCAGATTTAAGACAGATCAAACCGCCGCCGGCGAGCGCGTGCGCCTCACTGGCGGACCTCGAAACCTTCCTCGGCGGCGAGGCCGGGGCCGCTCGCGCGGCAGGGGTTGATGTCGAGCCCGCCGCGGCGGGTGTAGCGCGCCCACACCGCAAGCGAAGCCGGCCGGCAGCGCGCGAGGAGGTCGCAGAACACGCGCTCCACGCACTGCTCGTGGAACTCGTTGTGTGCGCGAAAGGACACGATGTAGCGCAGCAGGCCTTCGCGCGCGATCGCCGGGCCGGTGTAGCGCACCACCAGCATGCCCCAGTCGGGCTGGCCGGTGACGAGGCAGTTCGACTTCAGCAGATGCGAATAAAGCGTCTCGCTGACGACCTCGCCGCCGGCCGACAGCAGCTCCGGGGCGGGCTGGTAGGTGTCGATATCGATGTCGAGACCATCGAGGCAGATGCCCTGCGGATAGGCGGCGGCGCGCCCGGGGCGGGTTTCGAGCGGCGCCAGCGCGACCGCCACCGGCCCGCCGGCGGCGGCCGACAGGTCGCGCGCGATCGTCGCGCGCACGTCCTCGACACTGGCGCAGCGCTGCTGGTTGAAGGCGTTCAGGTAGAGCTTGAGCGACTTCGACTCGATCAGCCGCGGCGTGTCCGCCGGCACGCGGAACTGGCCCAGCGCCACGACCGGCTTGCCGCGCGCATTGAGCCAGGACAACTCGTAGGCGTTCCACAAATCCTCGCCGACGAAGGGCAGCGCGCCGTCGCGCAGGCCCAGTTCATCGCGCTTGAGCTGGCGCTCGATCGGGAACAGCAGCTCGGGCGAGTAGGTGTCGCGGTAGGCCGTCGGCCGCCCCAGCAGGGAGGCTTCGGCGCCGTGCAGGCGGGGGGATTCGGTGTTCATCAGCGGTTCCGGCAAGGCGGCACGGGCAGCGGCCCGGCGTCGAACAGAGCGCCCAGATCGAGAGAAGTTTCCACCGCGTCGGCGAGACGGTCGAGATCGGCCTCGCGTCGTGCGGCGAGGTCCACCCGCTCGGCCGCCGCCAGCCCGGCCCAGCCGAGCAGCGCGGAGAGGGCCTCGGGGGTGTCGAAGAGGCCGTGCAGGTAGGTGCCGAGGATCTGGCCGTCCGCCGCCAGCGCGCCGTCGCCGCGCCGCCCGCCCGCCGCCGTCTCCAGCCACAACGCCGGACGCGCCAGCGCCGGGCCATGCGAGACGCCCATGTGGATCTCGTAGCCGCTCACCGCCGCCTCGCCGGCGTCCACCGCCGGCGCCAGGCGGCCGCGCGCATTGACGAGCTGCTTGTCGCGCTCGAGCACGGTCGCCATGTCGAGCAGGCCCAGCCCATCGACCGCGCCCGGCGCGCCTTCCAGCCCCAGCGGGTCGTCGAGCGTGCGCCCGAGCATCTGGAAGCCGCCGCAGATGCCGACCAGCTTGCCGCCATAGCGCAGGTGGCGGCGGATCGCCGCCTCCCAGCCCTGCGCGCGCAGCCAGGCGAGGTCGGCCTGCACGCTCTTGGAGCCGGGCAGCACGATCAGGTCGGCGGGCGGGATCGCCTGCCCCGGCCCCACCCAGCTGAAGTCCACCTGCGGGTGCAGGCGCAGCGCGTCGAGGTCGGTGTGGTTGGAGATGCGCGGATACACCGGCGCCACCACGCGCAGCGCGCCGGCCCCCGCCTGCACGTCGGCGGCGCCGTCGGCGAGCGCGTCCTCGGCGTCGAGGAAGAGGCCGTGCAGGTAGGGCAGCACGCCGAACACCGGCCGCCCGGTGCGCGCCTCGAGCCAGTCGAGGCCGGGCTGCAGCAGGCCGAGGTCGCCGCGGAAGCGGTTGATGACGAAGCCGCGCACGCGCGCCTGCTCCGAAGGCGACAGCAGCTCGAGCGTGCCGACGAGGTGGGCGAAGACGCCGCCGCGGTCGATGTCGGCGACCAGCACCACCGGCACGTCGGCCGCCTCGGCGAAGCCCATGTTGGCGATGTCGCGGTCGCGGAGGTTGATCTCCGCCGGGCTGCCGGCGCCCTCGACCAGCACCGCGTCGTAGGCCGAGCACAGGCGGTCCCAGCTCTGCATCACCGCCGCCATCGCGGTCGGCTTGTAGGCGTGGTAGTCGCGCGCAGACAGGTTCGCCGCCGGGCGGCCGTGGATGATGACCTGGGCGCCGATGTCACTCGAGGGCTTGAGCAGCACCGGGTTGAAGTCGGTATGCGGCGCCACGCCGGCGGCCAGCGCCTGCAGCGCCTGGGCGCGGCCGATCTCGCCGCCGTCGGCGGTGACGGCAGAGTTGAGCGCCATGTTCTGCGGCTTGAACGGTGCCACGCGCAGGCCGCGCCGGTAAAGTGCGCGCGCGAGGCCGGCGACCAGCGTGCTCTTGCCGGCATCCGAGGTGGTGCCCTGCACCATGAGCGTGAAAGGGGAGGACATCGCGTAAAATCCGCTTCCTGGGGTCGGGCCCGGATTATCGCCGATCCGGCGCGGGCTTCGCGATCGTCCGTGCGCTCGCGCCCACCGCCGCGCCGTCTTGCCGCACTGCATCAGAAGGCGGTAAAGCCCCGCCGCCGATGCCAGCCGACGGCCCGGCGCAGGGCGGCGATCGACCGACACCGCCGCGCCGCCAAGCGGGCACCACGCCAACGTCAGCTGAACCGCAGCCCAAGGCCAACCCAAGCCCAACCCAACGCCCGCCCCCACCACCGACCGCCCATGCCCGCCACCACCGTCCTCGTAGCCAAGCTCGCCGCCGGCGTGCTCGCCGACCGCCTGCTCGGCGAGGCGCGCCGCTTCCACCCGCTGGTCGGCTTCGGCCGCTGGGCCAGGGCGGTCGAAGACTGGACGCGGCGCCGCGTCGGCGCAGGTCGCGGCGCCGGCATGCTCGCCTGGGCGCTCACCGTGCTCCCCTGGGTGGCGCTCGCGCTCGCGCTGCGCGCCACCCATCCGCTCGCGCACTGGGCGGTGGACATCGCGCTGCTCTACTTCGCACTGGGCGGGCGCAGCCTCGCCGAACACGCCGAGGCGATCGCCGCGCCGCTCGCCGCCGGCGACCTCGACCGCGCGCGCGAGCGCGTGGGCTGGATCGTCAGCCGCGACACCACGGCGCTGGACGCCGCCGGGGTCGCCCGCGCCGGCACCGAGTCGGTGCTGGAGAACGGCAACGATGCAGTGTTCGGCGCGCTGTTCTGGTTCCTCGTCGCCGGCGGCGCCGGCGCCCTGCTGTTCCGCCTGGCGAACACGCTGGACGCGATGTGGGGCTACCGCACGCCGCGCTACCTCGCCTTCGGCTGGGCCGCGGCGCGCCTCGACGACGTCCTCAACGCCGTGCCCGCCCGCCTCACCGCGCTCACCTACGCCGTGCTCGGGCGCACGCGGCGCGCGCTCGCCTGCTGGCGCCGCCAGGCGCCGGCCTGGGACAGCCCCAACGCCGGGCCGGTGATGGCGGCCGGCGCGGGCGCGCTGGGCGTCGCCCTGGGCGGCGCGGCGGTGTACCACGGCCGCCTCGAAAAGCGCCCGCCGCTGGGCGAAGGCCCGGCGCCGGATGCGGGCTCGATCCGCGCCGCGGTCACGCTCGTGCGGCGCGGCATCGGCCTGTGGCTGGCGCTCGCCGCACTCGCCGCGCTCGCGCAATGGACCGCCGGAGGCCTCCATGCTTGAACACGGCGGCCGCCTGCGCCGCGCCGCACGGCAGTACGACATCCCGCTCGCCGACTGGCTCGACCTGTCGACCGGCATCAGCCCGCTGGCCTACCCGCTGCCGTCGGTGCCCGAGCACGCCTGGCAGCGTCTGCCGGAAGACGACGACGGCCTCGAGGCGGCGGCGGCGGCCTACTACGGCAGCGCCGAGCTGCTGCCGGTGGCCGGCTCGCAGCCGGCCATCCAGGCCTTGCCGGGCGTGCTTGCCGGCGCACGGGTGAGCCTGCTCGCGCCGAGCTACGCCGAACATGCCGCGGCCTGGGGGCCGCGCCACCCGCGCGCGGTGGCGGCAGAATCGATCGACGCGGCGATCGAGCACAGCGACATCGTCGTGCTCGTGCAGCCGAACAACCCGACCGGCGTGCATTTCGGCCGCGCGCGCCTGCTCGACTGGCATGCGCGCCTCGCGTGCCGGGGCGGCTGGCTGGTGGTGGTCGAAGCCTTCGCCGACACCACGCCGGCGGCGAGCGTGGCGCCACTGGGCGGCACGCCGGGGCTGGTGGTGCTGCGCTCGCTCGGCAAGTTCTTCGGCCTCGCCGGTGCGCGCGTCGGCTTCGTGTTCGCCCCTGCGGCAGTGCGTGCGGCGCTCGCCGAGCGGCTGGGGCCGTGGGCGCTGGCCGGGCCATCGCGCTGGGCGGCGCGCCATGCACTCGCCGACACGGCCTGGCAGGCGGCGACGCGCACCCGCATCGACGCGGCAGGCCAGCGCCTGCAGGCGCTGCTGCAGGCGCACGGGCTGGCGGCGCGCGGCCCGGCGCTGTTCAAGCAGGTGCCCACCGCGCACGCCAGCGACGTGCACACTGCCTTCGCCCGCCGCGGCATCCTGCTGCGCCAGTTTGCCGATCCTCCTGCGTTGCGCTTCGGCCTGCCCGCGGACGAAACCGGCTGGCACCGGCTGGAAGACGCTCTCCAGACCTGCATCGATCGACTCGCCGACCCGACATGAAACGCGCACATCCCCGACTTTCCGCACTCGCGCTGCTGGCCCTCACCGCACTCGCCGCCCCGGTCGCGGCGCAGCGCGTCGAGCTCGCCGACGACCGCGGACGAACAATCGTGCTGCCGGCCCCGGCCAAGCGCATCGTCAGCCTCGCCCCCCATGTCACCGAGATGCTGTTCGCAGCCGGCGCGGGCGAGCGCGTGGTCGGCGCGGTCGATTACAGCGACTACCCGGCGGCGGCGAAAGCGCTGCCGCGCGTCGGCGGCTACACCCGCATCGACCTCGAGGCGGTGGCGACGCTACACCCGGACCTGGTGATCGGCTGGCACAGCGGCAACCGCGAAAGCGACGTCGATCGCCTGCAGGCGATCGGGCTGCCGGTCTATCTGAGCGAACCACGCAACCTGGAGGATGTCGCCCGCGGTCTCGAGCAGTTCGGCCGCCTTGCCGGCACCACGCCGACGGCGGACGCCGCGGCCAGCGCCTTCCGCGCCCGCCGCGACCGGCTCGCGGCGCTGCACGCCGGGCGCGCGCCGGTACGCGTCTTCTACCAGATTTGGGAACGCCCGCTGATCACGATCAATGACGAACATCTGATTGCCGACGTGATCCGGCTGTGCGGCGGGCGCAACGTCTTCGGCGCCATCGCACACCTGACGCCGACCATCGGCACCGAAGCCGTGCTCGCCGCCAACCCGGAAGCGATCGTCGCCAGCGGCATGGATGCGGCGCGGCCGGAATGGCTGGACCAGTGGGCACGCTGGCCGCAGCTCGACGCTGCACGCCGCGGCAACCTGTTCTTCATCCCGCCCGAGCTGATCCAGCGCCACACGCCGCGCATCCTCGATGGCGCACAGCGCCTGTGCGAACAGCTCGATATCGCGCGGGCGCGGCAGGCGGGCGCCGTCGATGCGGGCGTCACGCCGCGCGCAGATCGGCCTGCAGATCCTCGGCAGTAACCATCGGATAGCAGCGCTCGCGCAGCTGCTCCCACCACATCCGGTCGAAGGTCCACGCCAGCACCGGCAGCAGGCAACCGAAGAAGTGCTCCGCAGCCGTCACCGGAGCCTGCGCCAGACGCTGCACCGGCACGCCCAGTGCCTGCAGGCGCAGGCGCAGCGGCGGATGAAAGGGATCGCCGCCGTCACTGCGGACCAGGCGCTCCGGATCGCTGGCCGCACCGGACTGCGCAAAACCAGCGGCAAAGCCGTGCCCCATGTCACGAAATGGCCGCATCCGGGAGTCCCGGTCCAGGCGGGCGCGGGAATGCACCATCGGCAGGTAGTCGACGGCGAGGAAATGAGCCTTGCAGCACACCTCCACGAGCGCCTCGCCGAGCAGTTCGGAGCCCACCAGCTGGACGGCCACTTCATCCGCGACGAGTTCCTCCTCGCGGGCAAGCAGCAGCATCGCGTCGCACAGCCGGTCGCCATGGTGATCGACCCAGGGCAGGCAGGGCGGCAGCGCCGCCGACAGCGCGTTGAGCGTGCGCATCCACCACGCCTGCAGGAAAGCCCCCCAGCCGCCCATCACGCGCTGGCGAACGGCGACATGGCCGATCTCGTGGGCGACCACGGCGGCGAGTTGTGCCGGCGAAACGCTGTGTGCCAAGGGCAGGCCGATCAGCAACTCGGTGCCGAGCAAGCCCCGTGCGAGCAGGAAGGGCCGTTGCACGACGGACGCGTTCATCTCTTCGGTGATGAAGACGTGGCGAACCCGGCCCACCCCGGCCTTGCCGCTCAAGTCGTCGAGCAGGGCGTAGAACGTGGGCGCCGCGCGCCGCGGCACGCACATCCCCCACGGCTGCGGCGCCAGGTTGAGCAGGGTCACGACCACGGCGATCGCAGCCCCCAGGCAAGCGAGCATGGCGCTGACCCACCCCACCGTGCGCAAGGGCTCGCCACGACCGATCTCGTCCCAGGCAGCGGCGGCGAACACCGCTGCCGCCGCGCCCAGGATGAGGGCCACGCCGAGCACCGCCAGGAGTCCGCCGAGCGCGCCCCGGGCGAGCTGCCGGGCCAGTCGCTGGGGCGACAGCGCGCCGCTGCAGCGAATCTGGATATCGTCCATCGAAGCGCCCCCGGATCGAAAAACCTTATGAATTGTAACAAATCTTCAATGAAGCGGCAGCACGCCGCCGTTTCCGCGACCGCCCCCGACCGAGAGGCGAGAAAGCGGTGCAAACACCGCGAAATGGCTCGCCAAGCGGAGGCTGGAGCGCTTATAGTGCCGTCTCCGCTGCGGTGCACCAGTCGACCGCCGCGATTCCTGCAACGATCCTCGTGGCCGCTGCCCTCACCTGGGCCGGCCCGGATCTCTCCCGCAGCCCGGACTGGTGCTACATCGATGCATGTAGCGGGCTCGCGCCGGACCATCGAATGAATCCCGAAGTCAATTTCGCCAGCCTCGGGCTGGCCGAACCCCTTTTGCGCGCCGTCTCCGAGGCGGGCTACACCACGCCCACGCCGATCCAGGCCAAGGCCATCCCGCAGGTGCTCGCCGGCGGCGACCTGCTCGCCGCGGCGCAGACCGGCACCGGCAAGACCGCCGGTTTCACGCTGCCGCTACTGCACATCCTGTCGCAGACCCACGCCCATCCGCACCCGCCCGGCCGCCCGCGCTGCCTGATCCTCACCCCCACGCGCGAGCTCGCCGCCCAGGTCCAGGAGTCGGTCGACACCTATGGCAAGCACCTGCCGCTGACCTCGCTGGTGATGTTCGGCGGGGTCAACATCAACCCGCAGATCAGCGCGCTGAAAAAACGCGTCGACATCCTCGTCGCCACCCCCGGCCGCCTGCTCGACCACGTCGGGCAGAAGACGCTCGACCTCTCCGGGGTCGAGATCCTGGTCCTCGACGAAGCCGACCGCATGCTCGACATGGGTTTCATCCGCGACATCCGCAAGGTGCTCGCGCTGCTGCCCAAGAAACGCCAGAACCTGCTGTTCTCGGCCACCTTCTCGGACGAGATCCGCGAGCTCGCCCACGGCCTGCTGCACAACCCGGCCGAAGTGGAGGTCGCCCCCCGCAACACCACCGCCGAGCGCGTCGACCAGGCGGTTTACCTGATCGGGCAGAAGCACAAGCGCGAACTGCTCGCCCACCTGATCAAGGAAAAGCAGTGGTTCCAGGCCCTGGTGTTCACCCGCACCAAGCATGGCGCCAACAAGCTCGCCGAATACCTCTCCAAGCACGACATTGGCGCCGCGGCGATCCACGGCAACAAGAGCCAGGCGGCGCGCACGCGCGCGCTCGCCCAGTTCAAGGACGGCTCGCTGCCGGTGCTGGTGGCGACCGACATCGCCGCACGCGGCCTGGACATCGACCAGCTGCCACAGGTGGTGAACTTCGAGCTGCCCAACGTCGCCGAGGACTATGTGCACCGCATCGGCCGCACCGGCCGCGCCGGCGCCGCGGGCAACGCGATCTCGCTGGTGGACAACGAGGAAATCAAGCTGCTGACCGCGATCGAGCGCGTGATCAAGCGCCGCATCGAGCGTGCAGTGGCCGCGGACTTCGTGCCCAGCGCCGGCGCCGAAGCTGCACACGACGCCGACCACCAGCGCGAACCGCTGCAGCGCCGCGGCGGCCGCAGCGGCGAGGGGCGCGACAATGCCGCCCGCGGCAAGCGCCCGGCTGAAGGCCGCGCGCCGGCAAAGTCCCCTGCACGCCCCGCTGCGCGCGAGCGCGGCGAAGTCGACGGCAACCGCGCGCCGCGTTCATCCGAGCCGCGCGAGGTCAATGGCAACCGCATGCCGACCGCGTGGGGCGAGGCCGATGGCAACCGTGCCGCACCGGCACGGCGCACCGAGGTCGACGGCAATCGTGCGCCCAGCAACACCCGCCGGCCCGACAACGCCGGCAACCGCCCCGCGGGCAGTGCGCAACGCCGCCCGCAGCAGCGCGCCGCGCTGTTCGCCGCCAAGCCCGGCGGCGACAAGCGCTGAGCGCACACACCGGCGCGCGGCCCCCCCGGGCCGCACGCCGCGCTTGCCTTATCCCGCCACCTTCGCCTATCCTTCGCCCCGCATTCGATCCGGGTGCCCTGTCATATCTTCGTATGACGGGGTGAAACGGGAAGTCCGGTGACGTCGTTCGCCCTCGCGCGCACGACCATTCCGGCGCAGCCCCCGCTGCTGTGAGCCTGACGAATCCGCCAACACGCCACTGAGCCTCGTGCTCGGGAAGGTCGGCGGAGGAGGAAGACGGCGAGCCA
>JANJTU010000158.1 GCA_024710965.1 Thauera sp. | reverse complement strand
GCCGTCGTAGAGGCCCATGACGCCCTCGACCAGGATCAGGTCGGCCTCGCGCGCCGCCGCGTGCAGGCGCCAGGCGATGTCGGCCTCGCCGCACATGCCGAGATCGACGTTGTGCACCGGCGCGCCACTGGCCACGGCGTGGATCTGCGGGTCGAGGAAGTCGGGCCCGCACTTGAACACGCGCACGCGGCGCCCGAGCCGCGTATGCAGGCGGGCGAGCGCGGCGGTGACGGTGGTCTTGCCCTGGCCGGAGGCGGGCGCGGCGACGAACAGCGCCGGGCAGGCAACAGCATTCTCGGACATCGCGACGCTGCCCTCAGCTCTTTTTCGCATGGACGACGGCGCAACCGGCGTGCGGCAGCGGCGAGGCCTGGGGCTGCTCATCCGGGGCGAACCAGCTCAGGCGCGGGTAGAGACCGACGACGCTGCCGACCACGGTGAGCGAGGGCGGGCGGATGCCTTCGGCCTGGACGCGCGCGGGCAGCGTGGCGAGGTCGGCGACGACCACGCGCTGCGCCGCGGTGGTGCCGCGCTCGATCACGCCGGCCGGCGTCTGCGGCGCCAGGCCGTGCTCGATCAGGCGGCGGCAGATCTCGGCCAGGCGCGAGATCCCCATGTAGATCACCACCGTCTGCTGCGGGCGGGCGAGCATCGGCCAGTCGAGCTCGAGCGCGCCGTCCTTGAGGAAGCCGGTGGCGAACACCACCGACTGCGCGTGCTCGCGGTGCGTGAGCGGAATGCCGGCGTAGGCGGCGACGCCGGCCGCGGCAGTGACGCCGGGGATGACCTCGACCGTGATGCCGGCTTCCACCAGCGCCTCCATCTCCTCGCCGCCGCGGCCGAAGATGAAGGGGTCGCCGCCCTTGAGCCGCACCACGCGCCGGCCCGCGCGCGCCAGGCGCAGCAGCAGGGCGTTGATCTCGTCCTGCGGCAGGGTGTGGTCGGCGGCCTTCTTGCCGACGTAGATGCGCTCGGCGGCGGCCGGCGCGAGCTCGACGATCGCCGGGCTGACGAGGTTGTCATAGACGACGACGTCGGCCCCGGCCACCAGGCGGGCGCCGCGCAGCGTGAACAGTTCGGGGTCGCCGGGACCGGCGCCCACGAGATAGACGTGGCCCGGCAGCGGGCCCGGACGATAGACGGCGAGATCGGGCACGGCCATGCTTACCACTCCATGCCGGGCATCGCCTTCACCCCGGCGGCGAAGGCGTGCTTGACCGGCGTCATGTCGGTGACGGTGTCGGCGGCCGCGACCAGTTCGGGCGGGGCGCCGCGGCCGGTGACGACGACGTGCTGCATCGGCGGGCGCGCAAGCAGATCGGCGACCACCCTGTCCACCTCAAGATAGCGGTACTTGAGCGCGATATTGAGCTCGTCGAGCACCACCAGGCCGATCGAGGCGTCGCGCAGCAGGTCGCGCGCCACCGCCCAGGCGGCCTCGGCGCTGGCGACGTCGCGCGCGCGGTCCTGCGTGTCCCAGGTGAAGCCCTCGCCCATGACGTGCCAGCTCACGCCCGGCTGCTGGCGGAAGAAGGCCTCCTCGCCGGTGTCCGAGCGGCCCTTGATGAACTGCACCACGCCCACCTTCATGCCGTGGCCGAGCGCGCGCGCGACGAGGCCGAAGGCGGCGCTCGACTTGCCCTTGCCGTTGCCGCTGTTGACCAGCAGCACGCCGCGCTCGGCCTGGGCGGCGGCGATCTTCTCGTCCACCACCGCCTTCTTGCGCGCCATGCGTTCATTGTGGCGCGCGTCGCGCCCCTCGTCGGCCTGCGGGCCGGTCTTGATTGCATCGTTCATGTCTGTGTTCCGTTTCGGGACGAGTGCGCTCGTCCGCAAGTATTCACGAGTTTACTGGCCCCGCGCCGCCGCGGGACCTCACTGCGGGATGAAGGTCGGCCGCCCGTCAACATCGAAGCGGCGCAGCGGATGGCCGAAGGCCTCGCTCAGCAGGTCGGCGCGCAGCACGGTGTCGCGGTCGCCCGCCTGCACGCCGCCACGGCCGTCGAGCAGGATGACGTGGTCGGCGTAGCGCGCGGCGAGGTTGATGTCGTGCAGCACCATGACCACGCCGCAGCCCGCCGCGGCCGGCGCCCCGCTGCCGCGGACGATGGCACGGAAGAGCTCGAGGGTGGCGATCTGGTAGTGCAGGTCGAGGTGGTTCAGCGGTTCGTCGAGCAGGAACAGCCGCGGCGCCTGCGCGAGCAGGGTCGCGATCGCCACGCGCTGACGTTCGCCGCCGGACAGCGTCAGCACGTCGCGCGCCTCGAAGCCGGCGAGGCCGACGTCGGCGAGCGCGCGCCGCGCCGTGGCGACGTCGGCCTCGGACTCCCAGCCCCAGCGGCCGAGGTGCGGATGGCGGCCGACCAGCACCGTCTCCAGCACCGAGGCGGCGAAGTGGTCGGGCTGCTGCTGCGCGAGCAGGCCGCGAAAGCGCGCCGCGTCGCGCGCCGCCCACGCCACATACGGCAGGCCGCCGAGGCGCACCTGACCGACGCTCGGCGCGCGCAGCCCGGCGAGCGTGTGCAGCAGCGTCGTCTTGCCGGCGCCGTTGGGCCCGAGCAGGGCGAGGCACTCGCCCGCCGCCAGGCTCAGGCTGAACTCGCAGCACAGCCAGCGCTCGCCCACCTGCAGCGCGAGGCCGTCGGCCTCGAGCAGGGGCGGCAGCGCGCCGCGTTCGCCCGCCAGGTCTGCCGGCGCCCGCGGCAGGCGGGTGCCGTGCGCGGCTGCGGAGTCGGGCGGGTTCATCGCGGATGCCTCGCGAGCAGGAAGAGGAACACCGGCACGCCGATCAGCGCCGTGAGCACGCCCACCGGCAGCTGTTGCGGCGCGAGCGCGGTGCGCGCCGCGGTGTCGGCCAGGGTCAGCAGCGTGCCGCCGGCGAGCGCCGCCGCCGGCAGCAGCACGCGCTGGTCGTTGCCGAGCGCGAGCCGCACCACGTGCGGCACGACCAGGCCGACGAAGCCGACCGAGCCGACCAGGGTCACCGCGGTGGCGGTGAGCAGCGAGGCGAGCAGGTAGAGGCCGCGGCGCAGCCGCGTCACGCGCACGCCGAGCGCGCGCGCGGTGAGTTCGCCGCGCGCGAGCACGTTGAGGTCGCGCGCGAACGGCATCACCGCCGCGAGCGCCAGCACGAGCACGGCGAGCGCCGGCCACGGCCGCGCCGCGCCGCTGACGTCGCCCATCAGCCAGAACAGCATCGACTGCACGCGCGTGTCCGGCGCCAGCGCCAGCATCAGCGTCACCGCCGCGCCGCAGCCGGCGGCGACGATGACGCCGGTGAGCAGCAGCCGCGTCTGCGTCCAGCTGCCGTCGCCGTGCGCCAGGCCGAACACCAGCAGCATCGCCGCCAGCGCGCCGGCGAAGGCGAGGCTGTCCACCCAGAACGCCGCCGCACCGACGGTCAGCGCCCCCAACGCCCCCACCGCAGCCCCCCCCGAGATGCCGAGGATGTAGGGGTCGGCGAGCGGGTTGCGCAGCAGCACCTGCATCAGCGCCCCGGCGATGGCGAGCAGGCCGCCGCAGGCGAAGGCGGCGACGGCGCGGGGGAGGCGGAGTTCGCGGACGATCACCGCCGCCCCCGCGCCGGAGTCGCCAGCGAGCGGCTTGCCGGCGATGGCTGCGCCGACGTCGCGCCACTGCACCGACAGCTCGCCCGCCTTCAGCGCCAGCAGCACGGCGACCGCCGCCACGGCCAGCAGCAGGAGCATCAGCGGCAGAGTGCGGCGTGCGGGCATCGGGGCTGGCGTGCTCGAGTGGTCGTTGGACAGGGGGCGGACACGACGACGGCCTCCCGGCACCGGAACGGGGGCGAAGCTCATCCCGGCTCCGTGCTCAGCGCACGGGCTGATACACCAGCGTCACGAACAGGTTGCGTCCCGCCTGCTCGTAGAAGCGGGCCGTCTCGTAGTCATTATCGAACAGATTGCCCACCTTGCCCTGCAGCCGCCAGTCGCGGTCAAGCGCGTACTCGGCGCGCAGATCCACCGTCGCGTAGCCACCCAGGCGGTTGCGGTTGCCGAGGTCGTCGTAGCGCCGGCCTTCAGCGTGCAGCGTCATGCCGGCGCGGATGGCGCCGAAGTCGCGGTCCAGATCGACGCGCAGGGCCTGTTCCGCGCGCCGCGGCAGCACGTTGCCGCGTTGCGCGCCGGCGGAGCGGTTCTCCGGGTCGAGCAAGGTCAGGTTGGCGGCGACATCCCAGCCCCGCACGCGCGTGTTGAGCACGCCCTCGAGGCCGCGGATGCGGGCCTTGTCGACGTTGTTGACGCTGAAGATCGCGGCATCGTAGGCGATCAGGTCGTCGACCATGGTCTGGAACAGGTTCGCCGACCAGCTGCCCCAGCCGGTGCGCCCGGCGAGGCCAAACTCCACGCTGCGCGAGGTCTCGGGCTCGAGCTCGGGATTGCCGAAGAAGGGGAAATACAGCTCGTTGAAGCTGGGGGCCTTGAACGCCGTGCCGTAGGAGGCGGTCAGGCGCAAGGCGTCGGACAGGGTGTAGCCCCAGGCGAGGCTGCCGGTGTTGTGGGAGCCGAACTGCTCGTTGTCGTCGTTGCGCAGGCCGAGCTGGTAATCGTGGAGCCCGGCCTTGCCCTGGTAGAAGGCGAACAGACCGCGATTGTCGCGTTCGGTCACTGCATAGTCGGTGGTGCTCGAGACGCGGTCGTCCTGGTGGTCGGCGCCGAGCGTCAGCAGGCCGTGAGCACCAATGCCGAAGTCGTTCTGCACCGACAGCGTGCGCCGCTCGGTGTCGAAGCGGCTGGCAAAGACGCCGTCCTTGAAATTGTCGGAATCGTCGCGGCTCTGGCCGGCCGCGAGCGTCAGCTTCCAGTGCGCCAGCGGCGACATCGCCAGACGTGCGCCCAGGGTCTGCTGCACCGCCTCGGCGTAGTTCTGGAAGCCGCCGTCGAACTCGCTGTCGGCCTCGGTGCGCAGCCAGTTGACGTCGAACTCCGCGCCGCCGGCGAAGCGGTAGCCGGCACGCACGCTGCCCGACAGGTTGTCGTAGCCGTCGCGGTCGGGCTCGGCGGTGAAGCAGCCGCCGACGCCCGCGGCCTCGACGCGACAGGAGTTGAAGCCGTCGGTGCGCTCGCGGCTCAGGTCGGCGCTGTACCACGCTTGCTCGCCGCCGCCGCTGATGCCCGCCGTCACGTTGTAAGTTTGGTCGGAGCCGGCGCCGATGCTGAAACGCGGCAGGGTGGCGCCGCCACCGCGGCGGGTGAAGATCTGGATCACGCCACCGATCGCCTCCGAGCCGTACAGGCTGGAGCGCGGCCCGCGGACGATCTCGATGCGCTCGATCAGATCCACCGGCATGTCCTGGAAGGCCGCGCCACCCGAGGTGGCCGAACCGACCTTGACGCCGTCGATCAGCACCAGCGTATGGTCGGCCTCGGTGCCGCGCATGAATACCGCGGTGAGCTTGCCGCGACCGCCGTTGTTGGCCACCGAGATGCCCGGCAGACCGCGGAAGACGTCGGCCACCGACCGCGCCTGCTGGCGCTCGATGTCGGCACGGGTAACGACCGTCACCGCCGCCAGCGTCTCATCGGCCGTGCGGGCAGTCCGCGTGGCGGTGACGAGCACAGTTTCACCGACCTGCTCGTGCGCCGCGCCGGATTGTGCCGGCGAGGTGGCGGGAAAGAGCGCGGCAAGAGCGGCCGTCGCGACGGAAAAAGGGATCTTCATTGGAACTCTCTCTCTGATCCGCAGCGCCGCGTCCCCGCGCGCTGCGGCGTCCAGCAAATGGACGCACCAAGGGAGAATCGAAGCGAGCCAGAGGAACCGCACCCGTCGCCGCCACCCCGCGGCACATCCGCCAAATCGCGCTCGGGCCGGTATCCGGGCTCGTGCGCTGGCGGGCCTGTTCGGCCGGCCGGATGTGTCGCCTTCCCGGGGAGTTCCCAGTGGCGGTGTGACACACCCTGCGCGCACTTACCGTTGCGGGGGCAGCACAGGCATTGCGGCCATCGTCTTGACGATGGGCCGCGCACCTGTTTCCCGTTTAACCCTGGGCGAGAATCGCCCGCGGGCACCTGAAACGCGTCACCCCTTCCGGGGCAGTGGGGGCGGATGATACCGTACGGGGCGGTATCGTGCACTGCAATAAACGACAGCTGCCCGCGAACAAAGGATGCAGAAAAACCAATGACATGCGAACTGATCCTCGGCGGCGCGCGTTCGGGCAAGAGCCGCGAGGCCGAACGCCGTGCCGCCGACTCCGGGCTGGCGGTCACCGTGATCGCCACCGCCGAGGCGCTCGATGCCGAGATGGCGGCGCGCATCCGCCGCCACCAGGCCGACCGCCCGGCCGCCTGGCGCACGGTGGAAGCGCCGGTCGCGCTCGCCGACACGCTGCGCCGCGAGGCCGCGCCGCAGCGCTGCCTGGTCGTCGACTGCCTGACGCTGTGGCTGACGAACCTGCTCATCGACGCCGAGCGCCTGCCGCCCGGCGCCGATGCCGCCGCGCTGCCGCTATTCCGCCACGAGCGCGACGCGCTGCTCGCCACCCTGCCGGCCCTGCCCGGCCGCGTGCTGCTGGTGGCGAACGAGGTGGGGCTCGGCCTCGTGCCGGACACCCCGCTCGGGCGCCTGTTCCGCGACGAGGCGGGGCGGCTGAACCAGGCGGTGGCGGCGCTGTGCGGGCGGGTGGTGTTCGTCGCCGCCGGCCTGCCGCTGGTGCTGAAGCAGGGCTAAACTGCGCGCTGGAGCG
>JANJTU010000141.1 GCA_024710965.1 Thauera sp. | reverse complement strand
CTCGAAGGCCGCAGCGGCCTGAGCGAGCAGTTGCGCCAGGCGGCACGGCCGCTGGGCCTGTCCGAACGGCTGGCGGCGCTGTCGCGTAGCGCCCAGGCGGCAGCGCAGCGTATGCAGGCATGACGACAGCGACCCTCACGGACGCGGGCAACCCCTTGCTCGTCCTGCTCGATCTCGGCCACCGCGCCCGCGCGGCGGCCGGGGTCGAGGAGCTCGGCTTCCTGCTGGTGAACGACAGCCGCCTGCTGGTGCCCTACCGGCAGGCGGCGCTGTGGTTCGAGGCGGGCGGCATCCGGACCCTGTCCGGGGTGATGCAGCCGGAGGGCAACGCCCCCTACGCCCAGTGGCTCGACAAGGTGTGTCGGGTGCTGGCGAAGGCCTCCGACGCCCCCGCGCCGCGCCGGGTGGCGGCGGACGAGCTGCCCGCCGAACTGGCCGCCGAATGGCAGGAGTGGCTGCCGGCCGAGGCGCTGTGGCTGCCGTTGGCCGCAAGTCGGGAACATCCGGGCACGAGCGCCGGTGGGCTGCTGCTGGCCGGCGACATCCATTTCGGCGACGACGCGCTGGTCTTGTTGGGTGAGTGGATGCAGGTCTGGCGCCACGCCTGGCTGGCGTGCTTCCGCCCGCCCGCGTGGTCGCTCGGCCTGTGGCGGCAGCGGTTTCGCGACTGGCGCGCGCACCACCGGCAAAGGCGCTGGTGGCGGCGGCGTCCGAACCAGCTCGCGCTCGGACTCGTGCTGCTGCTGTTTATTCCGGTGCGGCTCACGGTGCTCGCGCCGGGTGAGCTGGTGCCGGCCAACCCTGCCGTCATCCGCGCCCCGCTCGACGGGGTGATCGGCCAGTTCCACGTGCAGCCGAACGAGGCGGTCAAGGCCGGGCAGCTGCTCTTCAGCTTCGACGAGGCGCCCATCGCCAGCCGCCTGGAAGTGGCGCGCCAGGCGCTGGCGACAGCCGAGGCCGAGTACCGCCAGTTCGCCCAGCTCGCGCTGTCCGACGCCAAGTCGAAGGGGCAGCTCGCGGTGCTCATCGGCAAGATCGGCGAGAAGCGCGCCGAAGCCGAGTTTCTCGCCAGCCAGTTCGAGCGCTCGCGGGTGCTCGCACCGCAGGACGGCGTGGCGATCTTCGACGACCCGTCCGAGTGGATCGGCCGTCCGGTGCAGACCGGCGAGCGCGTCATGCGCGTGGCCGCTTCGCACGAGGTCGAGATCGAGGCCTGGGTGCCCATCGGCGATGCCATTCGGTTGGACGAGGGGGCGCCGGTGAACCTGTACCTGGCCGCCAGCCCCTTCTCGGCGGTGGCGGGGGGGCTGCGCTATCTCAACCACGACGCCGCCCCGCGCCCCGACGGCAGCTATGCGTATCGGGCGCGCGCCACGCTGACGGCGGCCACCGGCCACCGTGTCGGCCTCAAGGGCACGGCCAAGCTGCACGGCGGCTGGGTGCCGCTGGGCTACTGGATGCTGCGTCGGCCGCTGGCGAGCATCCGGCAGTTCATCGCGATCTGATGACCCAGTCCCGCCTTCCGCCGCTGCGCGAGGAACTCGCGCTGTTGCCCGGTCCGCCGCTGCCCGATGGCCAGCCGACCTGGACGCTGCACGACCCGGTGCGCAATCTCTTCTTTCAGATCGACTGGCCGAGCTTCGAGATCCTGAACCGCTGGCAGTTGAACGACCCGCAGGCGATCGTCGCGGACATCGTCGCGCACACCACCCTGCAGCTCGGGCCGGAGGACGTGGAGGCGCTCGTGAAGTTCCTGCAGCAGAACCAGCTCCTGCAGGTGATGCCGGGCACCGCCGGCCAACTCGCCGGCCTGCTGCACCAGCGCCGGGGCAGCACCGCGAAATGGCTGCTCCACAACTACCTCTTCTTACGGGTGCCGCTGGTGCGGCCGGACCGCTGGCTCGGGCGCTGGGCGGGGCGGCTCGACTTCCTCTTCACCCGCGGTTTCCTGCACCTGACCGTGCTCGCGGGGATCCTGGGGCTGGTGAGCGTCTATCGCGCCTGGGAACAGTTCTCCGCCACCCTGGTGGACATGCTGAGCTGGGAAGGGATGTTCGCCTACGGGGTGACGCTGATCGCCGTGAAGACCCTGCACGAACTCGGGCACGGCTTCACCGCCAAGCGCTATGGCTGTCGCGTGCCCACCATGGGGGTGGCCTTCCTGGTGCTGTGGCCGGTGGCCTACACCGACACCAACGAGGTGTGGAAGCTCACCCGCCGCGATCAGCGCCTGAAGGTGGCCGCCGCGGGCATCGCCACCGAGCTGGCCATCGCCGCGTGGGCCACGCTCGCCTGGGCGTGGCTGCCCGAGGGCATGCCCAAGTCGATCGCCTTCCTGCTGTCGACCACCACCTGGGTGTCGACCGTCGTCATCAACGCCAGCCCCTTCATGCGCTTCGACGGGTACTTTCTGGTAGCCGACTACCTGCAGCTGCCCAACCTGCACGCCCGCGCCTTCGCGCTCGCGCGCTGGGACCTGCGCGAGCGCCTGTTCGCGCTGGGCGAGCCGCCCCCCGAGCACTTTCCCCGCAACAAGACGCTGGGCCTGATCCTGTTCGCCTGGGGCACCTGGATCTACCGCCTGTTTCTCTTCCTCGGCATCGCGGTGCTGGTCTATCACTTCTTCATCAAGGCGGTGGGCATCTTCCTGTTCCTGGTGGAGATCGCCTGGTTCATCTTCATGCCGGTGTGGAGCGAGGTGAAGGCCTGGCGCGAGCGCTGGCCCGCCATCCGCGCCAGCCGCCGCGCGCGGCGCAGCCTGTGGGTAGCGGCGTTGCTGCTGGCCGTTTTCGTCGTGCCCTGGCCGGAGCGCATCAATGTCAGCGGCCTGCTGCAGCCGCAGGAGCAATGGCCCCTCTATGCCCCCGAGCATGCCCGCGTGGCCGCGCTGCCCTTTGCCAGCGGTGCCACGGTTGCGGCCGGCGCCTTGCTGATGGAGTTGGATTCGCCGCACCTGGCCGCGCGCATCGGGCAGAGCGAGGCGCGGCGCGAGCGCCTGTCCTGGCAGTCGGCCGCGGCCGGTTTCGACGCCGAGCTGCGCAAGGACTGGCAGGTGCTCGATCGCCAGCTCGGCACGGCCGAGGCCGAGGAGAGCACCATTGCCGCCGACGCCGCCCGCTTCGTGCCGCGCGCGCCCTACGCCGGCATCCTGCGCGACGTGGACCCGGACCTGCGAGTGGGCGACTGGGTGGCCCACCGCGAGTTGCTCGGGCGCGTCGTGCGCGATGGCCCGCGCCAGGTGGTCACCTATGTGGACGACGAGGACATCCAGCGTATCGCCGAAGGCGACCGTGCGCTTTTCATCGCCGAGGGGCTCGACGGCCCGGTGGTGCGACTGCGGGTGGCCGGCATCGACCGCGATGCCTCGCGCACGCTCAACGAGCCCGAACTGGCCAGCCTCTTCGGCGGCCATGTGCTGGTGCGCGAGAAGCAGGGTGTGTTCTACCCGGAGCGGGCGGTCTACCGCGTACTGCTCGAGGTGGAAGGGGGAGAGCTGTCCGACCAGCATAGCTGGCGCGGGCGGGTCACCCTCGCCGGTAGCTGGGAGGCGCCGGGGCAGCGCTTTGTGCGCGCGGCCCTGAGCGTGTTCTGGCGCGAGATGGGGTTCTGACGAGCGCCGCACCGTGTCGGCCGCATCGCCCGAGGCTTGCCCTCGGGGGCATACGGCAGCGCCGGCCATCCGATCGGCCCGATGCCAGGCGCCTTGCGGTTCAATCCGTCGTTGCGCTCTCGCTGAGCCGCCATTTGCCGGCCTCGATCGGCAGGAAGGCCGCGACCGCGGCGGTGGCGATGACGTGGGTGGTGTCCTGCACCGGGTCGTGCACGTCGAGGCCGCCGAACACGACTGTCACCTGTGGTCGGCCGCGTGGCAGCTCGGCGGCGACCACGGCGGCATCGACCTGGTCCGGCCGCTGCACGCCGATCGTCACTTCCACGCGCATGTCGCGGTGGTCGTAGCCGAGCGCCTTGAACAGCATGATCGAGGAGTGGTGCAGCGCGTCCTGCACCGCGCGGCAGGCGGCCTTGGTGTAGTCGCCGCCGTAGAGGTCGTTGCCGCTGCCCAGCTCGAGGATGATGCGCTTTTCAGTCATGGCTGCGTTCCAGGTCGAAGGAGACGACGATGGCGACATTGGCGACGACGGTCAGCCCGCTGCCGTCGGGCTTGGCGACGTCGAGCCCGCCGCGCACGACGCGCACCGTGGGCCGGCCGTAGGGGAAGATGCCGAGCAGGGCGGCGGTGTCGACCGCCTCGGGCTGCTGCACGCCGACTTCGACGTCGATCAGCATCGCCTCGCGCGGGAAGTCGAAGGCAGTGGCGAGGTTGAGCGAGTTGTGCCACAGCGCGTCGCGGATCGCGCGCGCCGCGGCCTGGGTGTAGTCCCGGCTGCGGATCGAGGTCCCCATGCCGAACTGGGTGACCATCCGGGTCTTGGCCATGGTGGTGTTGCTCCTGTGGAGGTGGCGGCCGCCTCAGCGCCGGTGACGGCCGCCGATGAGCTGCACGATGTCGAAGAACAGCGTGTTGTCGAGCGCCTGCGTCATGTCGGTGGCGAGGCTGCGGCGATAGAAGGGGCTGAGGTCGAGGCCGACGCCGAGGCCGAGGATCTCCACCGCGCCCTGCTGCTCGCGCCGGGCGACGACTTCCTTGAGGTGGTTGTCGAGGTAGAAGGGGTCGTTGGCCAGGCCGGTGGCGCTGTCGGCCGGGCAGCCGTCCGAGATCACGACCAGGATGCGGCGGCTCTCGCCGCGCGCGAGCAGGCGGTCGCAGGCCCAGTCCACCGCCTCGCCGTCGATACCCTCGCGGAACAGGTCGGCCTTGAGCAGCGCGGCGATGTCGGCACGCGCGCGCCGCCAGCCGCGCTCGGCGTCCTTGAACACCATGTGGCAGACCTCGTTGAGCCGCCCCGGGTGGCGCGGCCGGCCGCGGCTCAGCCAGTCGCGCCAGGCGCGGCCGCCGTTCCAGGCGCTGGTGGTGAAGCCGAGCAGCTCGGTGTGCACGCCGACCATCTCGAGGGCGCGGATCAGCACGTCGATCATCACCGCGACCGGCTCGATGTGGGTCTTCATCGAGCCCGAGCAGTCGACGAGAAAGCTCACCACGCAGTCGGCCTGCGGCAGCCAGCGCGGCTGGCGGAACAGCCGGCGCTCGGCGGGCGAGCTGATGAGCTGGGCGAGGCGCCGGCCGTCGACCTGGCCTTCCTCCTCGCCGAACAGCCAGCCGTCGCGCTGCGGCACGGCGAGCACGGCGCCGAGCAGGCGCGCCAGGCGCGCCAGGTTGATGCCCTGTTCGGCGATGCGGCGGTCGAGCCGTTCGCGGTACTCGCGCAGCAGCGCCTTTCTCACCAGGCCGCCAGCGGCGACTTCGGTGTCGAAGCGGGTGGTGTAGACGCGGTAGGCCTGCGCGGCCTCGTCGAAGACCTTGCTCGCGCCGGTCGTCGCCGCGGCGATGCCGTCGGCCTCGCCCTCGTCCTGGTCGAAGTCGAGCAGCAGGGCGAAGCCGCGCGCGGCGTCCTCGTCCGCCGCCTCGGCTTCGTCCGCCGCCGCGGCGCGTTCGGCGCGCACGCGCTCGCCGACGACGCGGGCGATCTCCAGCGCGTGGCGGGCGAAGGCGCGCTGTTCGCCGCGGTGGCGGCGGATGCCGGCGAGCGGCGCGCCGAGCTCACCGACCAGGCTCACGCGCGTGCCCTCGATGTAGTCCTCGGTCTCTTCCAGCACGCGCTGCGCGGTGAGGCGCGACCAGCACATCTGCGCCACCGTGTACAGCAGCATGCCGAGGCTGCCTTCGGTCAGGCCCGAGCGGTAGAAGGCGCGCGACCAGGCCTCGAAGCGCCGCTGCAGGTTCGCCGCCATGCCGGGCATGGCGGGCGGCACCAGGGTCTCGACGCGCAGCTGCTCGAGGAGCTCGAAGACGAGGCGCTCGACCGCGTCGGCCGGACACAGGCTGCGGTGCAGCGCGGCGTCCGAGTGCAGCAGGCGCAGCGCCATGCCGTCGGCGGCGGCGCGGCAGTCGGCGAAGCCGTCCTCGGCCGCGTCCACGCGCAGGTGCGGCGCGTGCATCGCCAGCGGCCGCGCCCCGGCGTACAGGCGCCGGCCGCGGTAGTGCAGGGCGGCGTCGCCGGTCAGCGCGCGCAGCGTCGCCGCGCACAGCTCCTCGATCTTCTGCTGCCGCTTCGCCTTCTGCTGCGGCGTGTCCATCACTGCGCCCCGGCCTCGCGCATCCAGGATTCGTCGAGTTCCTCGCCGAAGCAGCGCTGGTAGTACTCGGCGACGAGCGGGCGCTCGACCTCGTCGCACTTGTTGAGGAAGGACAGGCGGAAGGCGAGCGCCGGGTTGCGGAAGATCTCGCAGTTCTCCGCCCAGGTGATCACCGTGCGCGGCGACATCAGCGTGGACAGGTCGCCCGCGGCGAAGCCCTTGCGGGTGAGCGCGGCGACCGCGACCATGGCCGCGATCAGCCGGCGGCCCTTGTCGTTGTCCTTGGCCGGCACGCGCGCGAGCACGATCTTCACTTCCTCCTCGTGCGGCAGGTAGTTCAGCGTGGCGACGATGTTCCAGCGGTCGATCTGGGCGTGGTTCAGCACCTGGGTGCCGTGGTACATGCCCGACAGGTTGCCCAGGCCGACCGTGTTCGAGGTGGCGAACAGGCGGAAGCTGGGGTGGGGGCGGATCACGCGGTTCTGGTCGAGCAGGGTGAACTTGCCGTCGCGCTCGAGGATGCGCTGGATCACGAACATCACGTCCGGGCGGCCGGCGTCGTACTCGTCGAAGATCAGCGCCACCGGGCGCTGCAGCGCCCAAGGCACGATGCCTTCCTGGAACTCGGTGACCTGCAGGCCGTCGCGCACGACGATGCTGTCCTTGCCGACCAGATCAAGGCGGCTGATGTGGCCGTCGAGGTTCACGCGCACGCAGGGCCAGTTCAGGCGCGCCGCGACCTGCTCGATGTGGGTCGATTTCCCGGTGCCGTGCAGACCTTGCACCATCACCCGGCGGTCGCGGCTGAAGCCGGCGAGGATCGCCAGCGTCACGTCGGGGTTGAAGCGGTAGGCGGTGTCGATCTCCGGCACGTGGTCGTCGCGCTCGGTAAAGGCGGGCACCTGCAGCTCGGTGTCGATGCCGAACAGGTCGCGCACCGACACCATGCGGTCGG
>JANJTU010000105.1 GCA_024710965.1 Thauera sp. | reverse complement strand
ACAGCGCCCGCCAATACCTGGCCCAGCTCGAGGCGGCGCGCCAAGCCTTCGCCGCCGGCGACAGCCAGGCCTGGCGGGAGATCGACGCCGACTTCCTGTTCGCGGACTTCGCCGAACTGCTGCGCGACAGCGTCGACGGCGTCGACCGCATCGCCGCCATCGTGCGCGACCTGAAAGGCTTTTCCAGCATCGACCGCGACGAGCAGGCCACGGTGGACCTCGACGCCAGCCTGGCCGAGCTGTGCCGCCTGCTGCACGGCCGCCTGCCGCCGGGCGCCCGCCTCGGCCGCGAGGGCGAGGCCTGCGCCGCCCTGCCCTGCCGCCCCGGCCTGCTGCAGCAGGCGCTGTTCAACCTGCTCGACAACGCGCTGAAGGCGATCGGCCCCGGCGGCCGGATCACGCTCCACTGCCACCGGACGCCGGGCTGGCAGCACGTTCAGATTGTCGACGACGGCGAAGGCATCGCCCCCGAACATCTGCCGCGCGTGTTCGACCCCTTCTTCACCACCCGCCCGGTCGGCGCCGGCATCGGCCTCGGCCTGACCCTGGCGCGCGACATCGTGCTCGCCCACCGGGGCGAGATCGCCATCGACAGCGCACCCGGCACAGGCACGCGGGTGAGCCTGCGCCTGCCGCTCGGAGATACGCCATGAGCCGGCTGGCGAGCTACTTCACCGGCCAGCCCGCGCCCGCCGCGCCGGGGCCGCAGGCCGAGGCGCCGGCGCGCGAGCCCTACCGCATCCTGCTCGTCGACGACGAGCCGGGCGTCACCCGCGCCCTCACGCGCGTCTTCCGCCAGGAGAACTACGAGGTCGTCAGCGCCGCCAGCGCGCTCGAAGGCCTGCAGCGGCTGGCGGAGAAGCCCGTCCATCTGGTCATCAGCGACTACATGATGCCGGGCATGAACGGCGCCGACTTCCTCAAGCAGGTCAAGGCGCGCAGCCCGGACACGATCCGCATCATGCTCACCGGCCACGCCGACACCGGCGCGGTGATGGGGGCGATCAACGAGGGCGCGGTCTACAAGTTCATCCTCAAGCCGTGGAACGACGACGACCTGCGCGTCACCGTCGCCCTCGCGCTCGAGCAGTTCGACCTCGTGCGCCGCAACCGCGCGCTCAAGAGCGAGAACAGCAAGAAGTCGAAGGAGATCGAGGCGCTGTCGCGCATCACCGCGGGCCAGGCCAGCCGGCTGGGCATCGCGCTGCACAAGAAGCAGCTCCTCACCGACGCCCAGCTGCAGGAAGCGCACCGGCTGCAGCAGATCCGGCGCGAGCCGCTGATCGGCCTGCTGCTGGAAAAGGGCTGGCTCACCGAGCGCCAGATCCGCGACTTCCTGCGCCGCGACCTGCTGATCGAGGAGGTGGCGCTGGCCGAGCTCCCGCTCCAGGCCGCGCTCGCCGACCTCTTGCCGCGCAGCCTGTGCGAGCGCCAGCTGGTGGTGCCGATCGCGCTCGAGGGCCGCCGCCTGACGCTGGCGATGGCCGACCCGATGGACACCGCGCTCACGGACGAGATCCGCTTCACCGCCGGGCTCGAGCTCGGCGTGGTGATGGCCGACATCGCCGCGATCCGCGCCCGCATCGCCCAGCTCTACGGCGACACGCCCGACATCCGCGAGCTCGAGACCCTGGTCACCAACGTCGATCCCTACGAGGGCATCGAGATCGTCATCGAAGAGGACGACGACGTCGCGCTCGACACGCTGCTCGCCGACAGCGACGCGCCGCCGGCGATCCGGCTCGCCAACGCGGTGGTGCTCGAGGCGATCCGGCTCGGCGCCTCCGACATCCACCTGCAGCCGCGCGCCAAGGCCATCGTCGTGCGCTACCGCATCGACGGCGTGCTGCTGGACAAGATCCAGATCCCGCACCACCTGTACGGGCCGCTGGTGTCGCGCTTCAAGATCATGGCCGAGCTCGACATCGCCGAGCGCCGCCGCCCGCAGGACGGCCGCCTGACGGTGAAGACGCCGCTGAAGGTGGTGGACCTGCGCATCTCGACGCTGCCGACGATCAACGGCGAGAAGGTGGTGATGCGCCTGCTCGACCGCAACGCGGCGGTGCTCTCGCTCGACCAGCTCGGCTTCGACGCCCCCAACCTCGCCCGCCTGCGCAGCTGCATCGACCGCCCGCAGGGCATCATCCTCGCCACCGGCCCCACCGGCAGCGGCAAGACCACGACGCTGTACTCGCTGCTGCAGGCCAACGCCGACGCGGGCAAGAACTACATCACCATCGAGGATCCGGTCGAGTATTACCTCGACATGGCCGGCCAGGTGCTGGTGAAGGAGAAGATCGGCCTCACCTTCCCCGCGGTGCTGCGCGCGATCCTGCGCCAGGACCCGGACGTGATCCTGCTCGGCGAGATCCGCGACTTCGACACCGCCGAAGTCGCCTTCCACGCCGCGCTCACCGGCCACCAGGTGTACTCGACGCTGCACACCAACTCGGCCGCGGCCACGGTCGCGCGCCTGCTCGACCTCGGCCTCAAGCCCTTCGTCATCGCCTCGGCGCTCGAGGCGGTGCTCGCCCAGCGCCTGGTGCGCGGGCTGTGCCCCGCCTGCCGCGAGGAAGTCGCGCCCGAGCCAGCGCTGCTCGCCCGCCTCGGCGGCACCTTCCTCAGCGAGCCGCCGCGCAGCTTCGTCGGCCGCGGCTGCCCGGCCTGCAACGGCAGCGGCTACAAGGGCCGGCTCGGCCTCTACGAGCTGCTGGTCATGGACGAGGCGATCCGCGACCTGATCGGCCACCAGGGCAGCCTGCTCGAGCTCGACGCCCTCGCCCGCAGCCGTGGCATGCTCGGCCTCGCCGACGACGCCCATGCCAAAGTCGACAAGGGGCGCACCAGCCTCGCCGAAGTGCTGCGCGTGCTGGGGCCGGTGCGGGAGAGCGCCGGCTGAGCTCGGCCGGCAGGCGACCCGCGCGCCCTCAGCGGAACACGATCGTCTTGTTGCCGTGCACCA
>JANJTU010000098.1 GCA_024710965.1 Thauera sp. | reverse complement strand
GCGCCAAGGTGGCCGCGCCGCACCGCCCGGCGGTGTCCTACGCGGGGGACGGCGCCTGGGGCATGAGCCTGATGGAGACGATGACCTGCGTGCGGCACAACATTCCGGTGACCGCGGTGGTGTTCCACAACCGGCAGTGGGGCGCGGAGAAGAAGAACCAGGTGGACTTCTACAACCGCCGCTTCGTCGCCGGCGAGCTCGACAACCAGAGCTTTGCCGAGATCGCGCGGGCGATGGGCGCGGAGGGCATCACCGTGGATCGGCTCGAGGACGTGGGCCCGGCCTTGAAGCGCGCGATCGACCTGCAGATGAACCACGGCAAGACGACGGTGATCGAGATCATGTGCACGCGCGAGCTGGGCGACCCGTTCCGCCGTGATGCGCTCTCGAAGCCGGTGCGCTTCCTCGACAAGTACAAGGACTACGTCTGAGCGACGGCCCGGCGCCCCGACGGTGACGTCCGCCCCGCGGCGGGCGGACGCCGCAGCCGACCGGCGGCAAGCACGCGGCGGCCGGCGGCGCGCCGCCTCGCGGCGACGCCGGCCGGCACGCCGTCTTCACGCTCCCTCACTCAATCCCACCCCCTCCCACTCCAGGGATTGAGCTTTGCCGGAGCCGGGCCCGTGGGCTCCGGTCTCCGGCATATTTTTTTGCCCGCAGCGGGCAGGAGGCGAGATGAGCATCGACATCCTCATCGCACTGCTCGCCGTCATCGCGATCGGCACCTACTTCCAGACCGTCACCGGCTTCGGCCTGGGCATGATCGTGATGGGGGTGACGAGCGGCTTCGAGCTCGTGCCGGTCGGCGTCGTCGCCGCGGTCGTCAGCCTGGTGACGCTGGTCAACAGCGCGGTCGCCCTGCCGGGCAAGCTGCACCACATCGACTGGCAGGCGGCGCGCGCGGTGGTGGCTGGCGTCGTGCCGGCGATCGTCGCCGGCGTGCTGCTGCTCGATTACCTGAGCGTGGTCGCGGCGCGCCTGCTGCAGTTCCTGCTCGGCGCCACGATCATCTACAGCGGCATCGTCTTCGCCTTGCGCCCGACGCAGCTGGCCGAGCGCTCCTCCACGCGCAGCTTCTTCATCAGCGGCTTCTTCTCCGGCCTGTTCGGCGGCCTCTTCGGCATGGCGGGCCCGCCGGTGATCTTCCACTTCTACCGCCAGCCGATGGAACTGGTCACGGTGCGCAACATGCTGCTGCTGGTGTTCGCCTGCACCTCGGGCTGCCGCACGCTGTTCGTCGCCGCGCAGGGCAGGCTCGACGCCGACACCGGTCTGCTCGCCGGGCTGGCCGTGCCGCTGGTGGCGCTCGCCACCGTGGTCGGGCGGCGCTATCCGCCGCCCTTCTCGCCGACGACGATGCGGCGCATCGCCTTCGGCGTGCTGATCGTGATCGGGGTGGGGCTGGTGGCCACCGCGCTGGCCTGACACGGCCACCGGGGTGGGCGTGGCAGCAGGTATCAGGTCGATGAGGTTCATAAAACGGATGAAAACGTTCCGAATTTCAAGATCGGCTATTGACTGTGCCGGGTTTGCGAACTAGAGTTTGACAATGTTTCATATATCGGAACTTTTTGTACCGATTAAATGTTCTTCAGGCCCTGGCCAGGGCCGACCGAACGGCTGTCTCCGGTGTGCGGGTGAACGTCTCCTCCTCACGCCGTGTCCGCGCACCGGAGAACAGGCCGTCCCCAACTCCGCGCCATCGTCGCGCACCGCAGGGAGCCCCCGAAATGAAAGCGATCAACCGAATCATCGACCGCGCCCGCGCCAATCCGGGGCGGATCGTGCTGTGCGAGGGTGACGACCCGCGCGTGCTGCAGGCGGCGTTGCGTGCCACGCGCGAAGGCACGGCGCGCATCGTCCTCGTCGGCGACCGCGGCCGCATCGCGCAGCTGGCCGCAGACGAGGCGATCGAGCTCGGCGGCATGGAGCTGATCGACCCGGCGGATTCGGCGCTGAGCACCGGATATGCGCAGGAACTGTTCCGCCTGCGCGAGGCGAAGGGCATGACGCTGGCGCAGGCGCGGCAGGAGGTGCTGAAGCCGCTGACCTTCGCCAACCTGATGGTGCGCCTGGGCGACGCGGACGGCTCGGTGGCCGGCGCGGTGCATACGACGGCCGACGTGGTGCGCACCGCGATCCAGCTCATCGGCGTCGATCCGGCGTTCAAGCTGGTGTCGAGCTTCTTCCTGATGATGTTGTGCGAGCCCTTCCACACCCTGAAGGGCGGGTTGATCTTCTCCGACTGCGGCCTGGTGGTGGACCCGAACGCGGAGGAGCTGTCCGAGATCGCGCTGGCCGCCGCCGACAGCGCGCGCAACCTGCTCGGCGAAGAGCCGCGGGTGGCGATGCTGTCCTTCTCGACCAGCGGCAGCGCCCGGCACGCCGCGGTGGACAAGGTGGTCGCCGCCGCCGAGCGGGTGAAGGCACTGCGCCCCGGCCTGGCGATCGATGGCGACGTGCAGCTCGATGCCGCGATCGTGGCCGAGATCGCCAACCGCAAGCTGCCCGACTCGCAGGTCAAGGGCAGGGCGAATGTGCTGGTTTTCCCCAATCTGGAAGCGGGCAACATCGGCTATAAGCTCGCCGAACGCGTCGGCGGCGCGGTGGCGATCGGGCCACTGCTGCAGGGCCTGGCCAAGCCGGCCAACGACCTTTCTCGCGGCTGCAGTGCCGAAGACGTGTTCCATGTAATTGCCGTCACCGTCGTGCAGGCGCAGGACGCGGCGGCCAGGGCGGCGCGCTGAGCGCGCCGGGCGGCCGCGTGCGCCCGCCCGGCGGCGGTGGGGAGGGAGGAGACATAATGAGAATATCGTACAAGGTGGGCGTCGCCGGCGCCCTGGTGTTGCTCGTCACCATCAGCCTGCTGTCGCTGGCGCAGGTCGCTCAGGTGCGCGCCAGCCTGCGCGCGCAGGCCGAGGCCAGCATCGGCGAGGCGGGCACCGGCCTCGCACGCCAGATCGAGCACTGGCTCAACGCCAAGCTCCAGTTGATCGACCTGATGGCGCAGAGCATCGACGCCGACTTCGGGGCTGCGCAGATCCAGCGCGTGTTCGACCAGCCGGTGCTGCGCGAGCAGTTCCTGCTGATCTTCGGCGGCCTCGACCGCGATGGCGCCCGCATCACCAACACCCCGAGCTGGAACCCGCCCGGCTGGGACGCCCGCCAGCGGCCGTGGTATGCGGTGGCGCAGCGGGCGGAACGCGCGGCCCTCACCGAACCCTATCCGGACGCGTCCAGCGGCGAGATCCTGATCTCGGCGGTGGCGAGGCTCAGCGACCGCGGCCGCTTCATGGGCGCCTTCGGCGGCGACCTGAGCCTGAAGACGATCGCCGAGGCGATCAACACGCTCGACTTCAACGGCGCCGGCCACGCCTTCCTGATGACGCGCGGCGGGCGCATCATCTCCCATCCCGACGCGGCGCTCAACGGCAAGCCCTATGCCGAGCTCTTCGATGGCGCGCAGCCGCCGCTCGACAAGGCGCTGGCCGCGACCCAGGGCGGTGGCCGCCGCCTGCTGGTGTCGTTCACGCCGCTCTCCGGGCTGACGGGCATGGACTGGTACGTCGGCATCGTGCTCGACGAAGAAGTCCTGATGGCCGAGGCCGACACGCTGAGCCGGCGCGCGATCGCCGGCACCGTCGTCGGCGTGCTCCTCAGCGTGCTCGTGCTCGCCGCGCTGATGGGCCGGCTGCTCGGCCCGCTCGCCCGCCTGCAGCGCGCGCTGGACGACATCAACCGCGGCGAGGGCGACCTGACGCGCCGCCTCGCCGAAGCGGGCCGCGACGAGATCGCCCACGTCTCGCGCGCCTTCAACGGCTTCGTCGCCCACCTGCAGGCGCTGATCCTCAACGTCAAGGACAGCGCGCGCCAGCTCGGCGAAGCGAGCGCACACACCTCCGGCCAGGCCGAACACGCCGCCGAGCGCCTGCGCCGGCAGATGGACGAACTCGACCGCCTCGTGAGCGCGATGCACGCGATGAGTGCCTCGGCGGAGAACGTCGCCGTCCACGCGCGCGCGGCCGCCGAGGCGGCCGGCGCCGCCCATGCCGAGACGGGCGAGGGCGTGCGCGTGGTGTCGAACTCGACCGCGGCCATCGGCCAGCTCGCCGAGGAGATGGACGCCACCAGCCACTCGATCAACGAACTCGTGCGCCTGAGCCAGAACATCGAGTCGATCCTGGCCAAGATCACCGGCATCGCCGACCAGACCAACCTGCTCGCGCTCAACGCCGCGATCGAGGCCGCGCGGGCGGGCGAGGCCGGCCGCGGCTTCGCCGTCGTCGCCGACGAGGTGCGCAACCTCGCCGCGCTGACGCAGGAATCGACGCGCGACATCCGCGCCATCATCGAGGAGCTGCGCAACGGCGTGCAGCTGGCCGAAAGCCGCATGCTCAAGAGCAGCGACACCGCGGCGCGCACGGCGGTCGAAGCGGCGACCGCGAACGACATCCTCGCCCGGGTGCGCGAGGCGATCACCCACATCAGCGCGATGAACCTGCGCATCGCCGAGCTCGCCCAGCAGCAGAGCGCGACCGCGAACGAGATCGACCGCAACACCGGCGTCATCCGCGACATCGGCCATGAGGTGGCCGAGGGCGCGGCGCGCCAGGCCGGCCACTGCCAGGCGATGGCCGCGCGCGTGCGCGACCAGGATGCCTTGCTGGGCCAGTTCAAGGTCTGAGGTCTGAGCGGCGGCGGGGCGGAAACGCGCTCGGGGCCTCGGTCGCGATCACCGCTCCCGCCCGGCGGTATGGTTGCAACCGATCGGTCGCGCCTTCGGGCCTGCGCTTCTTGTCGTTGCGCGCTCAGCCGTCGACGCCGGCCGCCACCCGGCCGCGCTGCTTGGCGCCGACGAACTCGGCGCGCGGAATGTAGAGCAGGTCGCCGAGCTTGAGCAGCAGGTGGTTCTCGTGGTGGCTCAGGTGGCCGTCGGCATAGGCCACCCGCCACAGGTATTCGACCATCCTCACCTTCTGCTCCAGGCTAAAGCCTTTGTTCAGGCGCGAGGTGAAGCTGTAGAGGTCGGGGGCGTCGCGCGAGGTCGTCTCGGCGAGCTCGAACAGGCGCGCGACCTCGTCGTCGGCGAGCGCGAACTTGGCGCGCAGCGCGC
>JANJTU010000075.1 GCA_024710965.1 Thauera sp. | reverse complement strand
GTGCCGCAGGCCTTCGTCGACGCCTTCCGTGCCTTGCTCGGCAACGACCGCCTCGACCCCGCCTTCCGTGCCCAGGCGCTGGCGCTGCCGGGCGAGGCCTACCTGCTCGAGCGCATGGCGCTGGCCGACCCCGCCGCGCTGCGGGCCGCGCTACGCACGCTGATGCACACGCTCGGCAAGCTGCTCGCCACCGACTGGCGCCAGCTGTGCGAGACGATGGCGGTTCCCGGCCCCTACCGCTACCACCCGGCCGACGCCGGCAAGCGCGCGCTCGCCAACCTCGCGCTGCGCTACCTCGCCGCCGCGGACGACGCCGAGGGCCTTGCCCGCGCGCAGGTGCGTTTCGATACCGCGACCAACATGACCGAGCGCTTCGGCGCACTGGCGGCGCTGGTGCAGAGCGCGAGCCCGGCGCGCGAGGCAGCACTGGCGGCTTTCCATGCGCGCTACCGCGACGACGCGCTGGTGCTCGACAAGTGGTTCGCGCTGCAGGCCGGCGCCTGGCGCTGGGACGAACAGGCGGCGCCGACGCTGGCGCGGGTGCGGGCGCTGATGGGGGACGCCGCCTTCAGCCTCGCCAACCCGAACAAGGTCTATGCGCTGCTCGGCACCTTCTTCCGCGCCAATGCGGCCGAGTTCCATGCTGCCGACGGCAGCGGCCATGCCTTCTGGGCGGAGCAGGTGATCGCGCTCGATGCGAAGAACCCGCAGGTGGCCGCGCGCATGGCGCGCGCGCTGGAGAACTGGCGCCGCTTCACGCCGGCGCTGCAGGCGAGCATCCGCCCGCAGCTGCAGCGCGTGCTGGCGAGTGCGGGGCTGTCGGCCGACGTCGCCGAGGTCGTCGGCAAGGCGCTGGACTGAGCGCGTCGCCCGCCGCAGTAGTGAAGACGCCGGCGTTCAGCCGGCGTGCTGCGTCGTCAGGCGCAATGTGTCACTCGGCGGTGAGGTCGCCGGCGATGTAGCTTTCGAGCTGGCGGATGGTCGCCTGCTGCTGGGTGACGATCGACTTCACCATGTCGCCGATGGTGACGATGCCGACGATCTTGCCGTGATCGACCACCGGCAGGTGGCGGAAGCGGTTTTCCGTCATCGTGTGCATGACTTCGTCGACGGTGTGCGACAGCGTCACCGTGCATGGGTTGGGGGTCATCAGGTCGCCGACCTTGACGTCGCGCGAGATGAGGCCCTTCAACACGACCTTGCGCGCATAGTCGCGCTCGGTGAAGATGCCCACGAGGTGGTCCTCGTCAATGACCAGCACGCAGCCGATGTCGAACTGGGCCATCAGCGACAGGGCGTCGAACACCGAATCGGTCGGTCGCACCGCATGGAACACGCTGCCCTTCTGGTCGAGAATCTGTTTCACGCTTGTTGTCATCGCCTTACTCCCCCCACGGTTGTTGAGCCCGGGCGCGCATGTCGCGGCCATTTTTGTATAGGTTGGAACGAAGTGCGCCAGGATGCAAGCAGGGGCGAACCCTGATCGCCTGCGCCCCGCGCCGCTTCAGATCTCGAGGTTGTCGATCAGGCGCGTGTGCCCCAGGCGCGCGGCGGCCAGCACCACCAGCGCATCGTCCATGTGCACCGGCGGCTGCAGGTCGGCACGGCGGCGCACCGCGATATAGTCGGGTTCCCAGCCGGCGGCGGCGAGCTCGGCCATGGCGTCGGTCTCGAGCTTCAGCAGATCGTGGTCGCCGGCGCGCACGGCGTCGCGGATGCGCGTCAGCAGGCGGTAGAGCAGCGGCGCGCGGGCGCGCTCGTCGGCGCTCAGGTAGCCGTTGCGCGAGGACAGGGCGAGGCCGTCCGCGGCGCGCACGGTCTCGCCGGGCTGCACTTCGACCGGCAGCGCCAGTTCGCGCACCATGTTGGTCAGCACCATCAGCTGCTGGTAGTCCTTCTTGCCGAACAGCGCTATGTCGGGCTGGACGATGTTGAGCAGCTTCAGCACCACGGTGGCGACGCCGCGGAAGTGGCCGGGGCGGAACTCGCCTTCGAGGATCGAGATCTGCGCCGGCGCCGGGTCGACGTGGTAGCGCTGCGGCTGCGGGTACATGACCGCTTCGTCGGGGGCGAACAGGTGTGCGACGCCGGCGGCTTCGAGTTTTTCGCAGTCGGCGGCGAGCGTGCGCGGGTAGCGGTCGAAATCGTCGTTGGGACCGAACTGCAGGCGGTTCACGAAGATGCTGGCGATCACGCTGTCGGCGCGCGCACCGGCGTCGCGCATCAGGGTGATGTGGCCTTCGTGCAGATTGCCCATGGTGGGGACGAGGGCGACCTTGCCGGCCTTGGCGCGTGCGGCGCGCAGGCTGTCGATGCTGTGATGGATCTGCATGCTGGAACGGTTCCGGGAGTGGAGTGCCGGGGCTGGCCGGCGGGCGGTCTGAGGAATGCGGTCGCGGTGCGCGTCCGGCTTAGTAGCAGTGTTCCGCAGCGGGGAAGCTGCCGTCCTTCACTGCGGCGGCGTAGCGCGCCACCGCGTCCTCGATGCTGGCGGCGCCGTCCATGAAGTTGCGCACGAAGCGCGCGGTCTTGCCGGGGAAGATGCCTAGCATGTCGTGCAGCACCAGCACCTGGCCGTCGCAGGCGGCCCCCGCGCCGATGCCGATCGTCGCCATCGTCTTCAGGCTGGCGGTGATCTCCGCGGCGAGTGCAGCCGGCACCATCTCCATCACCATCAGCGCGGCGCCGGCCTGTTCCAGCGCCAGGGCGTCGGCCTTCAGGCGCGCTGCGCCCTCCTCGCTGCGCCCTTGCACGCGGTAGCCGCCGAGTTGGTGCACCGACTGCGGCGTGAGACCGATGTGGGCACAGACCGGCACGCCACGCTCGACGAGGAAGCGCACCGTGTCGGCCATGAACTCGCCGCCCTCGAGTTTCACCATCTGCGCGCCCGCGGCCATCAGGCGCGCGGCGTTGCGCATCGCCTGTTCACGATTCTCGTGGTAACTGCCGAAGGGCATGTCGCTCAGCACCAGCGGGCGGGCGCCGGCACGGGCCACGCATTCGGTGTGGTAGACCATGTGCTCGAGCGTCACCGGCAGGGTCGATTTCTGTCCCTGCAGCACGTTGCCGAGCGAGTCGCCCACCAGGGCGACGTCGACGCCGGCCCGGCCGAGTACCGCAGCAAAGCTGGCGTCATAGCAGGTGAGCATGGCGAGCTTGCGCCCGTCGGCGCGCATCTTGCCGAGTTCGAACAGGGTGACGGGTTTCTGGTCCTGCAGATAGCTCATGGTGGCTCCTGGGCGGAGGTCGGAGTTTTCACCAAACTGGTGCAATGCACAAGTACGTTGGGCGAAAAGGAATCGCGGCCTTAGCGGGCGTAGCCGAAGAATTCGCGATAGCCGCGCATGTCGCGCAGGCGCTCGAGCAGCAGCTCGAAGTCCTCGTCCTTGTCCACCGGGTTCAGGATGCCGGCATCGACGATGAAGAGCGGCGCGGCCTCGTACTGGTAGAAGTAGCGCATGTAGCGGTCGGCCACCTGGGCGAGGTAGGCCTCGGTGATGCGGCGCTCGGCCTCCAGGCCGCGCTTGCGGACGCGCTCCATCAGGGTGTCGGGGCGCGCCTGCAGGTAGATGACGAGGTCGGGGGTCGGCGGCGCGGCCGGCCGCGCCTGATCGAGGACGCGCTGGTAAAGCGCGAACTCTTCCTCGCTCAGGTTCTGCGCCGCGAACAGCCTGTCCTTGTCGAGGA
Organism: Thauera sp.; assembly: GCA_024710965.1. Taxonomy (GTDB): domain Bacteria; phylum Pseudomonadota; class Gammaproteobacteria; order Burkholderiales; family Rhodocyclaceae; genus Thauera. The sequence continues at coordinate 18,734 of JANJTU010000075.1, read as the reverse complement.
GGAAGTCGGACACGATGCGGCGCTCGTCCGTCAGCGGCGCGAGCGCGGCGAGCTGGTCGATGCGCTGGAACAGGAAGGACAGCTGGGTGGCCATCGCCCAGCGTTCGGGCTGCTGGTAGAAGCGGGCGAGGAAGGGGTTGGATTCGGCCTGCTCGAACAGCGTCTCGGCCTGCAGGCGTGCGCCGAGGCGCTTCGCGAGCGAGGTCTTGCCGGCGCCGATCGGGCCTTCGACGACGATGTAGCGGGCTTTGTCGAGCATGCCGGCAGGCCTTCTAGCTGCGGAAGATGAAATAGACCGCGCCAAGCATACACAAGGCCGCCCACAGATAGTCAAGCTTGAGCGGCTGCTTCATGTAGAGCACGACGAAGGGCACGAACACGAGCAGGGTGATCACTTCCTGCATGATCTTCAACTGCGCCAGGCTGAGCGTGGTGGCGCCGATGCGGTTGGCCGGCACCTGCAGCAGGTACTCGAACAGCGCGATCCCCCAGCTCAGCAGCGCGGCGACGTACCAGGCCTTTCCCTGCATGTTCTTGAGATGGCCGTACCAGGCGAAGGTCATGAACACGTTGGAGGCGGCGAGCAGCAGCGCAGTCTGCAGCCAGGCCGGGCTGGCCTGGGTGAAGGCAGTGGCGGAATGAAGCCAGGCGGGCATGGGGCAGTCGTGCGGCGCGCAGACGGTGGCGTGGTAGGGGCGCAGAGGGGGGCGAGCGATCAGAGGCGGCTGATGGCCTGGTCCGCGACGCTGGCAAGGAGGGCGGCGACCGGGCCGCGGCCCGGGATCACCGCCTCGGCGGCGATCTCGGCCAGCGGCACGAGGGCGAAGGCGCGCTCGTGCATGCGCGGGTGCGGCACCTGCAGGCCGGCTTCGTCGATGACCGCGTCGCCGTACAGCAGCAGGTCGAGATCCACCGTGCGCGGCGCCATGTGGTAGGCGCGGCTGCGCCCGCCCTCGTGCTCGATCGCGAGCAGCGCCTCGAGCAGCGGGCGCGGGGCGAGCGTGGTGTCGAGCGCGATCACCGCATTGATGTAATCGGGCTGGCCCGCGACGCCGACCGGGGCGCTGCGGTAGAGCGCGGACTGCGCCACCACGCGCGTGTCCGGCAGGGCGTCGAGGCGCTGCACGGCGAGGGCGAAGGCGGTTGCCGGGTCGCCGAGGTTGGCGCCAAAGGCGACGAAGGCGCGCACCGGTTGCGCGGTCATGCCGCGTCCGCCGGCGCGGCCGTGCCCGCTGCCGGCTTGCGCCGCTTGCGCCGGCGCTTCTTCGCCGCCGCCGCGGCCTCGGCCGGGGCCTGGCGGATCAGCTCGTCGCGCTCGTCGTGGCCGGCGTGGGCGAAACGGTCCCACCAGTCCGCCAACTCCATCGGGATCTCGCCCGCCTGCGCGCGCAGGCGCAGGAAGTCCCAGCCGGCACGGAAGCGCGGTTGCTCGATGACGCGGTAGGGCGTCTTGCCGCTGCGCTTGTCGAAGCGCGGCTGCAGCGCCCAGATGTCCTTGATGTCGCCGGCGATGCGGCGGGTGATCGCGAGCTTGCCGGCCTGGGCGTCGAGCACCTCGTCCATGGCCTCGAACAGGGCCGGCTGGGCGTGCTCGCCAGCGGCCTTCTTCTTGTCCCACGCCGACAGCACTTCGTGCCACAGCAGGGTGGCGAAGAGGAAGCCGGGCGACACCGACTTGTCCTGGCGCACGCGCTCGTCGGTGTTCTCCAGCGACAGCCAGACGAAGCGCTCCCCCATCGGCTGTTCGAGGATCACATCGAGCAGCGGCAGCAGGCCGTGGTGCAGGCCTTCCTCGCGCAGCTGCTTCAGGCACTTCACCGCGTGGCCGGAGCACAGCAGCTTGAGCATCTCGTCGAACAGGCGCGCCGCCGGCACGTTCTCGAGCAGCACCGCCATGTCGCGGATCGGGTGACGCGCGGCGGGGTCGATGGAGAGCCCGAGCTTGGCGCCCAGACGCACCGCGCGCAGCATGCGCACCGGGTCCTCGCGGTAGCGTGTGCGCGGGTCGCCGATCATGCGCAGCGTCTTCTGCTGGATGTCGGCGACGCCGTGGTGGTAGTCGACGATGGTCTCGGTGCCCGGGTCGTAATACAGCGCGTTGACGGTGAAGTCGCGCCGGGTGGCGTCCTCGGCCTGGCTGCCGAAGACGTTGTCGTGGAGCACGCGGCCGTGCTCGTCGGTCTCGGCGCTTTCGGCGTCCTGGCTGGCGCGGAAGGTCGACACCTCGATCGTCTCCGCCCCGCTCATGACGTGCACGATCTTGAAGCGGCGGCCGATGATGCGTGAGCGGCGGAAGGCCGCGCGCACTTCTTCCGGCGTGGCGCTGGTGGCGACGTCGTAGTCCTTGGGTGGGTGGCCGATCAGCAGGTCGCGCACGGCGCCGCCGACGACGAAGGCCTTGTGGCCGCCCTCCTGCAGCACGGCGCAGACCTTGCGCGCGGCGGGCGACAGTTGTTCGCGCCGGATGCCGTGGCGGGCAACGGGAATCAGGGCCGGTTCAACAGGGGCGGAGGGCGCAGCGCGGGAGAACACCTTGCGCAGCAGTTTGCGGATCATCGGCGGGGGGACTGTGCTTGCATGAGCCCGCAATGATAACCGATCGCACCGGCTGCATAGGCTTCGCCGTGCGCCGGGCACAGCCTCAACATGCGCTTCACGCGCTGAGTTGCTCGAGCATGCTGTTGACCTCGTGCGGGTAGAGCATGAGCAGGTTCGAGCGCGGGAAGTGTTCGGCCAACAAGGCCGGCAGGGCGTCCGCACCGCTGCGCCAGGCGAGGCTGCCGGCGCGGGAGCCGTAGAGCGCGATCAGGTCGTCGGCGCCGATGTCCGCGTCCAGCGCCGCGCGCAGCGTGCTCCAGTCGGCGAGCGCCTGCAGGCGCAGGTCGATCGCCGGCTTGATCGCGCCGAGGCGCTTGCGCACGTGAGCCTCGCCGCGGGCGTCGGTCAGCACCTGGAGGTCGGCGCCGACGCGGTGGGCGAGGCGCTTGACGCTGCCGGCGGCGACGGCGAAGCCAGCCTCGCGGTCGGCGTCGGGCGGTACGACGAAGACGACCCGCCGGCAGGTGTTCAGCGGCGCGAGGAGGCGGGCGACGAGCAGCGTGACCGTGCGGTCCTCGAGCAGCTTCTCGAGCACCGAGCCGAAGAACAGCTCGGGTTTGCTCGGCCGCCCGCGCCAGCCGACGATGACGTCGGTGCCGCGCAGTTCGCGCCGTGCGCGCAGGATGCCGGAGGCGAGGTTGAGGTCGATGCGGGTCACCGGCTGGGTCGCCACCTCGGCGGCGGCCAGCTCGGCGACGGCGGCGGCGAGCACCTTCTCCGCACGGGCGAGGGCGCCGCCTTCGTCATTGCCTTCCTCGATCACCACGAGCGGATAGATCGCCTGCTGCTGTGCCGGGTTGCGGATCAGCATCGCCAGCTCCAGCAGGCGGGCGTTGGAGCGGCGCCGCGACAGCGCGACGACGACGCGCTGGCCGGTAGTGTCCGAATCGTCGCGGTCCTGTTCCTCGGCCCGCGCCAGGTTGCGGCCGTGGCGGTCGACCATGACCGGGGCGACGAAGCAGCTGACCAGGATCATCAGGATGGCGCCATTGACCACAGCGTCGTCGAACAGGCCGATGTCGTAGCCGACGATGGTCGCGGCCAGCGTCGCCGCCGCCTGCGGCACGGTGAGGCCGAACACCAGGCGGGCCTGGTCACGGCTGTAGCCGAGCAGCGGACGGGTGGCTTCGGCCGCCAGCCATTTCGTCACATGCACCGTCACCACCATTGCGAACGCCACCAGCCAGGCGCGCGGGCCGCCGAGGAAGACGCGCGCATCGAGCAGCATGCCGACCGAGAGCAGGAAGAAGGGGATGAAGACCGCCTCGCCGGTGAACTGGATGCGGTTCATCAGCGTGCTGTGGTGGGGAATCAGGCGGTTGAGCGCGAGGCCGGCGAGAAAGGCGCCCACGATCGGTTCCGAGCCGGCGACGTGGGACAGTGCGGCGCAGCCGAACACGGCGGCGAGGACGAAGACGAACTCCGACACCCCGTCGCGGCCGAGGTTGCGAAAGAACCAGCGCGCGAGCAGCGGCAGGCCGAGCAGGATGGCGAGGACGTAGACCGTCAGGCTGATGCCGAGCCGGTACCAGAACAGCTCGTCAACGTCGCCGCGCTGGTAGCTGACGATCACCGCCAGCACCAGCAGGGCCAGGGTGTCGGTGATGATGGTGCCGCCGACCGCGGTGGTCACCGCCGGGTTGCGGGTGAGACCGAGGCGGCTGACGAGCGGATAGGTCAGCAAGGTGTGGGAGGCGAAGGTGCTCGCGAGCAGGATCGCCGCGGGCAGGCCGAAGTCGAGCAGATAGCGCGACACGCCGAAGCCCAGGCCCATCGGAATGGCGAAGGTGAGCAGGCCGAACGCCAGGCTGGCGAGACGATGGCGCTTGAGCACCACCATGTCGATCTCGAGCGCCGCGGTGAACATGATGTAGAGCAGGCCCACGGTGCCGAAGAGGACGAAGGACTCGTCGCGCGCCAGCACGCCGAGCGCGTTCGGCCCGAGCACCGCACCGGCGAGCAGCAGCCCGATCATGCCCGGCAGCCGCCAGCGCCCGAGGACGATCGGGGCGAACAGGATCAGCGTGGCGACGAGGGCGAAGACGAGGACCGGGTTCTTGACCGGAAAGAGTTCATTCATGCAGTGCTCCCTTCTTCCCCAAGTGAGCTGCCGCTTGCGTGGCCGATGCGGCGCAGCGGCGCAGCGGCCCTAGGAAACGCCCGCCCGGCGCTGGCGTGCTCCGTTGGCAGGGTGGCCGCCCGGCGATGCGGGCGGCGGTGGCGTTCAGCGCAGCGAGATCACCGGCCAGCCGGCGCCCTGCGCATGCGCGCGCAGGCGGTCGTCGGGGTCGACCGCGACCGGGTCGGTGACGCGCGCCATCAGCGGCAGGTCGTTGTGCGAGTCGCTGTAGAACCAGCTGCGGGTGAAGCTGCCGAAATGCAGGCCGAGCGACTCCAGCCAGCTGTCCACGCGCTCGATCTTGCCCGCCTTGAACGCCGGCATGCCGCGCGGCTTGCCGGTGAAGGCGCCGCCTTCCTGCGCCGGGATGGTGGCGACGAGGTGCGGAATGCCGAACTCGCGCACGATCGGGCCGGTGACGAAGGCGTTGGTGGCGGTCACCACCGCCACGAGCTCGCCCGTGGCCAGGTGCTGCTGCACCAGGGCGCGCGCGGCCGGCGTGATCATCGGCCGGATCGCGGTGGCGAGGAATTCGCGGTGCCAGGCGTCGAGCTGCGCGCGCGGGTGGCGCGCGAGCGGCGCGAGCTGGAAGTCGAGGAACTCGAAGATGTCGAGCGTGCCGTCCTTGTACTGCTCGTAGAACTGGACGTTCTTCGCTTCCTGCACCTCGCGGTCGAGCACGCCCTTGCGGATCAGGAACTGGGCCCACTCGAAGTCCGAGTCGCCGGCCAGCAGGGTGTTGTCGAGGTCGAAGAGAACGAGATTCACGTCAGGGTGTCCATTGCGGGTGAAGGTTGGGGGCGCTCAGATTGCCAGTCCCTGCTGCATCATCTCGCGCAGCAGCGGCAGCGTGATCGGGCGCTTGCGCTCGAGCGAGGCGGCGTCGAGCGCGTCGAGCACCGCGAGCAGGGTCGACAGGTCGCGCCGGCCGTGGCGCAGCAGGAAGTCGACGACCTCGTCGGCGAGGCGCAGGCCGCGGCGCTCGGCCAGCGTGGCGAGGATGGAGGCGCGCGAGGCGTCGTCGAGCGGCTGCACCTCGAAGATCAGGCTCTGGCCGATGCGGGTGCGCAGGTCTTCGCGCAGCGCGAGCCCGAGCGGCGCGGCCGGGCCGGCCAGGAGCAGGGTCTGGCCATTGCCGCGGGCGCGGTTGAAGGCGTTGAAGAGGGCGATCTGCGCCGCCGGCGCGAGGCGGTCGACGTCGTCGATCGCGAGCAGCGCGCCCTCCGTTTCCGGCAGCGTGTCGTCGACGCCGGCGGCGGCGAACAGATGCACGGGTCGCCCGGCCTCGGCCGCCATCGCGGCACTGGCGCGCAGCAGGTGGCTGCGGCCACTGCCGGCGGCGCCCCACAGGTAGAGGTGGCGGGTCGGCAGCGGCGCCGTGGCCTGCGCCGCGGTGGCCAGCAGCGACAGCGTCGCCACCAGCTCGGCATTCGCGCCGGCGACGAAGTTGTCGAGCGTGGGAGGGGCGTCGGGGCGGATGTCGAGCACCAGCTGCTTCATTGCTTGTCCGGGCGGGGGGGCGTCGGCGCGGCGCGATCGCCCAGGTAGATGGGGCTGGCGAACCAGGCGGTGCGCACCTCGCGCAGGCCCACCAGCAAGGCGGCGCTGACCGGCAGCGCGACGAGCACGCCGACGAAGCCGAAGAGCTGGCCAAAGGCGAGCAGCGCGAAGATCACCGCGAGCGGATGCAGGCCGATGCGCTCGCCGACCAGGTAAGGCGTCAGCAGGAAGCTTTCGATGAGCTGGCCCAGGCTATAGACGACGGCGACGCCCACCAGCGGCGACCAGCCTTCGGCCTGCAGCAGGGCGGCGAGGATCGCCAGGATGAGGCCACCGCCGAAGCCGACGTAGGGGATGAACACCAGCAGGCCGGTGAGCACCCCCACCGGCAGGGCGAAATTGAGGCCGGCGAACCACAGCCCGAGGCTGTAGAACACCGCCAGCAGCAGCATCACCGACAGCTGCCCGCGCAGGAACTCCGACATCACCGAGTCGATGTCGTTGATCATGCGCATCGTGCGCTCGAGCCAGGGGCGTGGCACGACGCGCTGCAGCTCGTCGAGGATGTGCGGCCATTCCTGCAGCAGGTAGAACATCACCAGCGGAATCAGGAACAGATTGGCGATGAAGCCGAGCACCGCCATGCCGCCCGTCTTGAGGTGGCCGAGCACGATCGGCACCAGGTCCTGGGCGTTGTTCCAGTTGTCGGCGACGAGCTGGCGGAACTGCGCGGCGTCGAGCTGGAGGTCGATGCCCAGCCGCGCCAGCAGCAGCGGCGACACCCGGGCGTTGAACATCTCGACCAGGTCGGGCAGGCGGCGGATCAGCGTCACCGCCTCGCGATACACCATCGGCAACAGGATCAGCCCCAGGGCGATCAGCACCAGTCCGAGCGCGACGATCACCAGCAGCACTGCCAACGGGCGCGGCGCGCGGCGCGCCACCATCCAGTTCACCGCCGGGTCGCAGATGTAGGCGAACACCGCGGCGATGACGAAGGGCGCGAGGATCGGCCCCAGCAGCCAGAACAGGCCGACCAGCGCGAGGCCGGTGACGGTCCAGGCGAGGGTCTGCAGACGGTCGGCGCGGGGAGCGGTCATTTCAAGTAAAATCGCGGACTTGGTGCGGGCGCACATGGCCCGCAAGACCCGTAAATGTAGCCACTTGGCGTTGCGGCCTCAAGTTTGGTCCGCCGCCGGGAGGCGCCCGCCCCGCAGCCTGCGAGCCCAGAGGAACGATCTTGAGCGCATCCAACCCCTCCACCCCTGCCTCCCTTTCCTACCGTGACGCCGGTGTGGACATCGACGCCGGCGACGCCCTCGTCGACCGCATCAAGCCGCTCGCCAAGCGCACCATGCGCCCCGAAGTGCTGGGCGGCATCGGCGGCTTCGGCGCGCTGTTCGAGCTGTCGAAGAAGTTCAAGGAGCCGGTGCTGGTCTCCGGCACCGACGGCGTCGGCACCAAGCTCAAGCTCGCCTTCCAGCTCGACAAGCATGACACGGTCGGCCAGGACCTGGTGGCGATGAGCGTCAACGACATCCTCGTGCAGGGCGCCGAGCCGCTGTTCTTCCTCGACTACTTCGCCTGCGGCAAGCTCGATGTCGACACCGCCGCCGACGTCGTCAAGGGCATCGCCCAGGGCTGCGAGCTCGCCGGCTGCGCGCTGATCGGCGGCGAAACCGCCGAGATGCCCGGCATGTACCCGGCGGGCGAGTACGATCTCGCCGGCTTCGCCGTCGGCGCCGTGGACAAGGCCGACATCATCGACGGCAGCCGCATCGTGCCGGGCGACGTGGTGCTGGGCCTGGCCTCGAGCGGCGCGCACTCCAACGGCTACTCGCTGATCCGCAAGATCATCGAGCGCGCCCAGCCCGACCTCGACGCGCCTTTCCATGGCCGCCCCTTCCGCGACGTCGTCATGGAGCCCACCCGCATCTACGTGAAGCCGCTGCTGGCGCTGATGCAGGCGCTGCCGGGCGCGGTGAAGGGCATGGCCCACATCACCGGCGGCGGCATCACCGAGAACGTGCCGCGCATCCTGCGCAGCGAGCTCACCGCCCGCATCGACGCCGATGCCTGGCAGCTGCCGCCGCTGTTCCAGTGGCTGCAGATGGCGGGCAACGTCGAGGCGGACGAGATGTACCGCGTGTTCAACTGCGGCATCGGCATGGTCGTGGTGGTGGCGGCCGAGGACGCCGAAGTCGCGGCCGCCAAGCTCGCCGCCGCGGGCGAAACCGTGTATCGCATCGGCCGCATCGACGTCCGTCAGGACGGCGAAGCGCAGACGATCGTCGACTGATCACCCGCCGGCGGGCCGCGCGCCAGCGTGCGCCGCGGTCCGCCGGCCAGGTTGTCCGCTCCGTCCCCCTTCCTTTCGGCCATCCGACGTGTTTCACCGCCTCGCCGCCGACGCCGTCCTGCTGCTGCATCTGGCCTTCATCGTTTTCGTCGTCGCCGGCGGCCTGCTCGCGCTGCGCTGGCGCTGGGCGCCGCTGCTGCACCTGCCCGCCGCCGCCTGGGGCGCCTTCGTCGAGCTCAGCGGCCGCATCTGTCCGCTCACCCCGCTCGAGAACGCGCTGCGCCTGCAGGCCGGGCAGGCGGGCTACGAGGGCAGCTTCATCGAGCATTACCTGCTGGCGTTGATCTACCCGGCCGGGCTGACGCACGGGATCCAGTTCGTGCTCGCCGCGCTCGTGCTGGGGGTCAATATCGCCGTGTATGCGTGGGTCTGGCGCCGGCGTCGGCGCCGCTCTCGCTGATCGAGCCGGCGCGGCGATCGGGGCCGGCCGCCGCACCGCCTTGCCCTGATCGTGCCGCCTCCACCCCGCACGATTGCTGCTACGCTACGCGTTCTTCATCGCGGGCGGCAGCCATGCAGTGGACTCCCGATCAACGCTCGACGCTGTTCCAGCTCGCCGAGTCGGGCCTGCTGACGCCGGCGCAACTGGCACAGGCGGCCGATGCCGCGCCGCTGGCGCCGACGCCGGCCGAATGGCGACGCCTGTTCGACCGCCTGCTCGCCTTTGCCGGCGTGCTCCTGCTGGGCGCGGCGATGGTGTTCTTCCTCGCCTACAACTGGGAGGCGCTGCACCGCTTCGCCAAGTTCGGCCTCGCGTTCGCGCTGCTGGCCGGCTGCGGCGGCACGGCGCTGTGCGCGCCGCCCTTCGGCAACCTCTACCGCGCGGCGCTGTTCGGCGCCTGCATCGCCAGCGGTGCGCTGCTCGCGCTGATCGGCCAGACCTACCAGAGCGGGGCCGACATCTGGGAGCTGTTCGCCGCCTGGGCGCTGCTGATGACGCCCTTCGCGGCGCTGTCGCGCTCGTCGGCGAGCTGGGCGCTGTGGCTGGCGGTGGCCAATGCGGCGCTGATGCGGGCGCTGTCGCAGTCGGCCTGGTGGGGCTTCGTCGACACCCTGTTCCATCTTCACTCGCTGCTCGCCGTCGCCGGGCTCAACCTGGCCGTGCTGCTGCTGTTCGAGGCCGGCGAGCGGCGGCTGATGGCGCGGCCGACGCGGCGGCTGCCGCGCCTGGCGGCGTTGGGCGTGCTGGCGCCGCTGGGCGTGGGGGCCGTGGTGGGTTGGTGGGAGGCGGATTTCCGCCTCGCGCTGCCGGTCTTCTTCGCCTGCGCGGCGGCCGGCGGGCTGATCTACCTGCGCCTGCGGCGCGACGTCGCCATCCTCGCCCTCGTCGTGTATGCGGGGATCGCGGTGCTCACCGCCGGGCTGGTCAGGCTCATCGCGGTGGACAGCTTCCTGAGCCTGAACCTGGTGGCCCTGGTCCTCATCGCCGCCTCGGGCGGGGCGGCCTGCTGGCTGGCGCGGCTGCAGCGCCAGTCCGGCGCCGGGGAGGTAGTCCGGTGAGCACGCCGCCCTCCGCCCTGATCGAAGCGCTGACGGCGCGCGGCATCGTCGACCCCGCGCAGCAGGCGCGGCTGCGGGCACACGATGCGACGCCGTGGTGGCTGCAGCTGCTGCAGACGCTGGCGGCATGGATCGCGTCGCTGCTGATCCTGTCCGCGTTCATGCTGCCGATGGCGATCGTCGGCGACAGCCCGCCCGCGCGTGCGCTCGCCGGCGCCGTGCTGTGCGGCGCGGCGCTCTGGCTGTTCCGCCGCGGCCACCTGTTCACGATGCAGATGGCGCTCGCCTTCTCGCTCGCCGGTCAGGCCTTGCTGGTGTCTGCGGTGGGCGAGCGCTGGGACGCGTTCTTCGACGGCGGCAGGCAGTGGGCCGTGGTCGGCGCCATGGTGGCGGCGGGCATGATGCTGCCGCGCACCAGCGTGCTGCATCGCACGCTGTGCGGCCTACTGCTGCTGTTCGACATCGGCCATCTCCTCGGCCGTGGGGCGGCGCTGGAGGTCTACGGCATCGCGCTGACGGCGATCGCGACCCTCGCCTGGCTGTCGCGCCGGCAGTGGGCGGCGGGCCGGCATGGCGCGCTGCTCGGCGCCGCCGCGCGCGCCGCGGCGCTGGCAGCGCTTGCCGTGCCGGCCGCGATCGCGCTGCGCGGCGAGGCGCTGTGGGGGCTGCTGCTGGCCGCCCAGTCGGGCTTCGCCTACCGGGCGTCGGTGCTGTCGATCGGTGTCGCGCTGGTTTGCGGGGCGGTGGGCGGCTGGCTGCTGCGCGACGCCGCGCCGCGCACCCGCAGCCTGGCGCTGGCCGCCGGCCTGGCGCTGGCGCTGGCTGCGCAGCCGGCGCCGGGGCTCATCGTCGCCGCCGCGCTCTTCCTCGCCGGCGTGCACGCCGGGCATCGGTTGCTGGCGGCCGTTGCCGCCGTCGCCGCGGTGTTGTACCTCGGCGAGTATTACTACCGGCTCGACACCACGCTGGCGCTCAAGTCCGCGCTGCTGGCGGCGAGCGGCCTGGTGCTGCTCGGGCTGCGGCGGCTGCTCGGCCGGCCGGCGAGGGAGCGGACATGAGGACGAGGGCATGGACGCAGGCGGGCATCGTGCTGGCGCTGGCGCTGGTCGGCGGTGTGGCGCTGCAGGCGATCATGACGAACGAGCGGATCCTGGCGCACGGTCGCGTCGTGCTGGTCGAGCTCGCGCCGGTCGATCCGCGCTCGCTGCTGCAGGGCGACTATATGGCGCTCGCGTTTGCGATCGACGCCGCCCTGCCGCGGCGCGATCCGGCCGCCGGCGCCGTGCGGGTCCTGCCGCCACCGCGCTTTGCGCACCTGGCCCTGGATGCGCGCGGGCGGGCGAGCCTGGCGGGGGTGGCGCAGGTGCTGCCATCGGCGCCCGGGCTCGTTGGCGTGCGCCTGCGCGCACGCGACGGCCGCTACAGCATCGGCCCGAATGCGTTCTTCTTCCAGGAGGGCCGTGCCGAGGCGTTTGCAGGGGCGCGCTGGGGCGAGTTCCGCGTCGCCGCCGACGGCACCGCGCTGCTGACCCACCTGCGCGACGACGGGCTCGCGCGCCTGGGCGCGCAGCGCCGCTAGCCTGCCGAGGGGCGCCCCGGGTTGAACTCGCCGGGTGTTCGTCGAGTCTTCCACTCAGCTTCCCGACTTCCCACTCCCGGGACGTCGCGGCTCGGGGCGTGTCGCCTTGTGTGACAATCGCGGCTTCGCCCGGATCGTCCACCGCCGCCTCGCGCCGCCAACACCCTATGTCCCTTCGCCGCCCGTTTGTCATCGTCGTCAGCGTCGTCGGCCTTGCGGCTCTCGGCGGCCTTGCCTGGTATGCGAACCGCGGCGCGAGCCTGCCGCCACAGCCGGGGAGCGCGGCGGTCGCGGTGGCCGGCAACGGCGCGCAGGGCGGGGGGGCTGCGGTCGGGGGCGCACCGGTGCTGGTCGAGACGCATGTCGTGACGACGCAGGCCTGGTCCGACGACGTTACCGCGGTGGGCTCGCTGGTGTCGAACGAGTCGGTGATGCTGCGCCCCGAGGTGGCGGGGCGGATTGCGGCGATCCGCTTCCGTGACGGCGAGGCGGTCAAGCGCGGCGCGGTGCTGGTCGAGCTCGACGCCGCGGTGCAGCGCGCCGAGCTGCAGCAGGCGCGCGCCAACCTGACCCTGGCCGAGTCCAACTTTCGCCGCACCGAGGATCTGTTCGGGCGCAAGTTCGTCAGCCAGAGCGGCCTCGACACCGCCCGCGCACAGCTCGAGGTGGCGCGGGCCGGGGTGGCGCTGGCGCAGGCGCGGCTGGAACGGATGCAGATCCGGGCGCCGTTCGCCGGCGTGGTCGGCATCCGCAACGTCAGCCCGGGCGACTTCGTGCAGGACGGCGATGAACTGGTGAACCTCGAGGACATCGCCACCCTGAAGGTGGATTTCCGCCTCCCCGAGCTCTACGGCGCCCGGGTCCGGCCCGGCCAGGCGCTGGAAGTGACGAGCGACGTGTGGCCGGCAGAGCGCTTTGCGGCCCGCGTCGAGGCGATCGATCCGCTGATCGACGCCCAGGGGCGGGCGGTGCACCTGCGCGCAAGCCTGCCCAACCCCGACGCCCGCCTGCGCCCCGGGGGCTTTGCCCGCGTGCGCCTGATCCTCGCCGAGCGCGCGGCGGTGGTGGTCGTGCCGGAGACGGCGCTGGTGCCGGCGCCGGGCAACGTGCAGTTCGTCTACCGCGTCGTCGGCGACCGCGCGCAGCGCGTCGAGGTGAAGACCGGCGTGCGCCGCGATGCGATGGTGGAGATCGTCGACGGCCTCGCCGCCGGTGCGCAGGTCGTCGTCGCCGGCCAGCTGAAGCTGCGCGACGGCGCCGCGGTCAGGGTGGCCGGGCCGGGCGGCGTGGCGCTGGCGGCGGACTGAGGAACCGCGATGGTCATCTCGGACATCTGCATCCGCCGTCCCGTGTTCGCGACGGTGCTGTCGCTGCTGGTGCTGCTCGTCGGGCTGATGTCGTACTCGCGCCTGAGCGTGCGCGAGTACCCGAACATCGACGAGCCGGTCGTCACCGTCGACACTACCTATACCGGTGCCAGCGCCGAGATCGTCGAGTCGCAGGTGACGAAGCCGCTGGAGGATTCGCTCGCCGGCATTGAGGGCGTGGACGTGCTGTCGTCGATCAGCCGCCAGGAGCGCAGTCAGATCACGGTGCGCTTCCGCGTCGAGCGCGACGCCGACAGCGCCGCCGCCGACGTGCGTGACCGCGTCTCGCGCGTGCGCCGGCGCCTGCCCGACGACGTCGAGGAGCCGGTGATCGCCAAGGTCGAGGCCGATGCCAACCCGATCATCTGGGTGGCATTCTCGTCCGACCGCCATTCGGCGCTGGAGATGAGTGATTTCGCCAGCCGCATCATCAAGCCGCGCCTGCAGACCCTGCCCGGCGCGGCCGACGCGCGCGTGTTCGGCGAGCGTCGCTACTCGATGCGGATCTGGCTCGACCGCGATCGCCTGGCTGCCTTCGGCCTCACGGTGCAGGATGTGGAGGACGCGATCCGGCGCCAGAACGTCGAGCTGCCCGCCGGCCGCATCGAGAGCCGCGAGCGCGAGTTCGCCGTCGTCGCGCGCACCGACCTGGCCGAGCCGGCGCAATTCGAGGCGGTGGTGGTGCGCCCGCCCGCGACCCCCGATGCCTACCCGGTGCGCATCCGCGACGTCGGCCGTGTCGAGGTGGCGCCGCAGAGCGAGCGCACCTCGGTGCGCTTTCTCGGCAAGCCCTCGATCTCGATCGGCCTGATCAAGCAGGCCACGGCCAACCCGCTCGATCTCAAGCGCGGCCTCGTGGACATGCTGCCGCGGCTCGAGGCCGAACTGCCCGCAGGCTTGGCGATGACGATCGCCAACGACACCACGGTGTTCATCGAGCGCTCGATCGACGCGGTGTTCACGACGATCTGGGAGGCGGTGCTGCTGGTCGCCGCGGTGTGCCTGTTCTTCCTGCGCAACTGGCGCGCGATGCTGGTGCCGCTGGTGACGATCCCGGTGTCGCTGGTGGGGGCGTTCACGCTGATGTTCGTGTTCGGCTTCTCGATCAACACGCTGACGCTGCTCGCGCTGGTGCTGGCGATCGGGCTCGTCGTCGATGATGCGATCGTCGTGCTCGAGAACATCTACCGCCACATCGAGGACGGCATGGCGCCGGTCGCCGCCGCCTTTCGCGGCGCGAAGGAGATCGGCTTCGCCGTGGTGGCGATGACGATCACGCTTGCCGCGGTGTATGCGCCGGTGGCGTTCATGACCGGGCGCACCGGCAAGCTGTTCACCGAGTTCGCGCTGACGCTGGCCGGGGCGGTGATCGTCTCCGGCTTCGTCGCCCTGACCCTGTCGCCGATGATGTGCTCCAAGCTGCTGCGCCACGAGCCGCGCCACGGTGCGCTCTACAACGGCATCGAGCGCTTCCTCGGCGCGCTCACCGCGGGCTACCGCGGCGCACTGACGGCGGCGCTGCGCGCGCGCTGGCTGGTGATGCTGGTGTTCGCCGCGGTGGCGGGCAGTTCGTTGCTGCTGCTGGCACAGTTGAAGACCGAGCTCGCGCCGGTGGAGGACCGCGGCCGCGTGGTGGGCATCTTCACCGGGCCGGAAGGGGCGACGATCGACTACATGGCGCGCTACGCGCGCGAGCTCGAGCAGATCTACGCCGGCCTGCCCGAAGTGGACCGCTACCTCGTCATCGCCGGCAGCCCGACGGTGTCGCAGGGCATCTCCTTCGTCGGCTTCCGCGACTGGGGTGAGCGTGAGCGCACGGCCGCCGACATCGCCGCCGAGCTGCAGCCGAAGCTGCGCGCGATTCCCGGCGTCAACGCCTTCCCGGTGCAGCCGGCCGCCTTTGGCCAGAGCCCGCGTTCGCGGCCGGTGAGCTTCGTCGTGACGACCTCCGAGTCCTACGACGAACTCGCGCGCGTGGCCGGGCAGTTCCTCGACGAGATGCAGGACAACGCCGGCTTCGTGTCGCCCGACACCGATCTGAAACTGACGATGCCCGAGCTCGCGGTGGCAGTCGATCGCGACCGCGCCGCCGATCTCGGCGTGGACGTCGACGTCATCGGCCGCACCCTGGAAACCATGCTCGGCGGCCGCCAGGTGACGCGCTACAAGCAGGACGCCGAGCAGTACGACGTCATCGTGCAGGTGGCCGCCGCGAGCCGTGCCGACCCGCGCGACATCCGCGACATCTTCGTGCGTGCGCGCAACGGCAACATGGTGCCGCTCACCAGCGTGGTGAAGGTGAGCGAGCAGGTGGCGCCGCGCGAGCTCAACCACTTCGGCCAGCGCCGCGCGGTGACGATCTCGGCCAATCTGGCGCCCGGCTACGCCCTGGGCGAGGCGCTGCAGTGGATGGACGTGACCGCCGCGCGCATCCTGCCACCGGGCTATTCCACCGACTACGACGGCCAGTCGCGCGAGTTCCGCAGCAGTTCGGCCAGCCTTGCGCTCGCCTTCGTGCTCGCGCTGGCCTTCATCTACCTCGTGCTCGCGGCGCAGTTCGAGAGCTTCCGCGACCCCCTCATCATCATGCTGACGGTGCCGCTGTCGATGACCGGCGCGCTCGGCGCGCTGTGGCTGACCGGCGGCACGCTCAACGTCTACAGCCAGATCGGCCTGGTGACGCTGGTGGGGCTGATCACCAAGCACGGCATCCTGATCGTCGAGTTCGCCAACCAGCTGCGCGAGCAGGGGCAGGCGTTGTCGCGCTCGGTCAATGAGGCCGTCATTGAGGCCGCCGTGCTGCGCCTGCGCCCGATCCTGATGACGACCGGGGCGATGGTGCTGGGCGCGATTCCGCTCGCGCTCGCCACCGGCGCCGGCGCGGAGAGCCGCCAGCAGATCGGCTGGGTCATCGTCGGCGGCCTGCTGCTGGGGACCGTCTTCACCCTGTTCGTGGTGCCCACCGTCTATACGCTGCTGGCGCGGCGCGAGCGCGCCGCGCTCGCCGAGGGCGCGCCTGCCGAGGCCCTGCGGTAGTCGGGCAGGCGCCCCGGCACGGCATCGCGGCGGACTGGGCCGGGCGCGGCCGAGGCTGCCGGAGCCGTTCCCGTTTCAGCCGAAGAGGTAGGGGAAGAGCCTGCGCTTCTCGTCGGCGGTCAGCGCCTCCATGCGCCCGATGTTGCGCTCGGGGATGCCTTCGACGTCGGGGTAGTGCTCGAGCGCCTGCTCCAGGCTCTCCTCGCGGATGATGTGCAGCAGCGGCCAGGGCGAGCGGTTGGTGAGGTTGCCCGGCTCGTCGGCGTCGGTGTCGGCGAACTGGTAGTTCGGGTGGAAGCTCGCCACCTGCAGCTCGCCCTCCCAGCCGAACTGCTCCACCCACAGGTCCACCGCGTCGAGGAAGTCGTTGTAGTCCTCGAAGTCCGCGAGCATGTCCGGGATCGCGAGCAGGGTGGTTTCCAGCTCGGCGGCCGGGGTGTCGGCGAGGCGCTCGAGTTCGGCCTGCAGGTCGTTGAGCAGGGCCTCCTCGTCGGTGGCGTGGCTCACCGCGATGCGCACGCGGTTCTCGCGCCGCGGCTTGGCGGCGAAGGGGCAGAGGTTGAGGCCGATCACGACCTCGTCCAGCCACTGGTTGATGTCGTCGATGATCTGCTGGTCCATATCGGGATTCCTTCGGGGGTGGTCGTGTTCAGGCACGAAGCAGGCGTAGCGCGGCTTCGCGCACGGCGTCGGGCAGGTCGGGGCGCAGGCAGTCGAGCTCGATGAGCCCCGGCCAGGTTTCGCGGAACTGGCGCTGCCAGGTGAGCTGGCGCTTGGCGAGCTGGCGTGTGGCGGCGATGCCCTTGAAGCGCAGGTCGTCGCCGCCGATGTGGCCGTCCAGGTATTCCCAGGCCTGGCGGTAGCCGACGCAGCGCATCGAGGGCATCGCCGGCTCGAGGCGGTAGCGCGCGCGCAGCCGGCGGACTTCGTCGACGAGGCCGGCGGCGAGCATGGCGTCGAAGCGCTGCGCGATGCGCTCGTGCAGCACGCCGCGGTCGGAGGGCGCGAGCGCGATCGGCAGCAGGCGGCAGGGCAGGGCGTCGTCCTCGCGGCGCGCGTAGCTGTCGGCGAGCGGGCGGCCGGTGAGGCGCACGATCTCGAGCGCGCGCTGGATGCGCTGGGCGTCGGTCGGCTCGAGCCGCGCCGCGGCGGCGGGGTCGAGCGCGGCGAGTTCGGCGTGAACGGCCGGCCAGCCGCGCGCGGCGGCGGCTTCGTCGATCGCCTGGCGCAAGGCGGTATCGGCCGCTGGCAGGTCGGAGAGGCCGTCGCGCAGCGCCTTGAAGTACAGCATCGTGCCGCCGGCGAGCAGCGGGATGCGGCCGCGCGCGCTGATCTCCGCCATCAGCCGGATCGCGTCGGCACGAAAGCGCGCCGCCGAGTAGCTGTCCTCGGGCGAGACGATGTCGATCAGGTGGTGCGGGCAGCTCGCCAGTTCGGCCGCGCTCGGCTTGGCGGTGCCGATGTCCATGTCGCGATAGACGAGCGCGGAGTCGACGCTGACGATCTCCACCGGCAGCGCCTGCGCCAGTGCGAGCGCACTCGCCGTCTTGCCGCTGGCGGTGGGGCCGAGCAGCAGCAGCGCGGGCGGGAGACGGGAGGCGGGGGCGGAAGCGGGCACGGCGGCGGTCCGGGGCAGGCGAGGAAAGTGCGAGGTCGGGCGCGATTATCCGCCGCCGGAGCCCGCGGCGGCAAAGCGGTGGCGACGATGTCGGCGCGGAGGGTGTCGTGCGATGACATATGGATTATGATTAAGGCATTCATTCGAGGGAGGGCCACGATGTCCCGCCTGCCGCTCCACCCGCGTCGCCGTTTCCTGCTGAGCATGCTCGGCCTTGGCCTGCTGCCGCGCTTCGTCCGCGCCGCCGCGGACGAAGCGCCCGCGCTGATGCTGGCGATGCGCTGGGACGACGCCCTCGATCCGGCGGCGTACTGGGTCAGCGAGAAGTACGACGGCGTGCGCGCGCACTGGAATGGGCGCACGCTGCGCTTTCGCTCCGGCCGACCGATCCCGGCGCCGCCCTGGTTCGTCGCCGCGCTGCCGCAACGCCCGCTCGACGGCGAGCTGTGGCTGGGGCGCGGCCGCTTTCAGGCGCTGTCGGCCATCGTCCGCCGTGAGACGCCCGAGGATGCGGCCTGGCGCCGGCTGCACTACCTGGTCTTCGATCTGCCGGGCGAGGCCGGCCGCTTCGACGAGCGCCACGTGCGCCTGCAAGGTGTCGTCGCAGGCGCCGCCGTGCCCTGGCTGCGGGCGGTGCCGCAGTTCCGCGTCGACAGCCGTGCGGCGCTGGCCGGCGCGCTGGCGCGCGTTGTCGCCGCAGGCGGCGAAGGCCTGATGCTGCACCGCGCCGACGCGGCCTGGATGGCCGGCCGCAGCGCGGCGCTGCGCAAGCTCACGCCCTGGCTCGACGCCGAGGCCCGCGTCGTTGCCCATCTTCCCGGCCGCGGCAAGTACCGCGAAGTGACCGGTGCGCTCGAAGTCGAAGCCGCCGACGGCCGCCGGTTTCGCCTCGGCAGCGGGCTCAGCGATGCCGAGCGCCGCAACCCGCCGCCACTCGGCAGCGAGGTCACCTACCGCTACCGGGAGCTGACGGCCGGCGGGCTGCCGCGCTTTCCGGTTTTCGTGCGCGAGCGAACGCTTCCGTAAGTGCGGGATCTTGCGTCTTCCGCGTCTGCGGT
>JANJTU010000055.1 GCA_024710965.1 Thauera sp. | reverse complement strand
TGCGCAGCAGGCGGGCGCGGTCGCGCCGCCAGGCGCGGGCATGCCGCGCGGCGCTGCGGTGCTGCTGCAGGGCGTCGAGGTCGATCACGACGATGCGGCCTTCGTGCCAGAGCAGATTGGTGGCCTTGAGGTCGCCGTGCGTGATGCGTTCGCGGTGCAAGGTCGTGAAGAGCTGGCGCAGCGCCTCGGCTTCCGCCGCCGGGGGGCCGGCTTCCACATGCGGGGCCAGATGTTGCGCCAGGTTGGTGCCGGCGCAATACGCGTTGACCAGCCAGGCGCGCCGGCGCAGCGGGCCGAAACGCTCCTCGATCAGGGCCAGCGGTGCCGGCGTGGCAATGCCGAGGAAGGCCAGGCGGTGGCCCGCCACCCAGGAATGGGCGGCACGGCTCGGGCGCCAGGCGCGTGACAGGGCATGAGTGGCGCTCTTGATGTTGTAGCGCTTGATGACCGCGGGTTCGCCCGCGACCGCGACGCGCGCCACGGTGCAGGTGCCGCCGTCCTTCAGCAGCGTGCCGGCGCCAAGGGCGCGATCGGGGGCTGCGATCAGCGGCGCAAACTGCGCGGCCTGCTCGCGCACGACGGCGCTGAAGCGGTCGAAGCGTCTTTCCACCTGGAACAGCGTGCAGTCGCGCAAGGTCTTGCCGAGAAAGGCGTGCAGGCGCGCGGCGCGCGTTTGGGCGATGCGCTCGAGCAGGCGGGGCGCGTCGAGCGCGGGGAGGCCGTCGCCGCCGCCTCGCCAGGCCTCGACCAGCGCCGGCAGATGCGCGTCCCAAGGCGCGGGAAGCTGGGCGGCGAGGATGGCGAAATTGCTCATCGCGCTGTCGACATCCAGCACGTGGCCGGGTGTGAGCGCCCTCACCGCGTCGCCGTCGATGACCTGCAACCGACCGTCGCAGACGAGAAAATTCCCCAGGTGAAGGTCGTCCTGCACCAGGCCGCGGGCATGCAGCCGGCCGAGCATGGCGAAGGCGGGCGCGAGCACCGCCAGCGCCCGAACGTTGCCGGCGGGCCGGGTGGATTCGGGCTGCCAGCGTGTAGCGAGGCTCTCGGCGCGGTCGAGAAAGGCCGTGAGTAGCGCATGGCCGCCCCCCTGCAGGCCGCTCGCCGCAATCAGGGGCGGCGTGGGAATGCCGGCGGCTGCCAGGGCCTCGATGCCGTGGCGCTCGCGGTGCCAGTGGCGGCTGCTGCCGGCGGCGATGAAGAGCTTCGCGAGCACGCGGCGGCCTGCGAAGTCGGCCTCGCCGACGATGCGCTTGCCCGGCAGCACGCGCAGCAAGCTGAGCAGGGTGAGGCTGCGGCCGTCGGACAACTGGACGCGGAGCGGCAGGGCGGGATGGCGCCCGGCGCGGCGCAGCGATTCGGCGGTCTGCACCAGGGAAAGGTCGTTCACGCGCAGCACTCGAACGCGTTCGCCGCAGGGAGCCCTGGGTGCCGGGCGACGGGGTGCAGGCGGGTCATCGTGCGTTCGCGCCGTCGGCGCCGGGGGCGTACTTGCGCAGATAGCGTGCGCGCAGGGCTGCGGCCCGGCGTGCCAGGCGCCGCAGCAGCGCGGCTTCGCGCCGCAGCGTGTCGCGCAGCGGCATGGGGAAATAGGTGCGCAGGAAGCGCAGCAGGTCGCGCTGCGTGAGGCCGATGTCGAGCGCGGAAAAATACAGCCCGGCGAGATCCTTGTCGCGCCAGCGCCGCGGCGTGCGGGGGCGCACCTGGCTGCGGTGCAGGTCGATCAGCGACAGGCGCAGCGCGTCGGCCGTCGGCGCCGGCGCGGTGTGGAGCAGGAAGTGGCACAGGTAGAAGTCGCGGTGGTTCATGCCGCCTTCGTGCATGCGGCGCGCCATCTCGGCGACGCGGGCGATCAGCGCGCGCTTGAGCGCCGGCGGCGGCGGGCTGGCGGGCCAGTCGCGGCAGTAGTCTTCGAGGCTGATCGTCGGGGCGAGCGCTTCCGTGATGATGAACGAATGGCGGCGGGCCGGGTTGCCACCGCGCTCGCCGAAGGCCACCGCATGCATGGTGGCGACGCCCACCTCCTGCAGCCGGGCGATGGCGCGCCACTCGTTGCGCGCACCGAGCACCGGCAGGCGCAGCGAGAGCAGGTTCTTGACGATCTCGCGCCAGCCCACGCCACGGTGGATCTTGACGAAATAGGCGGCACCGCCGACTTCGGTGCGCAGCGTGCGGCGGCCTTCGAGTTCGCGGAACACCTCGCCCTGCAGCGCCTCCACCGCCGCGAACGGGTCGCGGCCTTGCCACAGGCTGCGGAAGGGTTCGGCGAGGAATACGCTGTTGCCGGGCATTTCCATCGGTGCGCTCATTGGCTGCCGCGTTCACGGGCGGGCAGTTGCAGGATCACGTCGGCGGCGCGCTCGGGCAGGGTGTAGAGGTCGGCGCGCGCGGCAAAGGCGAGGCCGTTGGCCTGCCAGCGGCGGCGAAGGTCTGCGTCTCTCAAACTGGCGGCCAGGCTTTCATTGAGCGCGGCCTGCTCGAAGGGCTCGCCGAGAATGACGCCAGCGTCGGCTTCCTCGATGAAGTGCGAGAAGCCGCAGGTCCTCGTCGCGATGACAGGCAGCCCAGCGACGAGCGCTTCGAGCAAAACGATGCCGCCGGCTTCGTGGTAGGCGGGATGGATCATCAGATCGGCCCCGAGCAGGAAACGCGGCACGTCGGAGCGCCCGCTCAGGAAGGTGACCCTGCTCCCCAGCCCCAGCGTCGCGGCCTGGAGCTGGAAGGGCTTGGGTGTGTCCTGGCCGATGACGATGAGGCGGGTGCGGCTCTGCAGGTCCTTCGGCAGTGCAGCGACCGACGACAGGGTGCGGTCGACGCCCTTGGTCTTGAAGCCCGAGCCGATCTGGACCAGCAGGAAGGCGTCGTCGGTGAGACCGAACTCCGCCCGCAGCCCGGCGCGAATCTCGCCCACGTTGTCGGGCCTGTGCCGGTCGGCGGCAATCCCCGGCGGCATCACGTGAAAGCGCTCCGGCGGCGTGCCGTAGTGGCGTGCGAAGGCGGGGGCCTGCGCCTTCGTGATCAGCAGTATCTCCGTCCTGCTTTCCGCACCGAATACCGCCCGTTCGTAGGCGGCGAAATGGCGGTAGCGCCCGCCGAGCCGGTAGAGCGGATTGCGCAGCGTCTGCGCCTTATCCTCGAAGCAGGGATCGGCGGCGTAATAGACGTCCAGGCCCGGCATCTTGTTGAAGCCGATGACGCGCTCGACCGGCCGGCGTGCGAGGTCGGCGCGCACCCAGTCGGTGTACTTGCGGTAGCGGTGGTGGTTGAACAGCGCGCGCACCGGCACATGCACCACGTCGAAGCCGGGCGGCACCTCGCCCTGCCATTCCAGCACATAGACGCGGATCGCGTGGCCGCGGGCCTGGCAGGCCTGGGCGATGCGCAGGAAGTCGCGCTGCATGCCGCCGAAGGGGAAGTACTTGTACAGGCAGAAGGCGAGTTGCATCAGGGGGCCTCGCTTGGCGGGGGCGAGACGGCGGTGGCCGGCGATCTGTGGACGCCCGAAGGCGAGGCGCCGGCGCCGCCCGCTTCGGCAAGTCGAGGTCCGGCAGCCATGCTGGCGCGTTGGGCGGGTCCGACGTCCGCGACGGGGGCTTGCGCACCGTCTACGAGCAGTGCGGCGAGCTCGCTCCAGACGCGCTCCGGCGCGACGCGGGTGAAGCACAGCGGCTGTTCGCGGGCGAAGTCGGCGCGGGCGCGGTCGTCGGCCGAAGGGGTGTAACGGCAGCGCTTCTGCAGGCAGGGCGCGCAGGGGAAGTCGGAGTCGAGGTGGTGCTGGTCCTTGCCCCAGGCGCCGGTGAAACCCGGATTGGTGGGACCGTACACCGACACCGTGGGCACCGCCAGGGCGGCGGCGAGATGGCCGAGGCCGGTGTCCACCGCGACGCAGGCGCGGGCGCCGGCGATCTCGGCCGCCACCCCGGCCAGCGTCAGCTTCGGCAGCACGCGGGCGCCGGCCAGCCCTTCGGCCAGGCGCTCGGCGCGGGCGCGCTCGGCGTCGCTGCCCCAGGGCAGGTGCACCTGCCAGCCCGCGGCGCAGGCGCGCTCGGCCAGCCGGCGCCAGTAGAGTTCGGGCCAGTGCTTGGTCGGCCAGGTCGTGCCGTGCAGGAAGACGAGGTAGGACGTGCCGGCGCTGCCGGCCGCCTGCCCGGCGCCGGCGAGCACGCGGGCGCGGTCCAGGCCGTAGGGGTCGGCTGCATCGGCGGGCGGGCCGCCGGCGGGTGCGTGGCGGCCGCGGCAGGGTCCTGTCGCGGCGGAGGGGGAGGCTGCCGGCGCCGTGCCGGCGTGGCCAGCGGGGGCGTCGCCGCGCCCCGCCGGCAGCGCATAGCCCAGGGCGCGGGCGAACAGTTCGCGCACGCGCAGCACCGCGTGCCGGCCCCAGGCGACGGCGTGGCGGTGGCGGTAGAACAGGCTGGCGAGCGGTTCGCGCGCCGAGCGGCGGTCCAGGCCGTGCAGCGGGCCGTGGGCGTGACGGGCGAGCCAGGCGCTCTTGAGGAGACCCTGGGCGTCGATCACCGCGTCGTAGCGCTCGGCGTGAATGGCCGCCGTGAACGCCCGCCATTCGCCGCTGCGCCAGGCCCGCAGCGGATGCTTGCGCCAGCGCCGCACGGCGACCGGGATCACGCGCTCGACCGCCGGATGCCAGCGCGGGATCTCGGCGAAGCCTTCTTCCACCACCCAGTCGAAGCGGATGCCGGGCAGCGCGCGGGCGGCGTCGGTGAGCGCCGGCAGGGTGTGGATGACGTCGCCGAGCGAGGACGTCTTGACGATCAGCACGCGCATCGCCGCGTCAGGCCCGTCGGGCGAAATGCACGACCTGGGGCGCGACCCGGGGCGCGACCTCGCCGTCGGCATGCTCGAGCCCCGCCAGGCCGAGGCCGCCGAGCGCGGCGAGGATGCGCTCGGGGGCGAGGTCGGTGAGGCAGCGGGTGTGGCCGAGCGGACAGGTGCGCTGGAAGCAGGGCGAGCACTCCAGGCGCAGGGTCTGGATCGCGACCCGCTCGGCCAGCGGCGGCGTGTGCTCCGGGCTGGACGAGCCGTAGATCGCCACCAGTGGCACATCGAGCGCGGCGGCGACGTGCATCAGGCCGGAGTCGTTGCTCACCGCCGCGGCGCACATCGCCAGCAGGTCGACCGCGTCGCCCAGCGCGGTGAGGCCGGCGAGGTTGCGCACCGCCGGGTTGTCCGCGGCGATGGCTTCACCGGCGGCGCGGTCCTTGTTCGAGCCGAGCACCCAGACCTGGTAGCCGCGCTCGCCCAACGCGCGCGCGAGCGCGGCGAAGTGCGGGATCGGCCACTGCTTGGCGGGGCCGTATTCGGCGCCGGGCATGAAGGCCACCGCGGGCCGCCCGGCGGGCAGGTCGAACTGCGCGCGCAGCGCCTGCTGGTTGGCGGCCTGGGCGACCAGCCGCGGCAGCGGCAGCGGCGCGGGAAGCGGCGCGCCGGCGGGGGCGGCCAGGGCGACGAAGCGCTGCACCGTCATCGGCAGCGCGGCCTTGTCGAGGCGGCGCAGGTCGTTGAGCAGCAGGTAGCGCATCTCGCCGCGAAAGCCGGTGCGC
>JANJTU010000009.1 GCA_024710965.1 Thauera sp. | reverse complement strand
ACCGGCGTAGCTGTAGGGCAGGATCGCACGCGGGTCGTCGGCGGCGATTGAGGCGAACTTGTCGGCGATGGTCGCGAGCGCCTCGTCCCACGAGATGCGCTCGAAGCGCCCCTCGCCCTTGCGGCCGACGCGCTTCATCGGGTGCAGCAGGCGCTGCGCGGAATAGACGCGCTCGAGGTAGTGCGCGACCTTGGTGCACAGCGCACCATTGGTGAATGGCGTGTCGGCGGCGCCACGGATCTTGACCGCGCGACCGGCGGCGACGCTGACCTCCATCGCGCAGGTGTCGGGACAGTCGTGCGGACAGGCGGCGCGCACGGTGTGCGTCGGCGCGTCGGCGGGATCGAGGCTCATGTCGTTCTCCGGCGGGCGCCGGTCAGCGCCCGGGGGCGTGCTCGGCCGGCGAAGTCAGTTCGAGATAGCGCTGGCGGTCTTCCTCGAAGCGGTCGAGCACCGCCGCGCGCTCGCGCAGCTTGGCATCGATGACGCTGCGCTGGGCGACGATCTCGCGGTCGAGGCTGCGGATGTCCTCGTCGCGCTCGGCCGCGGGGATGCCACCGACGCCGCGTGCCGCTTCGTCGATCAGTGCGCCCTGGCGTTCGAGCAGTTCGGTCTCGCGCCGGCGCAGGTCGCGGAGGGTGCGGTCGAGCTCGGCGAGCTCACGATCGCGCCGCCCGTCGAGATCGTCGATGCTGCGGTAGGTCTCGAGCAAGGCCTGGTCGAGCCGCAGCTGCTTCAGGCGCCGCGCCTCCTCCGCCCGCCGCCGCCGCTCGTCCGCGTCGCGGCGGGCGATCTCCTCGGTCGTCAGCGGCGCCGGCACGACCCGGCGCACGGTGCCGTTCGGACTGATCTCGCGATAGGCGCGGCCGTAGCAGACGGGCGGCAGGATATCGCTGCACACCGGCTGGTTGCTGACCTCGCAGCAATAGACCGTCTTCATCGAAGACGGCTGGCTGGCCGTCGGCTGGGCGAACGCCAGCGCGGGCAGCAGCAGCCCCAGCACGAGGGCCGCCGCGGGCCGGGGTTCAGCTCGGGCCGATCCCATACTGCTTCCGATAGGCCTGCACCGCGTCGAGGTTCGCGGCCAGCTCCGGGCTGTCGGCCAGGTAGGCGATCAGGTCCTCGAGCGTGGCGACCGCGATCACCGGGATGCCGAAGTTCTCCCTCACCTCCTGCACCGCCGACAGCGCGCCCTTGCCGCGCTCCATGCGGTCGAGCGCGATGACGACGCCGGCCGGCGTCGCGCCGGCGGCGCGGATGATGTCGACCGACTCGCGCACCGAGGTGCCGGCGGAGATGACGTCGTCGAGGATCAGGACGCGCCCGGCGAGCTGCGCGCCGATCAGCGTGCCGCCTTCGCCGTGGTCCTTGGCTTCCTTGCGGTTGAAGGCGAAGGGCAGGTCCACGCCGTCTTCGGCGAGCCGGATCGCGGTCCCCGCCACGAGCGGGATGCCCTTGTAGGCGGGGCCGAACAGCATGTCGCAGGCCACCCCCGAGGCGCGGATGGCGCGCGCGTAGTAGCCGCACAGTTCGCGGAACGAGGCGCCGTCGTCGAACAGCCCGGCGTTGAAAAAGTAGGGCGAGTTGCGCCCGGCCTTGGTCACGAACGCGCCGAAGCGCAGCACACCCTTGCGGCAGGCGAGGGCGATGAAATCCCGGCTAAAATCCACGATCTTCTGGCTGCACTGCAGCAAAACTGGAAAACGCCATGTTACGCATCATCTCCCTCAACCTCAACGGCATCCGCTCCGCGGTCAGCAAGGGCTTCCTCGACTGGCTGCCGCAGCAGCAGGCCGACCTTGTCTGCCTGCAGGAGCTGAAGGCGCAGGCCGCCGACCTGAGCGAGGCGATGCGCCGCCCCGCCGGCTTCGCGGGCTGGTTCCACCACGCCGACAAGAAGGGTTACAGCGGCGTCGGCATCTACAGCCGCCACGCCCCCGACCGCGTCGTCGAGGGCCTGGGCATCGCCGACATCGACGCCGAGGGCCGCTTCCTGCAGCTCGACTTCGGCCCCCTGTCGGTGGTGTCGCTCTACCTGCCCTCGGGCTCGAGCTCGGAGGAGCGCCTGCAGATCAAGTTCAGCTTCATGGAGCGCTTCCTGCCACACATGGCCGAGCTGCGCGCGAGCGGGCGCGAGGTCGTGGTGTGCGGCGACTGGAACATCGCCCACCGCGAGATCGACCTCAAGAACTGGCGCTCGAACCAGAAGAACTCCGGCTTCCTGCCCGAGGAGCGCGCCTGGCTCAGCCGCCTGTTCGACGAGCAGGGCTGGGTGGACGTCTATCGCCGCCTGCACCCGGACGCCACCGACGCCTGCTACACCTGGTGGTCGAACCGCGGCCAGGCGTGGGCGAAGAACGTCGGCTGGCGGCTCGACTACCAGATCGCCACCGACGGCGTCGCGCAGGCCGCGCGCGCGGCGTCGATCTACAAGGACGCGCGCTTCAGCGACCACGCGCCGCTGACGATCGATTACGACTGGACACTCTGAGCGCGCGGCGCTGGCGGCGATCTCGATTCAAAGCGGATAATCCGCACTGGCCCGCCCCGGAGTCCCGCCATGCGCGTTCACGTCCTGCAGCACGTTCCCTTCGAAGGCCTCGGCAGCATCGAGGCCTGGCTCGCCGGCAAGCACGCCGACGTGAGCTGGACCCGCTTCTTTGCCGCCGAGGCGCTGCCGCCGCTCGACGACATCGACCTGATCGTCGCCCTCGGCGGACCGATGAGCGTCAATGACGAAGCGGAACGGCCCTGGCTGCTCGCCGAGAAGCGCTTCCTCGCCCAGGCGGTGCGCGCGGGCAAGGCGGTGCTCGGCATCTGCCTCGGCGCACAGCTGATCGCCAGCGCCCTCGGCGCACGCGTGCGCCCGGGGGCCGAGAAGGAGATCGGCTGGTTCCCGATCCATGCACGGCCGACCCCGCCCGGGGCCTTCGCCTTCCCGCCCGCGGTGGAGGTCTTCCACTGGCACGGCGAAACCTTCGAGCTCCCGCCCGACGCGATCCACCTCGCCAGCAGCGCCGCCTGCCGCACCCAGGCCTTCCAGCTCGGACGCCGCGTGATCGGCCTGCAGTTCCACCTCGAGACCACGCCCGCCAGCGCCGACGCCATCATCACGCACTGTGCCGGCGAGCTCGTGCCGCAGCGCTACGTGCAGGACGAGCAGACGCTGCGCAGCCGCCCGGCCGCCGCCTACGCCGGGATCAACTCGCTGATGGCCGGCGTGCTGGACTACCTGACGCGCGCGGACGACGCGGAGCGCGCACCGCAGCCCTAGCACGACCGCCGCTGGCAGACAGGCTTGCGCTGGCGGCTGCTCACTTTTCTCTGGACGCACGGTCTAGAACAACGAGGAGGAGATACCGATGTTCAAGGCGATACTGATCGAAAAGGACGAAGCCGGCTATCGCGCGCGGCTCGCCGAGCTGGACGAGGCGGCGCTGCCCGCGGGCGACGTGACGGTGCGTGTCGCCTACTCCACGCTCAACTACAAGGACGGCCTGGCGATCACCGGCAAGGGGCCGGTGGTGCGCCGCTTCCCGATGGTGCCGGGCATCGATCTCGCCGGCACGGTCGAGGCCAGCAGCCACGCGGGGGTGAACGCGGGCGACGCCGTCGTGCTCAACGGCTGGGGCGTGGGTGAAGGTCACTGGGGCGGGCTGGCGCAGCGGGCGCGCCTGCAGGGCGACTGGCTGGTGCCGCTGCCCGCGGCCTTCAGTCCGCGCCAGGCGATGGCGATCGGCACCGCCGGCTACACCGCGAAGCTGGGCGTGATGGCGCTCGAGCGCCACGGCGTCGCGCCCGAGCACGGCGAAGTGCTGGTCACCGGCGCCAACGGCGGCGTCGGCAGCGTGGCCGTGGCAATCCTGGCGCAGCTCGGCTACACGGTCGTGGCATCGACCGGGCGCCCGCAAGAGACCGACTTCCTGAAGGCGCTCGGTGCGGCGGAGGTCATCGACCGCGCCCAGTTCGCCGCCCCGGGCAAGCCGCTGGCGAAGGAACGCTGGGCGGGCGCGATCGACACCGTCGGCAGCCACACCCTCGCCAACGTCTGCGCGAGCATGCGCTACCGCGGCACCGTCGCCGCCTGCGGCCTGGCGCAGGGCATGGACTTCCCCGCCAGCGTGGCCCCCTTCATCCTGCGCGGCGTCACGCTCGCCGGCATCGACAGCGTGATGGCACCGCGGGCCGAACGCCTCGAGGCCTGGCAGCGCCTCGCGCGCGATCTCGACGTCGCGAAGCTGGAGCTGATCACGAGCGAGATCGGCCTCGGCGAGGTCATCGACACCGCCCACCGCCTGCTCGACGGCAAGGTGCGCGGCCGCGTGGTGGTGGACGTCAACCGCTGACCGACGGACCGATCGCACCTTGAACGCCTACCCCGAAAGGAGATCTCGCATGACCGACACGATCAGCCGCTTTCCGCTACCCGCGCTCGAGGCCCTGCCCGAAGACCTGCGCAGCCGCATCCTCGCCGTGCAGGAGAAGGCCGGCTTCGTCCCCAACGTGTTCCTCATGCTCGCCCACCGCCCGGCGGAATTCCGCGCCTTCTTCGACTACCACGACGCGCTGATGGAGAAGGACGTCGGCCTCAGCAAGGCCGAGCGCGAGATGATCGTCGTCGCCACCTCGGCGGTGGCCGACTGCCTGTACTGCGTCGTCGCCCACGGCGCGGTGCTGCGCATCCGGGCGAAGAACCCGCGCGTCGCCGACCAGCTCGCGACCAACTACCGCAAGGCCGAGATCAGCCCGCGCCAGCGCGCGATGCTCGACTTCGCGCTGAAGCTGTCGACCCGCGGCGGCGAGCTCGAGGACGCCGACTTCGATGTCCTGCGCGCGCACGGCTTCGACGACGAGGCGATCTGGGATATCGGCGCCATCACCGCCTTCTTCAGCATGAGCAACCGCCTCGTGCATCTGGCCGGCACCCCGCCCAACGAGCCCTTCTACCTGATGGGCCGGGTGCCGAAAGGCGGCTGAGGCGGCGCCGCCGGCCGGGGACGACGCGATGGAGAACCACGCCTGGCGGCGCCATGCCTGGGCCAACCGGCTGCAGACCCTGCTGCTGGTGCTCGTCCTGTTCGGCCTTGGTGCGGGCGCCGGCGCGCTGCTCTTCGGCGCCACCGGGGCCGGGGTCGCGCTCGTCGCCTGCGTCGTCGCGCTGGTGTTCGAGCCCGCGGCGGCCGCACGCCTGACGCTGCGCCTGTACGATGCGCGTCCGCTGGCGCCGGCCGAAGCGCCGGCGCTGTGGCGCCTGCTCGGCGCGCTCGCCGACCGCGCCGGCCTGCCCGTCGTCCCCGCCCTGCACTACGTCCCCAGCCCGATGATCAACGCCTTCGCCGTCGGCAGCCGCAGGCGGCCGGCGATCGCGCTCACCACCGGCCTGCTGCGCGCGCTGGCGCCGCGCGAGATCGCCGGCGTGCTCGCGCACGAGATCGCCCACATCGCCCACGGCGACCTGCGCGTGATGGGGCTGGCGGACCTGCTGAGCCGGCTGACGAGCCTCTTCGCGCTGCTCGGCCAGATCATGCTGCTCCTGTCGCTGCCCTGGGTCGTCGCCGGCCTGGGCGCGGTGAACTGGGGCGCACTCGCCCTGCTCGTGGTCTCGCCTCACCTCGCCCTGCTCGCCCAGCTCGGCCTGTCGCGGGTGCGCGAGTTCGACGCCGACCTGGAGGCGATCGCCCTCACCGGTGACCCCGACGGCCTGGCCTCTGCCCTGACCCGCATCGAACGGGCGAGCCGCTCCTGGCGCAGCGTGCTGCTGCCCGGCTGGGGCAACCCCGAACCCTCCTGGCTGCGCACCCACCCGGCGACTGCGGAGCGCGTGCAGCGCCTGCAGGCGCTGCGCCGGGCCGAACCGCCGTGGTGGGCGGCGACGCCGCCCTCGCCGTTCGAGCCCCCCGCCGAGCCGGCGCACCGTTCGCCGCGCTGGCGCCTGGGCGGCCTGTGGCACTGACCCCTATGGCACTGACCCCTATGGCACTGACCCCTATGGCACTGACACCTGCAGCACTGACGCCCGAGCCGTGACGCGATGGCGCTCTCCGTCTTCGACCTCCTCGCCGAACAACGCATCGCCGAAGCGCTGCGCCGCGGCGAACTGGACGACCTGCCCGGCGCCGGCCGGCCGCTGGTGTTCGAGGATGAGCCCTTCGTCTCCGGCGAGCAGCGCATGGTCAATCACATCCTGCGCAACGCCGGCCTTGCCCCGCCCGAAGTGGCGCTGCGCCGCGAACTGGCGGCAGTGCGGGCGGCGCTGGCAAACCTGTCCGAAGGCGCGGCACGCACCCGCCTGCGGCAGCGCCTCGCCCAGCTGCTGATCGAGCTCGGCGAGCAGCACCGGCGCTGAGGCGGCGCGCCCGTGACCACCGCGCACGCCACGTTCACTCACATAAGCGATTTGCCTTCGCCCGGCATTGGGTTTAAGTTGAACGCAGTGACATCACATGCGCCAACGTCATCAACGCGGAACAGGAGGCCATCATGAGCGACACGACTCACCCCTCGAAGGACAAGCTCGTCGGCGATCTGCGAGTGCTCATCGCCGATGCCGAAGAACTGCTCAAGCTGACGGCCGGCCAGACCGGCGAGAAGGTCGCCGACGTGCGCACGCGCATGGGTGACCGGCTCGCGGTCGCGAAGGAGCGCCTCGCCGATGCCGAAGACGCGCTCGTCGAGCGCACGCGCAAGGCGGCCCACGCCACCGACGACTACGTCCATGACCACCCCTGGCAATCGGTGGGCGTGGCGGCGGGCGTGGCCTTCCTGCTCGGCCTGCTCGTCAGCCGGCGCTGAGCGGGCCGGCCACGCCGATGGGCGAAGAGCGCCGGGCACGCCTCGCCGACAGCCTGCGCGGCATCATCGATGCCGGGCTGCACACGGTGCAGACCCGGCTCGAGCTGCTCGCGGTCGAACTCCAGGAAGAGAAGCTGCGCCTGTCCGGGCTGGTGCTGAACGTGGTGCTGTGCGCGCTGCTGCTCGGCTTCGGCCTGGTCTTCCTCGCCGCTTTCCTGACCGTGCTGTTCTGGGAGGAACACCGCCTGCTCGCGCTCGGCATCGCCAGCGTGGTGTTCATCGGCGGCGGCCTGCTGACGGCCTCCAACGCCGCGCGCGAACTGCGCCGTGGCAGCCGCCTGTTCGCCGCCAGCCTGGCCGAACTGGCGCGCGACCGCGACGCCGTGCAGCGGCGCGAATGAAGCGCCGCCGCGCCACCGCCTGCCACCTCGGCACCGCCCGATGAACCCGCGCCTGGTCGAATTCGCCCTCCGCAAGCAGCGCCTGCAGTTCCGCGC
>JANJTU010000309.1 GCA_024710965.1 Thauera sp. | reverse complement strand
GGCCGGCCGCGCGTCGCGCGGCGGCGGCTCCGCCGCCGCGGCCGGGCGGCGCCCGCGGCGCGCGCCGGCATCGAAGAACTCGGGTTCGGGGTCGAAGCCGGGCACGGGCTCGAGCGGGATCTCGAGCTTGATCAGCTTCTGGATCTCGGCCAGGCGGTGCTTCTCCTCGGCACACACGAGCGACACCGCGTTGCCCTGATGGCCGGCGCGGCCGGTGCGGCCGATGCGGTGCACGTAGTCTTCGGCCGTGTGCGGCAACTCGAAGTTGATGACGTAGGGCAGTTCGTCGATGTCGAGGCCGCGCGCGGCGACGTCGGTGGCGACGAGCACGCGCAGCTTGCCGGTCTTGAATGCCTCGAGCGTTTCGGTGCGCTGCTGCTGGCCCTTGTCGCCGTGGATGGCGTCGGCGGAGATGCCGTGGCGCTCGAGGAAGTGTGCCAGCCGGCCGCAGGCGAGCTTGGTGTCGACGAACACCAGCGCCTGGGTGTCGGGCTGGTGGCGCAGCAGGTGGGCGAGCAGGTTGCGCTTCATGCCGGCGGAGACCGGATGGACGCGGTGGGTGATCGTCTCCGACACCATGTTGCGGCGCGCGACCTCGATCAGCTGCGGGTTCTTCAGCATCTGGTCGGCGAGCTTCTTGATCTCGTCGGAGAAGGTGGCGGAGAACAGCAGGCTCTGGCGGCTCGCCGGCAGCAGCGCGAGGATGCGCTTGATGTCGGGGATGAAGCCCATGTCGAGCATGCGGTCGGCCTCGTCGAGGACGAGGACTTCGACCTGGCTCAGGTTGATCGACTTCTGCTCGACGTGGTCGAGGAGCCGGCCGGGGGTGGCGATGACCACCTCGATGCCGCGGCGCAGTTCCATCTGCTGCGGCTTGATGTCGACGCCGCCAAAGACGCAGACCGAGCGCAGCGGCAGGTGCTTGCTGTAGGTCTTGACCGATTCGTACACCTGCATCGCCAGCTCGCGCGTGGGGGCGAGGATCAGCGCGCGCGTCTGGTGGCGCGCCGGCGAGGTGCTGGTGCTGGCATGACGGGCGATGCGGTGCAGCAGCGGCAGGGTGAAGCCGGCCGTCTTGCCGGTGCCCGTCTGGGCGCCGCCCATGACGTCGTGGCCGGCGATGATGGTCGGGATGGCCTGACGCTGGATCGGAGTCGGTTCGGTGTAGCCGGCGTCGGCTACGGCTTGTTGCAGCTCGGGGATGAGGCCGAGTTCGGCGAAGCTCATGGGCGCCTTTGCGTTGATGGCAGCTGCGAAGTGGCTGCCGGATTACGGAAGCGGCAATTATACACGCCACGGAAAAGCGTTACGGGACAGGGCCTTGATCCCGTAACGCGGGCCCGGGTCAGCGCTTCAGCGTGAGGTAGGCGGTCACTTCCTCGCGGTCGTGGTAGAGCTGCTTGATGCGCAGGTCGTAGGGGCCGACGCTGTTGAGGCGCTTGCGGATCAGTTCGCGACACTGCTCGACGGCTTCGAGCCGGCGCTTCATCGGCAACTTGAGGTTGAAGATGGTGTGGCGGCAGCGGCCGGTGGCGACCCATTCGGCCATCAGCGAGGCGATGCGCGAGGGCTGCTCGACCATGTCGCACACCATCCAGTCCACCGCGCGCTGCGGCCGCCAGGTGAAGCCGTCGGCCTTCAGGTGCTCGACCATCTCGGTCGCCATCACGCTGTCGCGCAGCGGGCCGTTGTCGATCGCGGTCACGCGCAGGCCGCGGCTGACCAGCTGCCAGGTCCAGCCGCCCGGTGCGGCGCCGAGGTCCACGGCGCGCTGGCCGGCGCGCAGGATGGTGTCGCGTTCGCCGTCCTCGAGCAGGGTGGTGAAGGCTTCGGCCAGCTTCAGCGTCGAGCGGCTGGGGGCGTTCGAGGGCATGCGCAGGCGCGGGATGCCCATCGGCCACGGCGCACATTCGCCCGTCAGCCCGGCCGCGAGCCAGGCGGTGGTGGCGTCGGAGAACACGACGTGCAGCACGGGCAGGCCGGTGCGGCTGCTGCGCAGCGCGCCGGCCTTCTCGAGCGCCTTCGTCAGCGGTTCGGTGAAGCGCCTGCAGAAGCCGGAGCGCTGCTTGGCCTCGTCGGTGTCAGGCGTTTCCAGCACGACGCCGGAAAAGCGCTGGCCGCAGGCCTTCACGGCGTCGACGAGCGGCGTCGCGCGGTCGCGTTCGGGCAGGTTGTCGACGCGGCCGAACCAGGGCAGCAGCTGGCGGGCGAAGGTCGGGCGGCGCCAGTCGGTGGCAGCGCCGAGGTTGCCGAGGGGGGTGGGTTCGAAGGTCTCGTAGACGACGTAGCCGGTGTTGGGCTCGGCGCGGACGTAGCCGATGAGGCCGGCGTCGGCGGCGAGGTCGTCGAGCTCGGCCGCGAGTTCCTTTTCGAAACCGGCGCGGCAGTAGCCGATGAGGCCTGAGGTCAGCAGGCCGGCGGCAGGAGTGTGTTGGGTCATCGGGTGGGGCGCGTGGGCGCTGAAACGTGATGGGGCCGCGCGAGCGGCGCAGACCGCGGATGATAAGCGGCCTCGCCGCCGCAGGCGAGCGCAGCCGGCGGCTTGCGATGCCGGCGGGCGATGTCTCCGGTTGTGTTGGCCGTGCCGTTCAGGTGGCAGTGCCGGGCTTGGGCGACGGCTCCGGCGCGGGCGGCGCGGATGCCGGTGCAGGCGGCGCCGGCGTGAAGCGCGAGGGAACGACTTCGATCTTGTTTTCCATCATGTAGTCGTTCATGTCCTTCCAGCCGGCGAAGACCGAGGCCTTGTCGACCGAGGGGTTGAGCGCGTAGCAGTCCTCGAGCGAGCGCCCTGCATGGCGGCAGCCGCTGCCGACGGCGCGGCCCTCGGCTTCGAGGCGGGCAGCGTCCCGGGCCGGATTGGGGAGCTCGAGCAGTTCACTCAACTGGTCGCAGCCGCCGGCGAATGGCAGCAAGACGATGAGCAGCAGGGCGGGGCGGCGCATGGGCGGAGGGTCGCTTCAGAAGGCTTGCAGGGTTATCGGCAAGATGGGGCGAATCTTGAAGCCCGGCCGCCGCCGCGCGGGGCTGAGCCGTCACGGCAGCGTTGTTACAACTCGGCGGCACGAAGCTCGAGGCGCCAAACTATAATTCGTCCGCGATGGGGGTGGCCCCGTTCCTTTGGTCTCACAAGTCGATGAATATTGAGCGTTTTCGTGCTTTTATGCCGGTGTGTGCCGCGCTCGGCCTGGTTTCGGCGGGGGTGCCGTCGGCGTGGGCGGCGGCCGAGCAGCAGATCGAGATCTACCACCGTTTGCCTGAGAGCAAGGCGGCGGCGCTGCAAGGCCTCGTCGAGCGCTTCAACGCGCAGGCCAAGGACGTGAAGGTGGTGCTGTCCCAGGCAGACTGGCGTGGCGCTGCGACGCCGCCGCACATGCTGATCCTCGAAGGCGAGGAGGAAGAGGGCTTCGTCTCCGGGAAGCCCCGCTTCAAGCCGCTCTTCGCGCTGATGAAGGACGCCGGTGTGCCGCTGCAGACGCTGCGCGCGCCGGCGATGATGACGCGCACGCCGGTCGATGCGAAGGGGCGCCTGCTCGCCTTGCCGATCGGCCTGTCGACGCCCGTGCTGTTCGTGAACCGCGACGCCTTGCGCGGGGCGGGCATGAACCCGGATTCGACGTCGGTCAACACCTGGTTCGAACTGCAGGAAACACTCGGCCGCCTCGCCGACACCGGCCACGCCTGCCCATACACGGTGTCCGAGCCGGGGCGGGTGATGGTCGAGAACCTCAGCGCCTGGCACAACGAACCGGTTGCCGCGGCGCGCGGCAAGACGATGGCGCCGTCGTTCAACGGCATGTTCCAGGTCAAGCACGTGGCGATGATGGCGAGCTGGGCGCGCGCCCGTTACCTGCATATTTTCGATCGGCAGAGCGAGGCGGAGGATCGCTTCGCCACCGGCGAGTGCGCCGTGATTGCGGCGCCGTCGGCGAGCTGGGTCGAGTTCCGTCGCAGCGGCAAGCTCGATGTCGGTGTGTCGCGCCTGCCGTACTATGACGATTTCCCCGGCGCGCCGCAGAACACCGTGGCCGACGGCCCGGCGCTGTGGGCGGCGGCCGGCAAGAAGCCCGTCGAATACAAGGCGGTGGCGCGCTTCCTCGGCTTCTGGCTGCAGCCGGAGAACCAGGTGGCCTGGCAGCGCGAGACGGGCTATCTGCCCTTGAACCGTGCCGGACTGCTGGCCTCGCGCAGCGAACTGCTCGGCGCCGATCTCGAGAACGTGCGCGTCGCCGTGGAGCAACTCACGAACAAGCCAGCCACGTCGGACTCGTCCGCCCAGCCCGTCGTGGAGCGTGAGAAGGTGCGCCGCATCCTGGACGAGGAACTGGCTGGCGTGTGGGCCGACAGCAAGGCCGCCAAGGAAGCGCTCGACAATGCGGTGGCGCGGGCCGCGATGAGCAACTGACGAGACTGTCGGGGCGGGGCATCTGAGGCGGCGGGCGGCAGCTTGACGCCGCTCGCGGGCGCCGCCTACCATCCCGCTTTTTCCGCGAGCGTATCCGCCTTGTCCGTCAAGCAGCTTTTTGCGCCGATCGCCGCCGACATGCTGGCGGTGGATGCGGTCATCCGCGACCGTCTGTATTCCGACGTGGTCCTGATCCGTCAGGTCGCGGAATACATCATCCATAGCGGCGGCAAGCGTCTGCGCCCGGCGCTGGTGTTGTTCACCGCCGGGGCGATGGGCTACCGCGGCACGCATCACCACGAGCTGGCGGCGGTGGTCGAGTTCATCCACACCGCGACCCTGCTCCACGACGACGTCGTCGACGAGTCCGACCTGCGTCGCGGCAACAAGACGGCGAACGCGATGTTCGGCAATGCCGCCTCGGTGCTGGTGGGCGATTTCCTCTATTCGCGCGCCTTCCAGATGATGGTGGGCGTGGACAACATGCGCGTGATGCGTGTGCTGGCCGACGCCACCAATGTCATCGCCGAAGGCGAGGTGCTGCAGTTGCTCAACTGCAACAACGCCGATGTCGTCATCGACGACTATCTGCGCGTGATCCGCTATAAGACGGCGAAGCTGTTCGAGGCCGCGGCCCGCCTCGGCGGCATCCTCGGCGGCGCGGACGAAGCGCTGGAGACACGCCTGGCCGCGTTCGGCATGCATCTGGGTACCGCTTTCCAGCTCATCGACGACGTGCTCGACTACTCGGCCGACGAGGCCGACACCGGCAAGCACCTCGGCGACGATCTGGCCGAGGGCAAGCCGACGCTGCCGTTGATCCACGTCATGCAGCACGGCACCCCGGCGCAGGCGGCGCTGGTGCGCAACGCGATCGAGAATGGCGGCCGCGACGACTTCGCCGCCGTCCTCGCCGCCATCCGCGCGACCGGCGCGCTGGAGGAGACCCGTCGCCACGCGCAGGCCGAAGCGCGCCTCGCGATGGACGCAATTTCTGTATTGTCCCCTTCCATTTTCAAGGAAGCGTTGCTACAATTATCGGACTTTGCAGTTGCGCGAAATCACTGATAAAATCTTTGGCTTCGTGAGTGATTGCTAAGAGTGTCGGGGAATAGCTCAGCCTGGTAGAGCACTGCGTTCGGGACGCAGGGGCCGGAGGTTCGAATCCTCTTTCCCCGACCAAGAAATCCCGCAAAAAACCGCCTTCTGGGCGGTTTTTTGCTTTTGTGCGCCCAGCATGGGCGCGATCTCTGAGGTGGAAGCCCTCCCCTAAGCTGACTACGGCGGATCAAGCATGCCCGGCATGGCGGACCAGTTCTATCGCGAGCGCGTCGACACGCATCTGCGCATCGGCATTCGCGCGCTGGATCTCGTGTGCGAGCAGGAGGGGGCTGCACAACCACAAGCTGCGCAGCTTCGCCGAGGTGGCTTTTCCCGAGGCGGCCTTCCAGCAGGCCGGCCTACCGCTGCAGCAGAAAAGCGCGTTTGCGTCCGGAATGGAGCGCCTGGCGGTCGTCCTGCGGCAGGGGTCGGCTCACGGGCAGGAAGCTCGCCGGATACTTGAGCAGCCCGCTGTGCACCTTTGCCCGGCCGAGGAGCTGCGACGGACCGCGTGAGCGGTGCGAACCGCCCGCGATGGCGAGCATGGCCTGCCGGTCCAGTTCGACACTGTCGGGAAGATCCTTGATCACGATAATGGCCATGGCATGACTCTCCTGGTCGTAAACCGCAGCGGCCGCCCCGAATGGCCGGCGAGCGAACTGCGCAGATCCAGCGCAGGGCGACGCGTGCGGCGACGACTCTCACTGTAGCCCATGGCGGGCGGTTGTGCGTCCGGACCGCTGGCGGCCGGTGCCGCAGGCCCGGGGGGCGCAAGCCACCGGGCCGCGCGGCGATCACAGCACGGCGGTGGCGCGCGCCCACTGCCTGGGGCTGTCGTTCAGGGGCACGGGGCCGAGCTCGGCCCCGCTGATGTTGACGGTGTTGAGGGCGGCGCCCGCGACGTGCTGGAACTGGAAGATCTCCGGGGCGACGCCGACGTTGACGTTGACGTTGGCGAGCTGGCCCAGGGCCTTCAAGCGGTCAGTGCCCCCGCGCACGGTGGCCATGGCCCGACGGTCGAGGGCGCTGCTGTGGGC
>JANJTU010000285.1 GCA_024710965.1 Thauera sp. | reverse complement strand
ATCAGGTTCACCTCGGGCGGCAGCTTCATCGCCGGGTGGCCCCAGTAGCCGTTGGTGAAGATGCCGAGCTGGCCGGTGCCGACGAAGCCCGACAGGCGCTCCTTGACCTTGGCGAACTCGTGCCTGGAGTTGCCCGACCAGGTGGACAGGCTCTCGGCCAGCGCCGCCGCCTTGACCGGGTCGGCCTTGAGCGCGCTGGTCACGTCCACCCAGTCGAGCGCGGACAGGTGGTAGAAATGGACGATGTGGTCGTGGATGGCGTGGGCCAGGATGATCAGGTTGCGGATGTAGTTGGCGTTGAGCGGGATCTCCAGCTTCAGCGCGTTCTCCACCGCGCGCACCGAGCAGATCGCATGCACCGTGGTGCACACGCCGCAGATGCGCTGGGTGATCGCCCATGCGTCGCGCGGGTCGCGGCCGACCAGGATGTTTTCGACGCCGCGCCACATCTGGCCGGAGGCCCAGGCCTTGGCGACGCGGCCGTCGGCGACTTCCACGTCCACCCGCAGGTGGCCCTCGATGCGGGTGACGGGGTCGATGACGATACGTTGGCTCATGGGGGACTCCTCAGCGGGTCGCGGCGCGCAGCGCGGCGGGGGTGGCGGCGGGGGTGGCGGCGGGGGGCGCGTCTTCGCGCGGCAGCACCGGGAAGCGGCGGGTGATGACGATGTAGCCGAGCACCTCGATCGCGAACATGCCGAAGGTGACCAGCATCTCGGGCACCGACGGGAAGTAGGACCAGCCGGTGCCGGTGTCGTAGCCGATCAGGAAGGCGTTGATGCGCAGCAGCACGCCGCCCAGCATCAGCAGCGCGCCGCCGACGAAGAGCCGTGCCGGGTTGCGGCGCTGGGCCTGGCTGCGCAGCAGCACGAAGGGCGACAGGAAGCAGGCCGTCTCGAGCCAGAACATGAAAGCCTGCAGGTTCGCGGCGAAGGCGTAGCCGAGCGCGCCACGCCAGAGCAGGTCGCCGAAACGCACGATCATGAACACTGCGAGCATGCCCAGCATGATCTTCGCCAGCGGCGTGAGCAGGTGCATCTCGATCGAGCGCCGGTAGCCGGCGGCGGCCAGACAGGACTCGAACAGCACCACCGCGTAGCCGATCGTGATCGCCGACAGCAGGAAGATGAGCGGCAGCAGCATGGTCTGCCACAGCGGGTGGATCTGGGTGCCGAACACGATCAGCAGCGAGCCAAGCGAGCTCTGGTGCATCATCGGCAGCACGGTGCCCAGGGCGATGAAGAAGAACATCAGCTTGTTCAGCTT
Organism: Thauera sp.; assembly: GCA_024710965.1. Taxonomy (GTDB): domain Bacteria; phylum Pseudomonadota; class Gammaproteobacteria; order Burkholderiales; family Rhodocyclaceae; genus Thauera. Next base: position 1,475 of record JANJTU010000285.1, on the reverse strand, counting down.
GCGGCGCGCGTCCTTCATGCCCCACTTCTCCATGAAGGCAGGCGAGAACTCGATCCACATCACCACGATGTAGAGCGAGATGCACAGCGCCACCTCGAACATCACCGAGTTGGGCGAGGCGTAGGCCGGGCTGAGGATGTGCCAGAAGTTCCACCAGCGCCCGAGGTCGAAGAGCACGCCGGCACCGGCCAGGGTGTAGCCGAACAGGCTGGCGAGCAGCGCCGGGCGCACCAGCGGGTGGTATTCGCCCCTGTTGAAGATGTACACCAGCATCGCGATCGAGAAGCCGCCGCAGGCGAAGGCCGAGCCGATCACCACGTCGGCGACCACCCAGATGCCCCAGGGGTAGCCGTCGTTGAGGTTGGTCACCGCGCCGAGGCCGGAGACGAAGCGCACCGCGAGGATGGCGAGCGCGGCGAGGATCAGCACGCCGCAGGTGAAGCTGACCGGCGTCAGCAGGCGGCCGCCGACCGGGGCCGGCGCGGCGTGGGTGTGTTCAGTCATGGCGCTTCTCCCCGGCGTGCGCGTCCTGCGCGTTCCCTGCGTCGGATTCGTCGTCGTGCTTCACGTTGCGCTTGGCCACCCAGCTCATCACGCCCAGCACCGCCAGCGGCAGCACCAGACCGCCGTACAGCGTGTGCTGCAGGGTCTCGGACTGCGACGCGAACGAGCGCTCGGGCAGCGGCCGGTGGCCGAGCTGCGCGAAGGGCACCGCGGCGAGCTTGAGCATCTGCGTACCGCCAACCTCCTTCTCGCCGTAGACGTGCTGCACGTAGCGCGGCGCCGGCCCCTGCCAGGCGGGCTGGTCGGCGGTGTCGAGGTTGCCGCGCGGCCAGGTGCTCGTCTCGCCTTCCTGCAGCGCCAGGCGGCGGTGTGCCTCGGCCTTCAGCGACGAGACCTTGCCGAACAGCGTGGCGCCGGTCGGGCAGACCTCGGCGCAGGCGGCGTACTTGCCCTCGGGCAGCCGGTGGCGGCACAGCTCGCACTTGCCGATCTTGCCGGTGGGGGAGTCGTAGTCGTACTTGGGAATGCCGAACGGACAGGCGGCGACGCAGTAGCGACAGCCGATGCAGGCATCGGCGTCGTACTGCACGATGCCGGTCACCGGGTCCTTGGTCATCGCCGACACCGGACAGGCCGACACGCAGCTCGGGTCGATGCAGTGCAGGCAGGACGACTTCATGAAGGCGTAGCCGTCGGTTTCCTGGTCCTTATTGCCGCCGGTGCCGGACTGCCAGGCCTTGATCACGTTGTAGGTGCGCGCGGTGGTGTCGAGCGGCATGTCCCACAAACCGTGCGCCGGCGTGTTGTAATCGAGCGGCAGGCCGTTGGCTGTCTTGCACGCGGCGACGCAGGCCTTGCAGCCGATGCACAGGGTGGAGTCGAACAACAGCCCGAGCGCGTCGGGCGAGATCTCGGCATTGCCGCGCGCATGCGCCGAGGGGCATGCGGTGGTGCCGGCCACGGCGGCACCA
>JANJTU010000203.1 GCA_024710965.1 Thauera sp. | reverse complement strand
GCGGGGGGCGCGCATGTTTGAACGCCCCGCTTCCGGCGAGCGCGCCGTCCTTGTCCAGCTCGACCTCGGCCAGGGCGCCATCGATGAGCGGCTGTCCGAACTGAAGCTGCTCGTCGGCAGCGCCGGCGCCAGCGTCGAGGCCGTGGTGCAGGGGCGCCGTGCGGCGCCGGACCCGAAACTGTTCGCCGGCAGCGACAAGGTGCAGGAAATCGCCGAGGCGCTCCGCGTCCATGGCGCCGACATCGTGATCTTCAATCACGCGCTGTCGCCCGGCCAGCAGCGCAACCTCGAGCGCGAGCTGCAGTGCATGGTCATCGACCGCACGGCACTGATCCTGGACATCTTCGCCCAGCGTGCGCGCAGCCACGAAGGCAAGCTGCAGGTCGAGCTCGCCCAGCTCGAGCACCTGGCGACCCGCCTCGTGCGCGGCTGGACCCACCTCGAGCGGCAGAAGGGCGGCATCGGCCTGCGCGGCCCGGGTGAGAAACAGCTCGAGACCGACCGCCGCCTGCTCGGCAACCGCGTCAAGATGCTGAAGTCGCGCCTCGCCCAGCTCGAGAAGCAGCGCAAGGTGCGCCGGCGCGCGCGGGAACGCCGCGACGCGCTGTCGGTCTCCCTCGTCGGTTACACCAACGCGGGCAAGTCCACGCTGTTCAATGCGCTCACGAAGGCCGGCGCCTACGCCGCCGACCAGCTCTTCGCCACGCTCGACACGACCTCGCGCCGACTCTACGTGGGCGGCGCGAACGTCGTGCTGTCGGACACCGTCGGCTTCATCCGTGACCTGCCGCATGCGCTGGTGGCGGCGTTCCAGGCGACGCTGGAGGAGACGGCGCAGGCCGATCTGCTGCTGCACGTGGTGGATTCGGCGAGCGAGGATCGCGACGCGCAGATCGCCGCGGTGAATGAGGTGCTGGCCGAGATCGGTGCCGCCGCGGTGCCGCAGATCATGATCTGGAACAAGATCGACCTGACCCATGCCGCGGCGGCGGTCGAGCGGGGGGACTGTGATAGAATCAGGCGCGTTTTTTTGAGCGCCAGAACCGGCGAAGGCCTTGACCTGCTTCGCGATGCGCTCGCCGAGGTGGCACAGCAGGCCTTCGGTGACAATGCCGGCCGGGATGACTCCGGCACGGTCGAAGAACTTCCAATTCAATCGTGATAACGGGCATTCTCATGTCACTTAACGATCCACGTTGGGGTGGCCAGGGCGGAAACGACGGCGATCGCAACGACGGCAACCGCGGCGATGGCAATCGCGGCGGCAACCAGGGGCCGCCCGACCTCGAGGAGGTCTGGCGCGACTTCAATCAGCGTCTTTCCGGCATGTTCGGCGGCAAGCGCCAGGGCCGCGGCAACGGGGGCGGCAACGGCGGTGGCGGCGGTCCGCAACTGCCGAATTTCTCCTTCAAGCAGTTCGGCGGCGGCATCGGTGCGCTGCTCGCGCTCGTCGGTGTGGTCTGGCTCGCGAGCGGCTTCTACACCGTCGATGCCAACCAGCGCGGCGTCGTGCTGCGCCTGGGCGAATACGTCCAGACCACCGAACCCGGCCTGCGCTGGCGGCTGCCGTACCCGTTCGAGTCGCACGAACTCGTCGACCTGACCGGGGTGCGCACCGTGGAAGTGGGCTATCGCGGCTCCGAGCGCAACAAGGTGCTGCGCGAGTCGCTGATGCTCACCGACGATGAGAACATCATCAACATCCAGTTCGCCGTGCAGTACGTGCTCAACAGCCCGGAGAACTACATCTTCAACAACCGCTTTCCCGACGAGTCGGTGGCCCAGGCGGCCGAGACCGGGATGCGCGAGATCGTCGGCAAGAGCCGCATGGACTTCGTGCTGTACGAGGGGCGCGAGGAGATCGCCGCCACCGCGCACGAGCTGATGCAGCGCATTCTCGATCGCTACGACACCGGCATCCTGATCAGCCGCGTGACGATGCAGAACGCGCAGCCGCCGGAGCAGGTGCAGGCCGCCTTCGATGACGCCGTGAAGGCCGGGCAGGACCGCGAGCGGCAGAAGAACGAGGGCGAGGCTTATGCCAACGACGTCATTCCGCGTGCCCGTGGCACGGCGTCGCGCCTGATCGAGGAAGCCAACGCCTACCGCGAGCGCGTCGTCGCCAATGCCGAGGGCGAGGCGAGCCGCTTCAATCAGGTGTTCGCGGAATATCGCCGTGCGCCGGAGGTGACGCGCGAGCGCCTTTACATCGAGACCATGCAGGAAGTGATGTCGAACACCTCGAAGGTCATGGTCGATACCAAGGGCAACGGCAACCTGCTGTTCCTGCCGCTCGACAAGCTGATGCAGCAGTCCGGCGGGGCAAAGGCGCCCGCGGTGTCCGTGCCCGACTCGCAGTCGGCAGCGGCGCTGGGCTCGAACGCGCCGGCGCAGCCCTTCGATCCGCGCAACCGTGACCTGATGCGCAGCCGTGAGCGGGGAGACCGTTGATGCGTGACAAGATGTCCCTGATCGGCGGCACGCTGCTGCTCGCCGTGGTGATTGCCTCGATGTCGCTGTTCACCGTGGATCAGCGCCAGTATGCCATCGTGTTCCAGCTCGGCGAGATCAAGGAGGTGATCAGCGCGCCGGGCCTGAACGTCAAGCTGCCGATGATCCAGAACGTGCGCTATTTCGACAAGCGCATCCTGACGATGGATACGCCGGAGCCGGAGCGCTTCATCACCTCCGAGAAGAAGAACGTGCTCGTCGACCACTTCGTCAAGTGGCGCATCATCGATCCCCAGCTGTACTACGAATCGGTGGCCGGCGACGAGGCGCGCGCGCGCACCCGCCTGACGCAGACGGTGAACGCCGGCCTGCGCGAGGAGTTCGGCAAGCGCACCGTGCACGACGTCGTCTCCGGTGCGCGCGACCAGATCATGGAAGACATGCGCGTCAAGGCCGACCAGGATGCGCGCAAGATCGGCGCGCAGATCGTCGATGTGCGCCTGAAGCGGGTGGACCTGCCGGCGGAAGTGTCGGAATCCGTGTATCGCCGCATGGAGGCCGAACGCAAGCGGGTGGCGAACGAGCTGCGCTCGCAGGGGGCGGCCGAGGCGGAGAAGATCCGCGCCGATGCCGACCGTCAGCGCGAGGTGATCGTTGCCGAGGCGTATCGCACCGCGCAGCAGGTCAAGGGCGAAGGCGACGCGAAGGCGACTGCGGTGTATGCGGAAGCCTTCGGCCAGAATGCCGAGTTCTATTCCTTCTATCGCAGCCTCGAGGCCTATCGCGCGAGCTTTGCGGGCAAGGACGACGTGCTCGTCGTCGATCCGAGTTCGGACTTCTTCAGGTTCATGAAGGATGCCGGAGGCGCGGCCGGGAACTGAGGGCCGCATGGGTAGCTCCCTGATCACCGCCTTTGCATTGATGCTGATCATCGAAGGCATCCTTCCCTTCGTCGCGCCGGCCGCCTGGCGCGACACCTTTTTGCGCCTCGCCAGCATGGCCGATGGCCAGATCCGGTTCATCGGACTGAGCTCGATGCTGGTGGGCGTGATCCTTCTGTTTGCCTTTGGCTGAAACCCCCATGCGCTGGGTATTGCCCGACTACATCCAGGACGCACTGCCGTCCGAAGCCGACCAGCTCGAGGCCTTGCGCCGCGGGCTGCTCGACGCCTTCCGCGTGCGCGGCTACCAGTTGGTGATGCCGCCGCTGCTCGAATATCTCGACTCGCTGACGACCGGTGCCGGGCAGGACCTGAAGCTGCGCACCTTCAAGCTGGTGGACCAGCTTTCGGGGCGTACGATGGGCGTGCGTGCCGACATGACGCCGCAGGTCACCCGCATCGACGCCCATCTGCTCAATCGGCAAGGCGTGTCGCGGCTGTGCTACTGCGGTAGCGTGCTGCATACGCTGCCGTCGACGCTGACCGCGACGCGCGAGCCGCTGCAGCTGGGCGCCGAGCTCTACGGCCATGCCGGCATCGAGGCCGACATCGAGATCCTCGGCCTGCTCGCGGAAGTGCTGCGTCTGGCCGAGGTGCCGGCGACGCGCATCGACATCGGTCACGTCGGCCTCTTCCACGCGCTCGCTGCACGCGCCGGGCTGGTGCCGGACCGGGAGGAGGAGCTCTTCGATCTGCTGCAGGCGAAGGACGTGCCCGAACTGCGCAGCCGCCTCGCCGAGGTGGCCGAGCCGGTGCGTTCTGCGCTGCTGGCGCTGCCCGAGCTCTACGGCGGGCCCGACGTGCTGGAGCGGGCGGCGGCTCGCCTGCCGCAGGACGACGAGATCGGTGCCGCGCTCGCCGAGCTGCGCCGGTTGGCAGATGCGCTCGCCGACTTGCCGATCAGCTTCGATCTCGCCGACCTGCGCGGTTATCACTATCACAGCGGCATCGTGTTCGCGGCCTACGGCGCCGCGTCGCCGGCGGCGCTGGCGCTGGGCGGTCGCTACGACCGTGTCGGCGAGGCCTTCGGCCGTGCGCGCCCGGCGACCGGCTTCAGCCTCGACCTGCGCGAGCTCGTCTGGCGCCTGCCCGCGCCGGTGACCGCGAGGGCGGTGCTCGCACCGCTCGCTGCCGATCCCGAACTCGCGCGCGAAGTGGCGGCGCTGCGGGCGCGGGGCGAAATCGTCGTCACGGCGCTGCCGGGACATGAAGGAACTTGGAACGAGTCCGGCTGCGACCGGCAACTGGTGAAACGGGGCGACCGCTGGGCGGTCGAGCCGTTGGGAGAGTAAGGAATGGCTAAGAATGTCGTGGTCGTCGGCACCCAGTGGGGCGACGAAGGCAAGGGCAAGATCGTCGACTGGCTGACCGATCACGCGAAGGGCGTGGTGCGCTTCCAGGGCGGCCACAACGCCGGTCACACGCTGGTGATCGGCCAGAGCGAGTACAAGCTGAACCTGGTGCCCTCGGGCATCGTGCGCGAGGGCGTGGCCTGCTTCATCGGCAACGGTGTGGTGCTCGATGCGCACCATTTGCTGTCGGAGATCCGCACCCTCGAGGCGGGCGGCATCAAGGTGCGCGACCGCCTGCGCATCAGTCCGGGCTGCCCGCTGATCCTCGGCTACCACAGCGCGCTCGATCGCGCGCGCGAGGCCGCGAAGTCGGCCGGCGACAAGATCGGCACCACCGGCAAGGGCATCGGCCCGACCTACGAGGACAAGGTCGCGCGCCGTGCGCTGCGCGTCTACGACCTCTTCGATCGCGAGCGCTTCGCCGCCAAGCTGAAGGCGAACCTCGAATATCACAACTTCGTGCTCACGCAGCACCTCGGCGCCGAGCCGGTCGAATTCCAGACGGTGTTCGACGAGGCCATGGCCGATGCCGCGGAGCTGCTGCCGATGGTGGCCGACGTCTCTGCCGAGCTCTATGCGATCAACAAGTCCGGCGGCTCGCTGCTGTTCGAGGGCGCGCAGGGCACGCTGCTCGACATCGACCACGGCACCTATCCGTTCGTCACCTCCAGCAACTGCGTCGCCGGCCAGGCGGCGGCGGGCTCCGGCGTCGGCCCGAGCCGCCTGCATTACGTGCTGGGCATCACCAAGGCCTATTGCACGCGGGTCGGCGGCGGCCCGTTCCCGACCGAGCTCGACATCGAGACGAAGGGCGTGCCGGGCGAGCAGATGTCGACCAAGGGGCGCGAGTTCGGCACCGTGACCGGGCGCAAGCGCCGCTGCGGCTGGCTCGACCTCGCCGCGCTCAAGCGCTCGATCATCATCAACGGCGTCACCGGCCTGTGCATCACCAAGCTCGACGTGCTCGACGGCCTCGACGAACTGCAGCTGTGCACCGGCTACCTGCTCGACGGCAAGCGCATCGACCTGCTGCCGATGGGCTCGGAGGAGGTGACGCGCTGCGAGCCGATCTACGAGACGATGGCGGGCTGGAGCGGCACCACCTTCGGTGCGCAGAGCTGGGACGCGCTGCCGCAGGAGGCGCG
>JANJTU010000173.1 GCA_024710965.1 Thauera sp. | reverse complement strand
CAAGGACTCGGCCAAGGTGGCGCATTTCTGCTCGATGTGCGGGCCGCACTTCTGCTCGATGAAGATCACCCAGGACGTGCGCGACTTCGCCGCCGCCCAGGGCCTGGACGAGCAGGCCGCGCTGCAAAAGGGCATGGAAGTCAAGGCGGTCGAGTTCGTCAAGGCCGGCGCCGAAGTCTATCGGCAGGTGTGAGGTGAAGGCATGAACAGCGCGATGGCGACCCTGATCTTCAACGGCGAGGCGCGGCCGCTGCCGCCGCGGCTCTCGGTGCGCGAGCTGCTCGCGCAGATGGGCCTGGAAGGCAAGCGCGTCGCGGTCGAGCGCAACGGCGCCGTGGTGCCCAAGGCACGCCATGCCGACGTGCTGCTCGCCGACGGCGACCGGCTCGAAGTGATCGTCGCCGTCGGCGGCGGCTGATCCTGCGCCCGCGACCCGCCCCACAGCATCGCCGCCCCGACGGTCCGCCCCCCGAAGGTTCGCCCTGACGCGCCGACCGACAACAGCATTCCACGACCGAAGCTTCGCAGGAGACACCGCATGAACGACCCGCTGATCATCGCCGGCAAGACCTATTCCTCCCGCCTGCTGGTGGGCACCGGCAAGTACAAGGACTTCGACGAGACGCGCGCGGCGGTGGACGCCAGCGGCGCCGAGATCGTCACCGTCGCGATCCGCCGCACCAACATCGGCCAGAGCGCCGGCGAACCGAGTCTGCTCGACTACCTGCCGCCGGCGCAGTTCACCTACCTGCCCAACACCGCCGGCTGCTATACCGCAGAAGATGCGGTGCGCACGCTGCGCCTGGCGCGCGAGTTGTTGTCAACCGAGGCTCGACGACATGATCTGGTCAAGCTCGAGGTGCTGGGCGACCCGCAGACGCTGTTCCCGAACATGCCCGAGACGCTGAAGGCGGCCGAGACGCTGGTGAAGGAGGGCTTCGAGGTCATGGTGTACTGCTCGGACGACCCCATCCAGGCGAGGATGCTGGAAGAGCTCGGCTGCGTCGCGGTGATGCCGCTGGCCTCGATCATCGGCTCGGGCATGGGCATCCTGAACCCGCGGAACCTGCGCCTGATCATCGACAACGCGAAGGTGCCGGTGCTGGTCGATGCCGGCGTCGGCACGGCCTCGGACGCGGCGATCGCGATGGAGCTCGGCTGCGACGCGGTGCTGATGAACTCGGCGATCTCGCACGCGCGCAACCCGGTGCTGATGGCGAGCGCGATGAAGAAGGCGGTGCAGGCCGGGCGCGAGGCCTTCCTTGCCGGGCGCATGCCGCGCAAGCTCTACAGCGCCGAACCGTCGTCGCCGCAGAGCGGCATGATCGCGGCCGCGGTGCCGTCGCGGCAGGCGGCCTGAACCGTGGTGAACGCGGCGCCGGGCGCGTGATGCCGAAGTTCATGGAGGGCCAGTCTCGATGAGCACGAAACCGGGCGGGACGATGTGGAACCAGTTCTTCCAGCGCTGGGCCGGCAGCGGCCTGAGCCTGCAAGGGCAGATCCGCCAGATGCTGGTGTCGGCGATCCTCGATGGCCAGCTGCCGCTCGAGGTGCCGATCCCGTCCAGCCGCGAGATGTCGGTGCAGCTCGGCGTGGCGCGCAACACCGTGGTCATCGCCTACCAGCACCTGGTGGACGAGGGCTACCTGGTGTCGCGCGAGCGCAAGGGCCACTTCGTCAATCCCGGCATCCTCAAGGGCCGCGTCGCGCGCCCCGAGCACAAGGCCGAGCCGGCCGCGCTGGTGCCGCCCGACTGGGGCCGGCGCTTCCGCTTCCGCCCCTCGGCGCAGCGCAACATCCAGAAGCGTCCGGATTGGCAGAACTACCCCTATCCCTTCGTCTACGGCCAGTTTGACCCCACCCTGTTTCCCACCGCCGACTGGCGCGAGTGCTGCATGAAGACGCTCAGCGTGCTCGAGATCGGCGAATGGGCGCAGGACATGATCCTGCGCGACGACGAGTCGCTGATCCAGCAGATCCGCACCCGCGTGCTGCCGCGGCGCGGCGTGTGGGCGGCCGACGACGAGATCGTCATCACCGTCGGCACCCAGCAGGCGCTCTACCTGCTCGCCGACCTGCTGGTGCGCAGCGACACCCCGGTGGGCATGGAGAACCCCGGCTATCCGGACGCGCGCAACATCTTCGGCAGCCGCAGCACGCGCATCGTCAATCTGCCGATCGATGCCGAAGGCATGATCGTCGGCGAACGCCTGCGCGAATGCGACTACGTCTACGTGACCCCCAGCCACCAGTGCCCGACCACGGTGACGATGCCGATCGCGCGGCGCGAGGCGCTGCTGCGCGCGGCCGAGGAGGCGGACTTCGTCCTCATCGAGGACGACTACGAGTGCGAGAACCGCTTCGAGGGCGAGCCGGTGCCGACGCTGAAGAGCCTGGACCGCAGCGGCCGCGTGATCTACGTCGGCAGCCTGTCGAAGAGCCTCGCGCCCGGCCTGCGCCTGGGCTACGTCGTCGGCCCGGCCGAGCTGATCCGCGAGCTGCGCGGCATCCGCCGCCTGAACCTGCGCCACCCCACCGCCTACATGCAGCGCGCCTTCGCGCTCTTCCTGTCGCTCGGCCACTACGACGCGCTGATGCGGCGGCTGTCGGCCGCGCACCGCGAGCGTGCCCAGGTGCTGGCGGCGGCGCTGGCGCGCCACCTGCCCGAACTGCGCCCGGTGCCGGTGGCGGGCGGCTCCTCGTGCTGGGTGGAGGGGCCGGCCTGGCTCGATGCCGAGCGCCTGAGCCGCGAGGCGGAGAAGGCGGGCGTGCTGATCGAGCCGGGGGCCGTCTTCTTCGACGCGCAGACGCCGCCGCAGAACTGCTTTCGCCTCGGTTTCTCGTCGATTCCGAAGGAGCGCATCGAGGCCGGCGTGCAGCGCCTGGCGGGCGTCGTGCGCGCCTTGGCCGAAGGCGCGAAGGTCGCGTCCTGACTGGGATCTGGCTGGACCAAGCGATTGCAGCCAACTGGCCCTACGCGGCCTGGCCAGCGGGGTCTAATCTGGAACCGTGACCCAGGGCGGCAGCAAGCGCGATCCACCGCCCGCCCGCGCAACGCCCCAACAACATGGAGACAGCAATGACCCAGCCGACCGTCGAATTCCTGCAGGCCTTTGGTGACGCCTGGAACCGCCACGACATCGAGGCGCTGATGAGCATGATGGATGAGGACTGCGTGTTCCACGCCGTCGCCGGCCCCGAGCTGATGGGCCGCAGCTTCGTCGGCCGCGAGGCGGTACGGCAGGGCTTCGAGCTCGCCTGGCAGACCTTCCCCGACGCCGCCTGGCTCGATGGCGAGCACTTCGTCGTCGGCGATCGGGGCGTGTCGGAAACCACCTTCCGCGGCACCAAGGCCGACGGCACGCGCATCGAGGCGCGCATGGTCGACGTATTCACCTTCCGCAACGGCCGGATCGCGGTCAAGAACGCCTTCCGCAAGGACCGTCCGCCGGTCGCCGGCGCCTGATCCCGGACTCAGCTGGCACACCCCGAGGAGTTCGAACATGGATGCAGCCACCCTGAAGCTGGCGCCGGCGGGCAGCGGCAGCGCCACGCCGCCGTCGCGCCCCTACGACCCGGCCTACGATCCGCTGGTATCGGCCACCCCCGGCCATGGCCGCGACTACGCGCCGACCTACTGGATCGGCACCGCCGGCGAGCCGCCCGAGGACGACGGCCCGATCACGCACGACATCGACGTCGATGTCGCGATCATCGGTTCGGGCTTCACCGGGCTGACGACGGCAATCTTTCTTGCCCAGGAACACGGCATCAAGGCCACCGTGCTCGAGGCCAACCGCAGCGCCTGGGGCTGCAGCGTGCGCAACGGCGGGCAGGCGCAGTGCGCCTCGGGCCGCCTCAAGCGTTCGCAGTGGATCGAGCGCTGGGGCCTGGAGACCGCGCTGAAGATGCACCGCGAGTGCGTCGACGGCATGCAGAACTTCAAGGAACTGATCAAGGACATCGACTGCGAGCCGCAGCCCGGCGGCCACCTCTACATCGCCCACCGCGACAAGGTGATGCCGGTGCTGGAGAAGGAAGCCAAGCTGCTGCGCGAGACCTTCAACTACGACGCCCGCATCCTCGACGCCGCCACCGTGAAGCGCGACTACGTCGATGACAAGGAAGCCTGCGGCGCCATGCACGAGCCCGAAGGCATCGGCATCCACGCCGGCAAGCTCGCCTTCGGCTACCTGAAGAAGGCGCGCGCGCTCGGCGCCCGGGTGCACCCGGCGAGCCCGGTGCAGGGCTGGGAGACGAAGAACGGCGTGCATTACCTGAAGACGCCGGGCGGCGTGGTGCGCGCGCGCGCGGTCGGCATCGCCACCGGCGGCTACACCTCGAACAGCCTGCACCGCGAGCTGAAGAATCGCCTGCTGCCGATCCTGTCGAACTCGATCGTCACCCGTCCGCTGACGCCGGCCGAGATCGACGCCTGCAACTTCCGCACGACCCAGGTCATCACCGACACCCGCGTGCTGCGCCACTACTACCGCCTGATGCCCGACAACCGCGTGCAGATCGGCAGCCGCAGCGCGATCACCGGCCACGACGCGCCCCAGGACAAGTACAAGCAGTTCCTGATCCGCGACCTGTACCGCAAGTTTCCGGCCCTGGAAGGCATCCAGATCGATTATTCATGGTGGGGCTGGGTGGACGTCAGCCATGACATGATGCCGCGCATCCACCAGCCCGATCCGGCGCAGACGATCTACTACGCGCTCGGCTATGGCGGCAACGGCGTCATGTATTCGGCCCAGGCCGGCCGCCGCCTGGCGCAGTGGATCGCCGGCCAGGGCAAGGCGCTCGACCTGCCGATCTTCACCTCCAGGCTGCCCTTCCCGAACATCCGCGAAATGGTGGTCTCGGAGGCCTTCGCCCCCTTCCGCCGCTTCGGCCAGCGCTTCCTGTACCGCTGGTACCACCTGAAGGACGAGGTCCTGTAAGCACCCGCGCTTTCCCCTGTGATCCGCCCGAAGCGGGGCGGGTCAGCCCTGCAGCCGCCGTAGCCTGAAGCACCATTCCAACAACTATCGAACGATAGAGGAGACAAAGATGAAACTCAGGAAATCCGTACTCGTACCGCTGATCACCGCCGCCAGCCTGCTGATGGGTGCGCCCTCGGCCATGGCCGCGACCTTCAAGATGGCGATCGGCGATGCGGCCGGCGGCACGCAGTGGGAGCTCGGCACCAGCTTTGCCAAGGCCTTCAGCGAGAAGAGCGGCGGCAAGCACAAGGTGGACCTGTTCGCGAACGGCCAGCTCGGCGACGAGCAGGACACGGTGAACAACGCCTCGATGGGCCTGCTCGACTTCTCCATCCTCGCCATCAACAACGTCACCCCGTTCTCGCCCTCGGTCGGCGTGCTGACGCTGCCCTACGTGATCCAGAGCGCCGAAGACGCGAAGAAGCTCACCCAGGGCGAGATCGGCAAGCAACTCGGCGAGAACACGATCCGCGACGCCGGCGTGCGCATCGTCGGCTGGGCCTATTCGGGCTTTCGCGTGCTGACCAACTCGAAGCGGCCGGTGAAGACGCTGGACGACCTCAAGGGCCTCGTCATCCGCGTACCGAAGAACGAGATCATGATCGCCTCCTACCAGGCCTGGGGCGTCAACCCGACGCCGATGTCCTGGGCCGAAACCTTCACCGCGCTGCAGCAGCGCGTCGTCGATGGCCAGGACAATCCCTACATCACGGTCTCGGCGATGAAGTTCAACGAGGTGCAGAAGTACGTCACCAACATCCGCTACATCTTCTCGCTCGAGCCGCTGATCATGAGCGAGCAGGTGTTCCAGGCGCAGCAGCCGGACGTGCAGAAGGCCATCCTCGAGGCCGGCCAGGCTGCCACCGAGCACAGCTTCAAGTACCTGCTCGAGACCGAGGACAAGATCCGCCAGGAGCTCCAGGCCAAGGGCATGGAGATCAGCGACCCGGCGAACGGCGAGCGCGAGTGGATCGAGAAGGCGACCACGCAGGTGTGGCCGAAGTTCTACAAGAGCATCGGCGGCAAGGACAAGCTGGACGCCGCGCTGAAGGCCCTGGGGCGCTGAGTTCGCGCCGCCGGCGCCGCCCGGCGCGCGCTGGGGCGGGCGTGAAGCCCGCATCGCGCGCCGGGCGGCCCGGGCCGACCCGCCACCCAACCCGAACCCCGTCCATCCCCCACGCCGCGACGCAGCCGTTCCCGTACTCCGCCACCGCCCGCCGCGGGCGGCGCCGGAGCGCGACGGGGGCATCGTGGCTCCAGTCAGGGAGTGTTCGCCATGTCCGCGAAACGAGCCATCCTCAACTTCTTCGCCAACGTGGAAGAGTATCTGTGCGAAACGCTCCTGGCGTTGTTCGTCATCCTGCTCTTCGTCCAGATCCTGCTGCGCCAGTTCTTCCTTTACTCCATCCCCTGGGGTGAGGAACTGGCGACCTACATGTTCGTCTGGTTCGCCTATCTGGGCGCGGTGGTCGCCGCCAAGATGTCGGCGCACAACCGCGTCGCCTTCCACTTCCGCTTCTTCCCGCCGGTGGTGAAGAAGGTCAGCGAGGCCATCGCCGACCTGCTGTGGGTCGGCTTCAACCTCTACTTCGTCTGGCTGAGCTACGACTTCGTCTTCAACCGCATGAACCTGTTCTGGAAGTCGCAGACCACCGGTATCCCGATGAAGTATTTCTACATGATCCTGCCGGTCGCCTTCCTGCTGATGTCGATCCGCATCCTGTGGAACAACTACCTGACGCTGTTCAAGGGCGTCGAGATCCTCGACCCGGAAGCCGAGGAGATCGAAAACATCAAGCGCGCGGCCGCCGCCGCGGCGAACAACTAAGCCCCCGCCCCGGCAAGGAGACAGAGCAATGGAAGAGTATCTGGTAGCCATCCTGTTCGGTGGCTTCTTCGTCCTGCTGCTGCTGGGCGCGCCGATCACGGTGTCGCTCGCCGGCTCGGCGATGGTCGCCTTCATGGTGCTGGAAAAGAACCCGATCGCCTTCGTCCAGATCGCCTTCACCTCGGTCGGCAGCTTCCCGCTGATGGCGCTGCCCGCCTTCGTGCTCGCCGGCGCGCTGATGGAGGCGGCCGGCATCTCGAAGCGCCTGGTCGACATCGCCGAGACCATGGCCGGGCCGATCACCGGTGGCCTGGGCGCGGCGACCGTGCTCGCCTGCCTGTTCTTCGGCGCGATCTCGGGCTCCGGCCCGGCGACGACCGCGGCGGTGGGCATGCTGATGATCCCGGCGATGGCCAAGCGCCACTACGAGAAGAGCTACGCCTCGGCGGTGACCGCCTCGGCGGGCGGGCTGGGCATCATCATCCCGCCCTCGATCCCGATGGTGATCTTCGGCATCTCGGCGCTGGGCCTCGCGCCCCCGGCCGAGGCGGTGGCGAAGTTCGGCGAGTTCGCCTCGCTGTCGATCCCCAAGCTCTTCGTCGCCGGCGTCGTCCCCGGCCTGGTGATGGCGGGCAGCCTGCTGACGATGAACTACCTGATCTCGAAGAAGCGCGGCTACCGCGGCCTGACCGAGCGCTGGTCCTTCGGCGACATCGGCGGCGCGCTGCGGCGTGGCATCTGGTCGCTGCTGGCGCCGGTGATCATCCTCGGCGGCATCTACACGGGGCTGTTCACGCCGACCGAGTCGGCGATCGTGGCGATCTTCTACACGCTCTTCGTCGGCTTCTTCCTGCACCGCGAGCTGAAGTTCGCCGCGCTGCTCAATTCGCTGCGCACGACGACCTGGATCACCGGCCGCGTGCTGCTGATCCTGTTTGCGGCGACGGTGTTCGGCCGCCTGCTGGTCGAGCAGCAGATCCCGGCCACGGTGGCGGCCTCGCTGCTGAGCCTGACCGAGAACATGTACCTGATCTGGACGATCATGATCGTGTTCCTGCTCTTCGTCGGCATGTTCATGGAGACGCTGGCGGCGATCATGATCCTGGTGCCGGTGCTGCTGCCGGTGATGTACATGCTCGGCGCCGATCCCACCCACGTCGGCATTGTCCTCATCTGCGCGCTGTCGATCGGCTTCATGACCCCGCCGCTCGGCGAGAACCTGTTCGTCGCCTCGGGCATCGGTGGCTCGACCGTCGAGGAGATCGTCGCCCGCATCCATCCCTTCGTGCTTGCCCAAGTCACCGCACTGTTCGTGATCGCCTTCTTCCCGGTGCTGAGCCTGTGGCTGCCGCGGCTGCTGGGGTATTGAGCGTGCGTCGTGTGTGTGCAGATTCGCTGTCGTCCGACAACATTGATTCGGGAGTCATTCAATGAGAACCCTCTTATGTTCGTTCGCCGCCGTCCTGGCGTTGGGCGCTGTGCTCAGCCCTCACCCCGCTGCGGCGCAGGGCGGCGAGATCGTCGTCAAGAACGTGCTGGAGATGCGTGCCAAGGACCTGCTCGCGATCGCGGTGCGACACGTCGAG
>JANJTU010000130.1 GCA_024710965.1 Thauera sp. | reverse complement strand
CGCCGGCGAGGACGCCGGCTCCAAGCTGGCGAAGGCCGAGGCGCTCGGCGTCGCCATCCTGGACGAGGCCGGGCTGCGCGCCCTGGTGAACGAGAATATTACAAATGCCTGATGCCAGCCGCCATCCGATGGCGCATCATGGCGGCCGCTGTCCGGCCGGCGTGGGCGCCGGCGTTTCAATGCACAACACTCAAAGTCAAAGCGGAGTCGAACAACGATGAAGAAAGTCACCAAGGCGGTCTTTCCGGTTGCCGGCATGGGCACGCGCTTCCTGCCCGCCACCAAGGCGAGCCCGAAGGAAATGCTGCCGATCGTGGACAAGCCCCTGATCCAGTACGCGGTCGAGGAGGCGGTCGCCGCCGGCATCACCGACATGATCTTCATCACCGGCCGCACCAAGCGCTCGATCGAGGACCACTTCGACAAGGCCTACGAACTCGAGACCGAACTCGAGGCGCGCGGCAAGAAGGAGCTGCTCGAGATCGTGCGCAAGACGGTGCCGAAGGGCGTCAACTGCATCTACATCCGCCAGTCCGAGGCGCTCGGCCTCGGCCATGCCGTGCTGTGCGCCAGCCACGTCGTCAGCGACGAGGCCTTCGCGGTGATCCTCGCCGATGACCTGCTCGACACCAAGGACGACGCGCCGGTCATGAAGCAGATGGTCGACGTCTACAACTACAACCGCTGCTCGGTGCTCGGCACCATGAACGTGCCGCGCGAGGAAACACGCCAGTACGGCATCGTCAGCACCGAGGCCCAGACCGGCAGCGTGCAGCGCGTGACCGGCATCGTCGAGAAGCCCAAGCCCGAGGAGGCGCCGACGACGCAGGCGGTGGTCGGGCGCTACATCCTGACGCCGCGCATCTTCGACCACATCCGCGCGCTCAAGCCGGGTGCGGGCGGCGAGATGCAGCTCACCGACGCGATCGCCTCGCTGCTGAAGGAAGAGGCGGTGCTGTCCTACCAGTTCCAGGGCGTGCGCTACGACTGCGGCTCCAAGCTCGGCTACCTGAAGGCGACGGTCGAACTCGGCCTGCGCCACCACGAGGCGGGAGCGGAGTTCGCCGCCTATCTCGAAAGCCGTTTCCGCCCCGAGACCAAGGCGCGCAAGGCCGACCAGTAAGGCTGCGGCCGGGATGGCACGCGGGCGGCGCATCCCGCCCCGGCGTGCCCCGCCCGCGGCGCCCCGCCGCTCGCCCCCTGCCGTCCCTGCCCGCCGTCAGCGCCCGCGCTGCCCGCTCTGCGTTCGATGCGCGAGCGGGGGCTCACAGCGTCTTCAGATACTCGACGAGCGCCTCCTTGTCCGCGTCCGGCAACCCGGTGCCGAAGGCGTGGCCCTGGTTGCCGCCGCCCTTGAGGCCGGTGTCGTGCCGCGTGCCGATGCGCTCGGCCTCGGCGCCGCTGGTGACGAAGCCGACGCGCACCGGGTCATAGACGTCGTAGCCGCGCCAGAATGAAGACGGGCGCCGCTCCGGCGGCTCGAGCAGGTCGCGCAGCGTCGGCACCGAGCCATTGTGCAGGTAAGGCGCGCGCAGCCAGATGCCGTCGAGGAAGGCGGCGATGTAGCCCTTGAGCGGCTCCTCCACCAGGCCCGGCCGCTCGATCCCCATCTCGCGCACCACCCGGTTGGCCTCGCGCGCGGCGCGTTCGTTCCAGGTGTCGAGGCGGTCGCGGCTGGTGCCGACCTCCGCGAGCGGCACCACGGTGCCGGTGCGCGCCGAAGCGTGGCAGGCGGCGCAGTGGGCGTCGAACACCGCCTTGCCCTGCTCGGCGCGTGCCGCATCGATCGGGAAGGGGTACTTCGGTGCCGGCCGCGCCGAGACGTAGCCCTGGATCCAGCGCACCTGCTCCAGGAACTCGTCGTTGTCCTTCGGCGCCGCGCCGAGCAGGCCGAGCGCCGAGTCGATGATCACCGAGAAGGGATCGTGGCTGTCGCCGGCGAAGTTCATGCGCATGCCCTTGGCCGGATCATACTTCTTCAGGTTCCACAGCGAGGGCATGTCGGTCGGGCCCAGGCTGTCGTCCATCGGCCAGCGGATCATGAAGTACTTGGTCAGGTTCATCGCGTCGTCGCGGCCGCGCCCCCAGGGCGGGAAGTCCTCGCGGTAGAGCCAGGCGAACTGCTGTTCGCGCTCGAGCAGGCGCTTCTGCGTGATCGGGATGATCAGGAAGCGGTAGAGCAGGCGGTCGAGGAAGGACAGTTCGGTGACCAGGCGGATCTCGGCCATCAGGTTGTCGGCGTTGAAGCGGGGGTCCTTGGCGCAGTCGATGAGGTAGCGGAAGAACGCTTCGAGGTTGAGCGTGTGGCCGGGCCCGGCGATGACGTAGGTGGGGTTCTCGTCGTGGCGGCTGCGGTAGCTGGCGGTGTGGCAGGCGGCGCAGGTGTTGGCGACGCGCGGGAAGCCGACGGTCTTCTTGGTGAAGCCGATCGGCAGCTCCATGCCCTGTTCCCACGCGACGCCGAGCGACGCGTAGCCGCCCGCGCCCGGGAGCTTCTCGGGGAAGATGCGCGGCAGCACATAGAAGATCCAGTACGGTATGCCGGCGTCGTTCTCCGCGCCGATCGAGCCGTACTTCCAGCGCATCTCGGGGGTGGCGGTGACCCACGCCGGTTGTGCCTCCTCGCGCAGGAAGCGGTACCAGCCGAGGTAGGCGAGCGCGACGCCGGCGGCGAGCAGCACGGTCAGTGCGATCCACAACCAGCGGTGCCCGTGCGGGGGCGCGAGGGGATCGTTGCCCGGGGCGCCCGTGTTGTTCTCGTTCGTGGCTTGCATCTTGCCGCCTCCGGCATCAGAAGGTCTTGAGGTATTCGACCAGCGCGGCCTTGTCCCCGGCGGCCAGTTCGGTGCCGTAGGGCCCGCCCTCGTGGCCGCCGTTGCCATTGCCGGGGATCGCCGTGTCGTAGCGGAAGTACGCGCGCGCGCCTTCCTCGCATACGTCGCTGACGAAGCCGAGCTTGTCGCGGTCGATGACGTCGTAGCCGCGGCAGAAGCTCGCCGGGCGCCGCGACGCCGGTTCGAGGAGGTCGCGCACCGTCGGTACCGAGCCGTTGTGCAGGTAGGGGCCGCGCAGCCACAGGCCGTCGAGCGGCATGTTGGCGTAGCCGAAGGTCTTGCGGAAACCGCTGAAGCGCCACGGGTAGCCGGCATAGACGGCGCCGAGGTTCTGTGCGAGCTCGGGAGTGAAGGAGTCGAGGCGGTGGCGGTCGGTGCCGATGTCGGCGAGCGGCGTGACGTGGCCGACTTGCGCGCCGCGGAAGTCCTGCCCGCTGGCGCCGTGGCAGCCGGCGCAGTATTCGGCGTAGAGCGGCGCGCCGCGTGCGGCGAGCGCCGCGTCGATGGCGTAGGGGTACTTCGGCGGTGCGGCGTCGAGCAGCCATTCCTCG
>JANJTU010000106.1 GCA_024710965.1 Thauera sp. | reverse complement strand
CAATCCGCTGCACGGCCTCACGCTGGAGCGGATCCTGACCGAACTGGTTGCGCGCTTGGGCTGGGCCGGGCTCGGACGGCGGATCGACATTCGCTGCTTCAATCACGAGCCGAGCCTCGCCTCGAGCCTCAAGTTCCTGCGGCGCACGCCGTGGGCGCGCGAACAGGTGGAGGCGCTGTATCTTGATATGCTGCGCGCTGCCCCCGACCGCAACACATCCAGGACCCGACCCCACACGTGAAGACCCCGAGCAGAATCGAACCGCTGGTGGCCGACGGGCTCGTCGATGCCGTCCTGCGTCAGCTCATGAGCGGCAAGGAAGCGATGGTCTATGTCGTGCAGTGTGGCGACGAGCTGCGCTGCGCCAAGGTGTACAAGGAAGCCAACAAGCGCGGTTTCCACAAGGCGGCCGACTACACCGAGGGGCGCAAGGTCAAGAACAGCCGCCAGGCCCGCGCGATGGCCAAGGGCTCGCGCTACGGCCGTCAGGAACAGGAAGCCGCGTGGCAGCACGCCGAGGTCGACGCGCTGCGCCTGCTCGCCGCAGCGGGCGTGCGCGTGCCGACGCCCTATGACTTTCACGAGGGCGTGCTGCTGATGGAGTTGGTGACCGACGAGGACGGCGAACCGGCGCCGCGGCTCAACGACGTCGTGCTCGGCGAGGACGATGCGTGGCGCTACCACGCCGATCTCGTGCGCCAGGTCGTGCGCATGCTGTGCGCCGGCATCGTGCATGGGGATCTGTCCGAATACAACGTGCTGGTTGACCGCGACGGGCCGGTGATCATCGATCTGCCGCAGGCCGTCGACGCCGCGGCCAACAACAACGCGCGCGCCATGCTCGAGCGCGACGTCGACAACCTCGCCGCCTACTTCGGCCAGTTCGCCCCCGATCTGCGTGACACCGAATACGGCAAGGAGATCTGGGCGCTGTACGAATCCGGCAAACTTCAGCCCGAGAGCGCGCTCAGCGGGGTCGTCAGGGCGCAGGACGGCTGCGCCGATGTCGACGAAGTCATGCAGATCATCGAAGCGGCGCGCAAGGAAGAAGCGGCGCGCCAGGCGGGCAGGGCGGCGCTCGCCGACGCCTGAACCGCAAGGCCCACGCCGATGCGCCCCCACGTGGCCGTCTCGCCCGACGAAGTCGAGATCAGCGCGATCCGCGCCCAGGGCGCGGGCGGGCAGAACGTGAACAAGGTGTCGAACGCGGTGCATCTGCGCTTCGACATCGCCGCCTCCAGCCTGCCCGAGGCGATCCGCACGCGCCTGCTGCAATTGGGCGACCAGCGCATCAGCAAGGACGGCATCGTGATCATCAAGGCGCAGAAGTTCCGCAGCCTGGAGAAGAACCGCGCCGAGGCGCTGCGCCGGCTGGAAGAGCTGATCGACCGCGTGGCGGCACCGCCCAAGGCGCGCCGCGCCACCCGGCCGACGCGCGCCTCCGTCACCCGGCGCCTGGAGGGCAAGGCGCGGCGCGCTTCGGTCAAGGCGGGGCGGGGGAAGGTGGGCGAGTAGGGCGTGGGGCCGGCTGCTGGCGCATCTCGGCGTGCCGATCGGCAGATCAGGCGGTCACAGACCCAGGCTGTCCCGCATCTGGTAATACCACGCCGCCACGGCGGTAATCGGTACGCGAAGCAGCCGCCCTCCCGGGAAGGGGTAGTGCGGAAGACGGGCAAAGGCATCGAAGCGCGAGGCCTGTCCATCGATGGCCTGTCCCAGCACGCGTCCGATCAGGTGAGTGAAGGTGATGCCGTGTCCCGAACAACCGTGGGAGTAGTAGATGTTCGGCGCAAGCCGCCCGACGTCGGGAAGGCGCGACAGGGTGAGCTGAAAATTGCCCGTCCAGGCGTAGTCGATGCGAACGCCGGCGAGTTGCGGGAAGGTCTTCAGCATTTTCGGTCGCACGAGCGCTTCGATATGCAGTGGGTCGCGTGCGCCGTAGATCACGCCGCCACCGTACAGCAGGCGCTTGTCAGCAGACAGCCGGAAGTAGTCCAGCAGGAAGTTGCAGTCCTCGACGCAGTACCCCGACGGTATCAGCTCGGTGGCCTGCTCGCCCAGCGGCTCGGTGGCCACGATCTGGGTGCCGCAAGGCATGGAGCGGGCGCTGAGGCGTGGTTCCAGATCGCCAATGTAGGCATTGCAGGCGACGATCGCGAAGCGGGCGCGCACCTGTCCCTGCTCGGTATGGACGACCACCTGGTCCCCCCGTTCGATGCGGCGGGCGGCGCTCTGTTCATGGATGCGCCCGCCCAGCGCTTCGAACGCCCGGGCCTCGCCCTGGGCAAGCCGCAAAGGGTGGAAGTGGCCGCCGGTGGGATCGACCAGCGTACCGACATAGCGACGCGACGCGACGATGGCCCGGCTCGCCGCGCCTTCAAGCAGCTGCAGGCCCGGGTGTCCGTGGCGCTCCCACAGTGCCTTCTGCGCCGCCAGATGCCTGAACTGGCGCGCTGTGATCGCAGCGAATGCCCCGCCATCGCGCAACTGACAATCGATGCCGTAGCGACGCACGCGCTCGCGAATGATCGCCGCCCCCTCGAACGCCATCGCGGCCAGCGGCGCGGCCACTTCCGCGCCATAGCGCGCCTCGATCACGTCCAGGTCGCGCGAGTAGCTGTGCACGATCTGCCCGCCGTTGCGGCCGGAGGCGCCCCAACCCACCCTGGCGGCCTCGAGCACCACCACCCGGTAGCCGCTTTCGGCCAGCTCGAGCGCCGCCGACAGGCCGGTGTAGCCGGCCCCGATGATGCACACATCGGCTTGCGCGCTGCCACGCAGCACGGGCCGCACCGGCTGCGGCAAAGCGGTGGCCGCGTAGTAGCTGGACACGTGATCGGTGAAGGATGTCGCCATGACCTAATCCGGCAGCGGAGGAACTTCAGGGCTGGCCGATGCCGCCGCGGCCGTGTGCGCCATCGGTCGCTCATTTCGTGTCCGGGGCATGGCGAACTCCTCAGGCGGGGTCGATGCGCAACCAGGTGGTCTTGAGCGCGGTGTACTTGTCGAAGGCGTGAAGCGACTTGTCGCGGCCGTTGCCGCTCTGCTTGACGCCGCCGAAGGGGACGGTGATGTCGTCCTCGTCGTACTGGTTGACGTGCACCGTGCCGGCGCGCAGCGTGCGTGCCACGCGATGGGCGCGATGGACGTCGTCGCTCCACAGACCCGCCTGCAGGCCGTAGGGGCTGTCGTTGGCCATGGCGACGGCCTCCGCTTCGCTGTCGAAGCGCAGCACCGACACGACCGGGCCGAAGATCTCCTCGCGTGCGATCCGCATCGCGGGCTGCACGGCGTCGAAGACGGTGGGCTCCAGATAGCAGCCACCGCTACCTTCGCGCACCCGCCGGCCCCCGGTCAGGCAATGCCCGCCTTCGCTGTTGCCCGCCTTGATGAAGTCGAGCACGCGGCAGGTGTGCGCCTCATCGACCAGTGCGCCCATGCCGGTCGCGGGCAGCAGCGGATCGTCCGGCTGGTAGTGCTGCGCATGCGCCAGCAAGGCTTCCATGAACCGATCGGCGATGCGCCGCTGCACCAGCAATCGCGAAGGCGCGTTGCACGACTCCCCCTGGTTGTAGAACATGCCCGCGGCGGCGGCACGCGCAGCGCGATCGAGGTCGGCGCAGTCGTCGAAGACGAGCATCGCGGACTTGCCGCCAAGCTCCGTATACACGCGCTTGAGGTTCGATCGGCCGGCATACTCGAACATGCGCCGGCCCACGCGAGTGGACCCGGTGAAGCCGATGCCATCGACGTCGTCGTGCATCGCCAAGGCCTCGCCGGCCTCATCACCGAAGCCGGGAATCACGTTCAGCACGCCCGGCGGCAAGCCGGCCTCGAGCGCCAGTTCTGCCAGGCGCAGCGCGCTGAAGGGCGATCGTTCGCTCGGCTTGAGGACCACGCTGTTGCCGGCCGCCAGCGCCGGGCCCAACTTCCAGGCCGCCATCAGCAGCGGATAGTTCCACGGCACGATGGCGCCCACCACACCCAGCGGTTCGCGCGTGATCAAGGCCAGCGCGTGCGGACCGGTCGGCGCGACTTCGTCGTAGAGCTTGTCCACTGCTTCCGCGTACCAGGCAATCGTCCGCGCGGTGGCCGGCAGATCGGTGTCGAGTGCCCGAGCGATGGGCTTGCCCATGTCCAGGGTCTCGATCAGGGCGAGTTCGTCGGCGCAGGCGACGATGCGCTGGGCGAAGGCCAGCAGGACCTTCTTGCGCTCGGCCGGGCTCTGGAAGCGCCATCGGCCGTCCTCAAAGGCTTGACGGGCGCTGCGGACGGCGAGATCGACGTCCGCAGCGCGACCGCGCGCGATGCCGGGCAGCACGCGGCCGTCGATCGGCGAACGCTTGTCGAACGTTGCGCCGTCGCAGGCCGCACGCCGGCGCCCGTCGACGACCAGGCGGCCGTCCAGGCGCAACTCGCCGGCACGCTGATGCCAGTCAATCGTGGAAGCGGTCATGGCTGACTCCTCCTTGCCTGTTCGCATCCAGGCCTGGGCCTGGGCGTCGTTGCCCTAGGTCAAGGGCGCTCTCGCGCTTCGGCTCAGACGTGCAGCAGCAGGTGCTCACGCTCCCAGGGCGAGATGACCTTCATGAACTCCGCGTGCTCGATCTCCTTGATCGCGCAGTACACGATCACGAACGAATCGCCCAGCACCTCGCGCAGATCCTGCTCGGCACGCAACAATTCGAGGGCCTCGTCCAGACTACGGGGCAAATGGTACTCGCCGAGATAGGCATTGCCCGTGCATTCGGGCGTCGCGTCGATCTTGTTCTTGATGCCCAGGTAGCCGCAGGCGAAGGTCGCGGCCAGCGCCACATAGGGATTCGCATCGGCACCGATCACGCGGTTCTCGACGCGTCGCGCCGAGGGCGCGGCGACCGGCGAGCGGATGCCCACGGTGCGGTTGTCGGTGCCCCATTCGATGTTGATCGGCGCAGCGGTCGAGCGCACCAGCCGGCGATAGCTGTTCACGTAAGGCGCGAACAGGGCCATGCAGGCCGGCAGGTAGCGCTGCAGGCCGCCGATGTACCAATAGAACTCGGGGCTGGGGGAGCCGTCTTCGTTGCTGAAGAGGTTGCGTCCGGCCTTGTCCAGCACGCTTTGGTGCACATGCATCGCGCTGCCCGGCTGATCCGCGATGGGCTTGGCCATGAAGGTCGCGAACATGTCGTGCCGCAGCGCGGCCTCGCGCACCGTGCGCTTGAACAGAAACACCTCGTCCGCGAGCCCGAGGGGATGCGCATGGAAGAAGTTGATCTCCATCTGGCCGGCACCGATCTCGTGGATCAAGGTGTCGACGTTGAGCTCCATCTTTTCGCAGTACGCGTAGATGTCCTCGAACAGGGGGTCGAACTCATTGACCGCGTCGATCGAGTAGGCCTGCCGCGAGGTCTCGCTGCGGCCGCTGCGACCGACCGGTGGTTGCAGCGGCACGTCGGGGTCGGTGTTGCGCGCGACCAGATAGAACTCGAGCTCGGGCGCCGCAACCGGCGTCCAGCCTTCCGCCTCGTAGCGCTTGCAGATGTTCCGCAGCACCGATCGCGGGGCGTAGGGCACGAGCCCGCCGCTTCGGTCGTAGCAGTCGTGGATCACCTGTGCGGTGGGATCGACCGCCCAGGGCACGATGCGCACCGTGCTCGGATCCGGTCGCAGGTGCATGTCGTGGTCCGTCGGGCTGATGACCTCGTAGTAGGGCCCCTCCTCGGGAAACTCACCCGTCACCCCCATCGCCACCACCATCTCGGGGAGGCGCATGCCCCGGTCCTCGGTGAACTTCGCGCGCGGCAGGATCTTGCCGCGCGCGACACCGGTGAGGTCGGGAACGAGGCACTCGATCTCGGTCACCTGGCGCTGGTTCAACCAGTTTTCCAGATCGTTGAAGCTGAAGCCGAGTTTGCTGGTCATGGTCACTACCTCCAGAGTCGGCCGCAGCGGGTCGGCGTTCGTAGGCAATCGCGTGCAAGGTCGCGGGCATCGATCAGGGATTGGCGCGGCTGTCCCGGTAGCTCCGGCATGCATCGCCGAAGCCCTGCAACAGGCGCATCGACACCGCGCTCTCGGCGGCATTCCATTCGGGGTGCCATTGCACGCACAGATTGAAGCCCGGCGCATCGAGCACCGAACAGGCCTCCACCAAGCCATCAAGTGCCCGAGCCTCCACGCGGATGCGTGGCGCCAGACGCTTCAGGCCCTGGCCATGGAGGGAGTTCACCGTGATTGCATCAACCGCCAGCAGGGCGGACAACACGCCACCGGGTTCGATCTTCACGACATGGGCCGGGCCATACGCCTGAGCGGCCGGGGCGTCCTCCGCAGCCCGGTGGTCATCGAAGGGCGATGTTTCGTGGACGGCCTGATGCAGGCTGCCCCCCAGTGCCACGTTGGTTTCCTGCAAACCGCGGCAGATGGCCAGCAGCGGTATGCCGCGAGTGAGCACCTGCGGTATCAGGGGGAGCACCCACGCGTCGCGCTGGACATCCTGCGGCAGCGCCGGATCACGGACTTCCTCGCCATACCACCGCGGATGCACATTCGAAGGGGAGCCGGTCAGCAGCACGCCGTCCGCGAGGTCGAGCAGGAGCATCGCATCCACCGGTTCGCCGCCGGGCACGATCAAGGCCTGACAGCCCGCCAGGGTGACGGCTTCGACGTACTTTTGGCCGACGATGTGAAAGGGGGCCTCGCCCAGCGTTTGGCTGCAGGCTGGCACAAGTACTAGGGGTTTCCGTGTGACGTGCGTCGACATAAGCAGGTTTCGCCCGTTAAACGTGTGGAACCGTGCCCCCAGAACGCGAAACGCCGACCTTCCGGCATCGTCCGGTGGCAGCCAAGCCGCATCTGCATACCCGCCGCGGTACACCGCATTCGACAACCAGGGGCACCCTGGTGTTGCCGAGGAGCTGTCGTCAAATCAGACAACGATGGTTTGCCCGGTTCGACGGCGCGGGTGCCAAGCGCTTAGTGCAGGGCACCGCCGCACGGGAATCATCGATCCGCCGCGCAGTCGATCAGGAAACGGAGGCCTCGTTCGGGCCGCTGTGGACCAGCAGCGTGCGGCAAGGGGCCCGCGGCCGGACCAAGGAGCTCAGCCATCGTGAGGCGCATCGGGAAGCTGTTCACCGTGATCGGACTAGTCGTCGTGCTGTTGCTGGCAGCCGCGACGATCCTGCTCGCCACCGCGGACTGGAACCGTCTGCGGCCGATATTGAACGAGCGCGCCTCGGCGGCGCTCGGCCGGCCCTTCGCCATCAACGGCGAGCTGAGCGTGGACTGGCGGCGCGATGCGCGGGCCGCAGGCTGGCGTCGCGTCGTGCCCTGGATGGACATCAGCGCGGCCGATCTGCGCATCGGCAACCCGGCCTGGGCGGCATCACCGGCGTTCGCCACCTTCGAACGCGTGAAGTTGCGCCTCGCGCTGCTGCCGCTATTGCGGCGCGAGGTGGCGATTGCCCGCGTCGATGTCACGCAGCCGGCGGTGTGGCTCGAACGCCGCGCGGACGGGCACGCCAACTGGGTGTTCGACCAGGATGAGGAGCCCGAAGCGCAGCGCTGGACGCTGGACATCGGCGAGATCGCCTTCGACCGCGGCCAGGTCGCGCTGGCCGATGCGATCAGCGCGGCCGAGGTGGCGCTGACGATCGACCCGCTCGCGCAGGCGATTCCGTTCCGCGAGCTGATCGGCCGCGGCGCGGCGGCGCCAGCCGCGAACGACGAGGCGACGCCGCAAGCGGCAGACGGCGAGGCGGCGGCGCCGGACTACGCCTTCGGCTGGCAGGCGAAGGGCCGCTACCGCGGCCAGCCGTTCACGGGCAGCGGCAAGACCGGCGGCCTGCTCGCACTGCACGACGCGGCGCGCCCCTTTCCGCTCCAGGCCGACGTGCATGTCGGCAACACCCACGCCACGGTGGTGGGCACGCTGACCGACCCGCGCGCGCTCGCCGCGCTCGACCTGCAGCTGAGCCTGCGCGGCGCCAATCTCGCCGATCTCTTTCCGCTGACCGGGGTTGCGCTGCCCGACTCCGGCGCGTATGCGACCAGCGGGCGGCTGAGTGCCGAACTGCAGCGCCCCGGGGGCGCGGTCTTCCACTACCGCGACTTCAGCGGTCGCGTCGGCGACAGCGACATCCGCGGCAACCTCAGCTTTACTGCGGCCGAGCCGCGCGCGCGGCTCGAAGGTGAGATCAGCTCCCGCCTGTTGCGCTTTGCCGATCTCGCGCCGCTGGTCGGCGCCGACTACGACGCGCCGCGCGCGCGCCGTGCCGAGCAGCCGCCTGAGCGCGTGCTGCCGGTGGAACCGTTCAGGACCGACCGCTGGCGGGCGATGGACGCCAACGTGCGCTTCACCGGGCAGCGCCTGGACCGCGGCGAGCAGCTCCCGTTCACCGACATGCAGACGCATCTGCTCTTGAACGACGGCGAACTGCGCCTCGACCCGCTGCGCTTCGGCATCGCCGGCGGCCGGCTGGAAGGCCTGGTGCGGGTGGACGGCCGCGCAGCGCCGATGCGCGGGCACGCCCGCCTGAAGGCGCGCCGCCTCACGCTGAAGGCGCTGTTCGCCGGCTTCGAGGCGATGCAGACCAGCCTGGGCGAACTCAACGGCGAGATCGACCTGCGCGGCCGCGGCAACTCGGTCGCCGCCCTGCTCGGCAGCGCCGACGGCGAGATCCGGCTGATCCTCAATGACGGCGCGATCAGCCGCGGGCTGATGGAAATCGCCGGGCTCAACGTTGGCAGCTACCTCGTGACCAAACTGTTCGGCGACGACGAAGTGCAGATCAACTGCGTGGTGGCCGATCTCGGCGTTGCCGATGGCCTGATGCGCCCGCGGGTCTTCCTGTTCGACACCGAGAACGCGCGCATCGATGTCGAGGGCGCGGCCAGCCTGGCCGACGAGCAGCTGGATCTGGTCGTGCGGCCCCAGTCAAAGGGCGGCATGCGCATCCTGTCGCTGCGCTCGCCGCTGTACGTGCGCGGCAGCTTCAAGGCGCCTGATGCGGGCGTGCAGACCGGGCCGCTGATCGCCCGTGGCGCCGGCGCCGTCGCGCTCGGCGCGGTCGTTGCCCCGGTGGCCGCCTTGCTCGCGCTGATCGCGCCGAGCGTCGAGGCCGACAACCCCTGCGTGGCCCTACTCGAGGAAATGCGGGCCGAGCGCCGCTGAGCCGCGGCTTGACCCCGCCGCGGCCTGGGTTCGCGGGGCGAGCCGGCCGCGGCGAGCGGGCCGATCACCCCGGCCGGTTGCCTGCGTCGCCCTCGAGGCCGGTCGGCGCCGTTTCGTCCTTCAGTGCCACGCCCGTCAGCTGCCGCCGCAGCGCCTCCTGCACCAGCCATGCCATGCGCCGTGCGGCCTCGGCGTAAGGCAGGCCCTCCGGCCGCACGTTGGAGATGCAGTTGCGCTCGGCATCGGTCCGTCCGATCCGGGGGCCATGGGTGAGGTAGATGCCCAGACTGTCCGGCGCCGACAGGCCGGGCCGCTCGCCAATCAGCACGGCCACCAGGCGCGCCTGCAGGCAGGAGCCGATCTCGTCGCCGAGCGCCACGCGGCCCTGCTCGGCGACGACCACCGGCGCCTGCGTCCAGCGCCCCTGCGCAAGAACGCGAAACGCGTGCAGGACGGGCAGCGCGTGTCGCTGCACGGCGCCGGCGGACAAGCCGTCGGCGAGCACCAGGCAGAGGTCGACCTCCGCCGTCGCCGCCGTCGCCTGCAGCGCTTCGCGCCCCCCGGCGCAAAGCCGCCGCCCCAGGTCCGGCCGCAGCAGATACTGCATGCGATCGTGCGCCGCGCCATGCACGCAAATGCTGTCGAAACCCGCCGCGCCCAGGTCGCGCTGCAGTTGCGCCACGTCGAGCGCGACCTGGACCGCATCGCGCGCGCGGGCGTGGGCGAGGCCGAAGCGCAGCACCTCGTCGGTGCTCAGCGCGCTGCCGCTGCGGCCGAGGGCGATGCGCGCCGGGGTCAGCGTGCGCAGGGTGCGCCAGAGCTCGGTGTGGGCCACTTCATTCATCGGGCGTCCTCCTGTCGTGATCCCCGCTGCGGGCGCGCGGCCAGGGCGCTTATCCGCCCGGCGCGGCGCCCCCCGCCAGGCGGTCCAGCAGCGGCAGCAGGGCGGGCGCCGGCGCTGCCAGCGGGCGGCCGTCACGGCCGATGACCCGCATGGCCTGCAGCCAGGCCTCGAACTCCGGTGCGTGGCGCAGGCCCAGCACGTCGCGCAGGTAGAGCGCGTCGTGGAACGAGGTGCTCTGGTAGTTGAGCATGACGTCGTCCGCGCCGGGCACGCCCATCACGTAGTTCACGCCGGCCACGCCGAGCAGGGTGAGCAGGTTGTCCATGTCGTCCTGATCGGCCTCGGCATGGTTCGTGTAGCAGATGTCGCAGCCGAGCGGCACGCCCAGGAGCTTGCCGCAGAAGTGGTCCTCGAGCCCGGCGCGCGTGATCTGCTTGCCGTCGTACAGGTACTCGGGCCCGATGAAGCCGACCACGGTATTGACCAGCAGCGGCTCGAAGGCGCGTGCCACGCCGTAGGCGCGGGCCTCGCAGGTCTGCTGGTCGACGCCGTGGTGGGCGTCGGCCGACAAGGCGCTGCCCTGGCCGGTTTCGAAATACATCACGTTGTCGCCGAGGGGGCCGCGTTGCAGCGACTGCGCCGCCGCGCGCGCCTCGCGCAGCAGCGCGAGGCTGACGCCGAAGCTGCGGTTGGCCCGTTCGGTGCCGGCGATCGACTGGAACACGAGATCCACCGGCGCTCCTTGTTCGATGCCGCGGATCTGGTTGGTCACGTGGGTGAGCACGCAGGACTGGGTCGGGATGGCGTAGCCGCCGATCAGCTCGTCGAGCATCTGCCACAGGCGCATGAAGGTCGCGAGGCTGTCGGAGGCCGGGTTGATGCCGATCACCGCATCGCCGCAGCCGAGCAGCAGGCCGTCGAGAATCGAGGCGGCGATGCCTCTGGCGTCGTCGGTGGGGTGGTTGGGCTGCAGCCGCACGGCGAGCCGGCCGGGCAGGCCGAGGGTGTTGCGAAAGCGGGTCACCACCCGGCACTTGCGCGCCACCGCGATCAGGTCCTGATTGCGCATCAGCTTGCTGACCGCTGCCGCCATCTCCGGGGTGATGCCGCGGGCGATGCGGGCGAGCACCGCGGCGTCGGTGGCGTGCGCCAGCAGCCAGTCGCGAAAGCCGCCGACGGTGAGATGGCCGATGTCGGCAAACGCCGTCCGGTCATGGGTGTCGACGATGAGGCGGGTGACCTCGTCGTCCTCGTAAGGGATCAGCGCCTCGGACAGGAAGGCGGCGAGCGGCAGCTCCGCCAGACACAGGCGGGCCGCCATGCGTTCCTCGGCACTGGTCGCGGCAAGCCCGGCGAGCAGGTCGCCCGACCGCAGCGGACTCGCCTTGGCGAGCAGGTCCTTCAAGTCGGCAAAACCGTAGCTTCTCACCCCGACGGTGTACGCGTAAGCCATGCGGCGTCTCCCGAGATGGGTCGATGTTACCGCAGGAAGCCGCCGCCGCCGGTAGCGGAGAGCGCGGCTCGCCAGCGGGCGAGACGGTCGCGGGCAGCCGCGGCCACAGGCGACGCCCCTGCTTCAAGACCCGCCACGGCAGGTAGCAGCCATGGATCTCCGCGAGCGCGGTGAGCGCGAACAGGCTGGTGGTCTTGAGTCCTTGCATCACCGCGCTGCCGCGGGATCGGTCGCATGGCACGCGCAGGCCTCGCCATGCGCGGCCGCCACCAACTCGTGCAGGATGCCGCACTCGGCGGCGACGTGTCCGGCCTCGCAGCGCGCACGCAGCGCGGCAAGCTGCTTCTCCAGGGCGCGTAGCGACTTCAGTCGCGCCCGCACGCGGGCCAGTTGCTCGTCGAGCAGCCGGTTGATGTCACCGCAGTCGGCCTCCGGGTGGGTGACGAAATCGAGCAGGCGCCCGATCTCGGCCAGGGGCATGTCGAGCGCGCGGCAATGGCGGACGAAGGCCAGCCGCTCCAGCTGCGGCCGGCCGTAGAGGCGGTAGCCGTTCGGTGTGCGGGCGGGCGGCGGCAACAGGCCTGCCTTCTCGTAGTAGCGGATGGTCTCGATGTCCACGCCGGTCGCGCGTGCCAGTTCTCCGAT
Source organism: Thauera sp. (assembly GCA_024710965.1). Lineage (GTDB taxonomy): Bacteria > Pseudomonadota > Gammaproteobacteria > Burkholderiales > Rhodocyclaceae > Thauera. The sequence continues at coordinate 10,159 of JANJTU010000106.1, read as the reverse complement.
ACGCATGTGCGCCTCCTCTTAGTCGCCCCGGCCCGATGGCCGAGGCTTCCTCGTCATGAATGGGAGTGGAGCCGTTATGGGAGTGGAGCCGTTCGGCTCCGGGTTGTGACTTTGTCGCGCCAAGCGCGCCCGGCGGGCGAGGCTTGCGCTCGATGCGTGGTCAGATCGCATCAGTGTAGCCCTTGACCCTGGGGCGGCTCCAGGGTTTCCAATGGCGGCATCGAGCTCACGAGATGAAGGAAAGACCATGTCCGCTTGCTGCTCGGGGGAATGCTCCTCCGCCAAGGCTGCCGTCCATCCCCGTTTTCGCCGGGCGCTGTGGGCCGCGCTCGTCATCAATGCCGTGATGTTCCTGGTCGAGATCGTCGGCGGGCTGCGCGCCGGCTCGGTGTCCCTGCTGGCGGATGCGGTCGATTTTGCCGGCGATGCGGCGAACTACGGGCTGTCGCTGGCGGTGCTGTCCATGGGGGTGTTGTGGCGGGCGCGGGCCGCCTTGATCAAGGGCCTGAGCATGGGCGCCTACGGCTTCTTCGTGCTGGGCAAGACCGGCTGGGCGGCGATGTCCGGCATCCCGCCCGAGCCGGTCACGATGGGAGCGATCGCGCTGCTGGCCTTGATCGCCAATGTCAGCGTCGCCGTGCTGCTCTACGCCTTTCGGGAGGGGGACGCCAACATGCGCTCGGTCTGGCTGTGCAGCCGCAACGACGCCATCGTCAACGTGGCAGTGGGGCTGGCGGCGCTGGGCGTGCTGGGCACCGGCACGGCGTGGCCGGATCTGCTGGTGGCGGTGGTGATCGCGGCGCTGGCCCTGTCGGCGGGGTGGAGCGTGGTACGGCAGGCGCGCGGCGAGATCGCCGCCCATGCGGCAGCGGTCTCGCCCACCTGATCCAGGCAGGCGCCGCCGACCTCGATGCGGGAGACCTCGATCTGCAGGAGCGAGCATGCCCGGCGGCTGTGCGGCGGCAGACTGGCGCTTGCCGCCACCGGTTCCGCGTGCTCGATCTGTTCCACTGCTGGCGCATGCCCCCGGACAATCTCGGAGCATGGCGAAACAAGATTCCAGAAGGCGGTAGCGGCGAAGACCCGGACAAGTCCGCAGGGCTTGCCGCAGTTGCGAGCGGAGAATGCCGGTGCACGAAAAAAAGCCCTGAAAATCAGGGCTTTCTCGGTATAACTGGCGGAGAGGGTGGGATTCGAACCCACGGTAGGCTTGCACCTACGCCTGATTTCGAGTCAGGTACATTCGACCACTCTGCCACCTCTCCGCTCGAAGGTCGGCATTATAGGGAATCCAGAGAAAAAGTGAACCGGATTTTGCGTCAGCGGCTCTCGGGCAGCAGCTCCTCGTAGGCGCGCACCGCTTCGGCGGCGTACATCAGGGCCGGGCCGCCGCCCATGTAGGTGCACACGCCCAGGGTTTCCATGAGTTGCTCGCGGCTGGCGCCGAGGCGGATCAGCGCCTTGACGTGGAAGCCGACGCAGGCGTCGCAGCGCTGGGTGACGGCGATGGCGAGGGCGATCAGTTCCTTATCCAGTTCGCTGAGTGCGCCGCTCTTGAGCGCGGCCTTGGCCAGCGCGCCGAAGCCCTGCATGGTCTCGGGCGTTTCCTTGCGCAGGGTGTTGAGGGCGCGCGAGACGTCGCTGGTGATCTGGGCGAAGGACTTGGACATCGTAGTCGTTCCGTATTTAAGAAAATGCTAATACTACGATGTTTTGCCGCCATGGACCATCCCCAGGCGAGGGCGGTGCGCAGCGCGGGCGGCAGACGTGAGAACGGCGGCAGGCGCGGTTAGCGCGTGCCGCCGTCACGGAGGAGCGGGACTGAAAGGGTGGGACTGGGGGCGGGCCTCAGCCCGGCAGGCGCTTGTCGCGCTCGATCAGCGCATAGGCGGAGTGGTTGTGGATGGATTCGAAGTTCTCCGACTCCACCACGTAGGCGTCGATGCGCGGCTCGCGGTTCAGCTCGCCGGCGACGTCGCGCACCATGTCCTCGACGAACTTGGGGTTGTTGTAGGCGCGTTCGGTGACGTACTTCTCGTCCGGGCGCTTGAGCAGGCCGTAGACTTCGCACGAGGCCTGGCTCTCCACCAATTGCACCATTTCCTCGATCCAGAGGTGGTCGTTGAGCACGGCGGTGACGGTGACGTGCGAGCGCTGGTTGTGCGCGCCGTACTCCGAGATCTTCTTCGAGCACGGGCACAGGCTGGTCACCGGCACGATGACCTTCATGCTGAAGTCGTAGACGCTGCCTTCGCGGATCGAGCCGGTGAAGGTGACCTCGTAGTCCATCAGGCTCTGCACGCCGGACACCGGGGCGGCCTTGTTGATGAAGTAGGGGAAGGTCATCTCGATGTGGCCGGTCTCGGCCTCGAGGCGCTCGACCATCGCCCGCAGCATCGGCTCGAAGGACTCCACCGAGATCTCGCGCTCGTTGCCGTTGAGGATCTCGATGAAGCGCGACATGTGGGTGCCCTTGAAGTTGTGGGGCAGGCCGACATACATGTTGAAGATGGCGACCGTGTGCTGCACGCCGCCGCTGCGGTCGCTGACCTTGACCGGGTGGCGGATCGACTTGATGCCGACCTTGTTGATCGCGATCCGGCGACTGTCGGCGCTGCCTTGTACGTCGGGGATGGCAAGATCGGTGGGGGCGTTCATGGCTAGTTCTCGGTTAATTCGGTTCTTGTCGGGAAAAGGCTGCGGGGATGGGGGCTGAACCCGGGTCGATGCTAGCGTTCCCGACAAATTTGCTCAACTATTGGCCGGCAAGGCGTTTTCTATCGCGGCGCGGATGCCGGCCTCGTCCAGCCCCACCGAGGCGAGCAGCTGGGCCTGGTCGCCGTGGTCGATGAAGCGGTCGGGCAGGCCCAGGCGCAGCACGCGCGGGCGCTGCGACAAGCCATCGACGACGCGTGCAACTTCCGCGCCGGCACCGCCGATCACCGCGTTCTCTTCGACCGTGACGAGCAGTTCGTGGTTCGCCGCGAGCTCGGCGATCAAGGCTTCGTCGAGCGGCTTGATGAAGCGCATGTTGGCGACCGTCGCGTCGATTGCCTCGCCGACCTCCAGCGCCACGGCGAGCATGCTGCCGAAGGCGAGCAGGGCGACGCGCTTGCCCTGGCGGCGGAGCTCGCCGCGGCCGAGCGGCAGCGCGCTCATCGCCGCCTCCGGCGCGACGCCGGTGCCGCCGCCGCGCGGGTAGCGCACCGCGCTGGGGCCGTCGTGGCAGACCGCGGTGTACAGCATCTGGCGGCACTCGTTTTCGTCCGCGGGCGCCATCACCACCATGTTGGGGATGCAGGCGAGGTAGGAGAGGTCGTAGGCGCCGTGGTGGGTGGCGCCGTCGGCGCCGACGAGGCCGCCGCGGTCGATGGCGAACACCACCGGCAGGTTCTGCAGCGCCACGTCGTGGATGAGCTGGTCGTAGGCGCGCTGCAGGAAGGTGGAGTAGATCGCCACCACCGGCTTCAGGCCCTCGCAGGCCAGCCCCGCGGCAAAGGTGACCGCGTGCTGCTCGGCGATGCCGACGTCGAAGTAGCGCTCGGGGTATTCCTGCGCGAAGCGCACCAGGCCGGAGCCTTCGCGCATCGCCGGGGTGACGCCGACGATGCGCGCGTCGGCCTTTGCCATGTCGCACAGCCAGTCGCCGAAGACCTGGGTGTAGGTGAGCTTGCCGGCGCCCTTGCCGGCCTGGATGCCAGCGGTGTGGTCGAACTTGGAGACGCCGTGGTAGAGGATGGGGTCGGCCTCGGCGAGCTTGTAGCCCTGGCCCTTCTTCGTGATCACGTGCAGGAACTGCGGGCCCTTGAGCTTCTTCAGGTTGTGCAGCGTGGGGATCAGGGCGTCGAGGTCGTGGCCGTCGATCGGGCCGTAGTAGCGGAAGCCGAATTCCTCGAACAGGGTGCCTGGGCTGATCATGCCCTTTGCGTATTCCTCGACCTTGCGTGCGAGCTCGGCGACCGGCGGCGCCATGCCGAGCACCTTCTCGCCGACGCGGCGCGCGGTGTTGTAGGTCGAGCCCGACAGCATGCGGGCGAGGATCTTCGTGAGCGCGCCGACGGGCGGCGAGATCGACATCTCGTTGTCGTTGAGGATGACGAGGAGGTCGATGTCCTCCATGTCGCCGGCGTTGTTCAGCGCTTCGAAGGCCATCCCGGCCGACATCGCGCCGTCGCCGATGACGGCGATCGCGCGGCGGTCCTCGCCACGGTTGCGCGCGGCCACGGCCATGCCGAGCGCGGCCGAGATCGAGGTGGACGAGTGCGCGGTGCCGAAGGTGTCGTATTCGCTTTCGCAGCGCCGCGGAAAGCCGGAGATGCCGCCCCAGTGGCGCAGCCCGCTCATCGCCTGGCGGCGGCCGGTAAGCACCTTGTGGCCGTAGGTCTGGTGGCCGACGTCCCACACGATGCGGTCGTAGGGCGTGTTGAAGACGTGGTGGAGCGCGATCGTCAGTTCCACCGTGCCGAGGTTGGACGAGAGATGGCCGCCGGTCTTCGAGACCGACTCGATCAGGAAGGCGCGCAGCTCGTCGGCGATGGTGCCCAGTTCGCGGCGGTCGAGCGCGCGCAGGTCGGCAGGTTTGGCGATGCGTTCCAGATGCGGGTAGGAGGGCATGAGCGATCCGGCAATTGAGGCGTGTTCGGTTGCGGCGTGCGCGGCGGCGGAGCGATGGGCGACAGTCGGCGCAGCGTCAGAAGGAACGATGGACGATGTAGTCGGCCAGGGCGCCGAGCCTGGCGGCGCGGGCGCCGAAGGGGGCGAGGGCATCGCGGGCGTCGGCCAGCATGTCGGCGGCGAGCCGCCTGGCGTCGGCAAGGCCGAGCAGGCTGACATAGGTGGGCTTGTCGTGGTCGGCGTCCTTGCCGGCGGTCTTGCCCAGCGTGGCGGTGTCGGCCTCGGCGTCGAGGATGTCGTCGACCACCTGGAAGAGCAGGCCGACGACTTTGGCGTAGTGGTCCAGGCGCTGCAGATCGGCGTCGGCGAGGCTGTTGCCGGTGCGCGCACCGAGCAGGACGGCGGCACGGATGAGGGCGCCGGTCTTGTGGATGTGCATGAACTCGAGCTCTGCGCGCGAGAGCTGGCGGCCAACCGCGGCGAGGTCGATTGCCTGCCCGCCGGCCATGCCGCGCGAGCCGGAGGCCTGCGCGAGCAGGCCGATCATCGCCAGCTGCGCGACGGGGTCGTCGGCGAGCGGCGTGTCGGTCAGCACCTGGAAGGCGAGCGTCTGCAGCGCGTCGCCGACGAGCAGGGCGGTGGCCTCGTCGTACTCGACGTGCACGGTGGGTTTGCCGCGGCGCAGCACGTCGTCGTCCATGCACGGCATGTCGTCGTGCACCAGCGAATAGGCGTGGATGAGTTCGACCGCGCAGGCGACGCGGTCGAGGCGCTCGGGCGCGGCGCCGGCGAGCTCGCCCGCGGCGTGGGCGAGCAGCGGGCGCACGCGCTTGCCGCCGCCGAGCACGGCGTAGCGCATGGCGTCGTGCAGGCGCTGCGGGGCGAGTGCGGCGTCGGGCAGCACGGCCGCGAGTGCGGTTTCGGTGCGGTGCTGGATGTGTCCCATCCAGTCGCTGAAGGACGCGGTGTCCCGCTCGGTTGCGTTCATGAGCCCTCCTGTTCGCCCTCGGGGCGGAGTCCTTCCGGGCTGAAGTCGGCCAGCGCCTCGCCCTCGAGGACTTTCACGCGCTGTTCGGCATGGGCGAGCGTGGCCTGGCAGTAGCGCAGCAGGCCGACGCCGCGCTGGTACTGCGCAAGCGCTTCTTCGAGCGGAAGATTGCCCGCCTCCATTTCCTGCACGATCGTTTCGAGCTCGGACACCGCGGCTTCGAAGGACTTGGGGGATGACGCCGACTTTGGCATGGATGACGATCTGGCGCGGCAAAGGCGGAAAAATAACCGATCGGGCGTCTGGCGGTCAAACAGGGGCTGGCTTAAACTAACCCGTTTATTTTTCCGGCTTTCTGGTCGCAGAGGGGAGGTTCGGGGATGTCCGACATCGCTTCCAACACGCATCTGGCTCAGGCGGCTTCGCAGCTGCCGGTGTCCTGGTACTTCGACGACAAGGTTTTCGAACTGGAGAAGAAGCTCCTCTTCGATGCCGGTCCGGGGTACGTCGGCCACGAGCTGATGGTACCGGAGGCCGGCAACTACCGTTCGCTCGAGTGGCTGGACCATTCCAGACTGCTGTTTCGCACCGATGCGGGCGTGCACCAACTGTCGAACATCTGCCGCCATCGTCAGGCGATCATGTTGCAGGGCAGCGGCACGGCCGAGCATATCGTGTGTCCGGTGCACCGCTGGACCTACGATCGGCAGGGCGAGCTGATCGGCGCGCCGCACTTCGCGCGCAAGCCCTGCCTGGGGCTGAGGCGCGATGTGCTGGAGAGCTGGCACGGCCTGCTGTTCAAGGGCCCGCGCTCGGCCAATGCCGACCTCGCCGGCATGAAGGTGGCGCCCGAACTGGACTTCTCCGCTTACAAACTCGACCGCGTCGAGATCCACCAGTGCAACTACAACTGGAAGACCTTCATCGAGGTGTACCTGGAGGACTACCACGTCGTGCCCTTCCATCCGGGCCTGGGCAACTTCGTGACCTGCGACGACCTGTCGTGGCAGTTCGGCGAGTGGTATTCGGTGCAGCAGGTGGGGATCACCTCGCTCGCCAAGCCGGGGTCGCCCACCTACGCCAAGTGGCACAAGGCGGTGCAGGACTACTATGGCGAGAAGAAGCCCGAGCATGGCGCGATCTGGCTCACCTACTACCCCAACATCATGGTGGAGTGGTATCCGCACGTGCTCGTGGTGAGCACGCTGATCCCGACCGACGTGAACCGCACGACCAACGTGGTCGAGTTCTACTACCCGGAGGACATCGTCGAGTTCGAGCGCGAGTTCGTCGAGGCCGAGCAGGCGGCCTACATGGAAACCGCGATCGAGGACGACGACATCGCCGAGCGCATGGACCGCGGCCGCCTGGCGCTGCTCAAGGAAGGGCGCAACGAGGTCGGGCCCTACCAGTCGCCCTACGAGGACGGCATGCAGCACTTCCACGAGTTCTACCGCCGCATCATGGGGGCGCAGATCGGCGGCTGAGGCGCGCGTTGCTTGCGGGGGCTGAGGCCGAGTTGCTTGGGCTGGTCGCGCTGCGCGGGGTATTCGCTCTGCGGGCTGCGGAACTCGCCCTTCGGGCTCGGACAGTCCTCGCCCGCGCCGCAAACACCCCGCACATCGCTTCGTCGATCGGGGCTCGACCGTCTGATCCCCGTCAGCGCGGTTCCTGCAGCTCCTTCGGCAGCGGGAAGGTCACTTTCTCCGGCACGCCGTCGAGGTTACGCACCGCACCGCCGCTGAGTTCCTGCAGCCGCGCGATCACCTCTTCCACCAGCACTTCCGGCGCCGAGGCCCCGGCGGTGACGCCGATGCGGCGCCTGCCTTCGACCCAGGCGGGGTCGATGCCGGCGGCGTTGTCCACGAGGTAGGCGGGCACGCCGCGCAGTTCGGCAACCTCGCGCAGGCGGTTGGAGTTGGAGCTGTTGCGCGAGCCGACCACGAACACCACGTCGGCGTGCGGGGTCATGAACTTCACCGCGTCCTGGCGGTTCTGCGTCGCGTAGCAGATGTCGTCCTTCTTCGGCCCGACGATGGCGGGGAAGCGCGCGCGCAGCGCCGTCACGATCGCCGCGGCGTCATCCACCGACAGCGTGGTCTGGGTGACATAGGCGAGCTTGTCCGGGTCGGCCACCTGCAGGCCGGCGACGTCGGTGGCGGTCTCCACCAGGTGGATGCCGTCCTTCACCTGGCCCATCGTGCCTTCCACCTCGGGATGGCCCTTGTGCCCGATCATGACGATCTCGCGGCCCTGCTCGCGCATGCGGCCGACCTCGATATGCACCTTGGTCACCAGCGGGCAGGTGGCGTCGAACACGCGCAGGCCGCGACGCTCGGCTTCGGCGCGCACGTCGAGCGAGACGCCGTGGGCGGAGAAGATCACCGTGTTGCCGGCGGGCACCTCGTCGAGCTCCTCGACGAAGATCGCACCCTTGTTGCGCAGGTCGTCGACGACGAACTTGTTGTGCACCACTTCGTGGCGCACGTAGATCGGCGCGCCGAAGCGCTCCAGGGCACGCTCGACGATGTCGATCGCGCGCTCGACGCCGGCACAGAAGCCGCGCGGGTTGGCCAGCAGGATTTCCTTGTCGCTCATTCTTTTCTCTCTGTCGGGTCGCGGCGTGCTCAGGACACGCCGATCACTTCCACCTCGAAGCGGATCGCCTTGCCGGCGAGCGGGTGGTTGAAGTCGATCAGCGCCGACTGCGCGTCGATCTCGCGCACCAGGCCGGAGTAGCGCGAGCCGTCGGGGGCGGTGAACTCCATGATGCTCATCGCTTCGATCTCCTCGTCGGGCATGTGTTCGCGCTTGACCCGCTCCATCAGCTCCGCGCGGTGCGGGCCGAAGGCGTTCTCGGGCTCGAGCTCGAACACGTGGCGGCTGCCGGCGGCCAGCCCGACCAGGAGTTGCTCCATGCCAGGCAGCATTTCCCCGGCGCCCAGCTGCAGCGTGGCCGGGCCGGCTTCGAAGGTGCTGATCAGCGGCTGGCCGTTGGGCAGCGTGATGCGGTAGTGCAGGGTGACGAGGCTGTTGGCGGCGACGGTCTGGCTCACAGGCGTTTCTCCGGGGTCGGCTGCGACTTGTGCTGACGGCTGCTGCGGAGCTCGCCCCACAGCATCAGCACGACGCCGACGGTGATGGCCGAATCGGCCAGGTTGAACGCCGGCCAGCTGTAGCCGGCGTAGTGGAAATGGAGGAAATCGACGACCGCGCCGAGCACGAGGCGATCGTAGACGTTGCCGATGGCGCCGCCGATGATCAGCGCGAACGCGCTCGGCAGCAGGCGTTCGGCACGGTGGCGCCAGGTCAGGGCGAGCAGCCAGCCGCAGATCACGGCAGCCAGGCCGGTGAAGAACCAGCGCTGCCAGCCGCCGTGGTCGGCGAGGAAGCTGAAGGCCGCGCCGGGGTTGAACACCAGCACGAGGTCGAAGAATCCCGTGACCGGAATCACCTGGCCGGGCTGCAGGCTGGCGAGCACCCACTGCTTGGTGAGCTGGTCGAGCACCGCCACCACCGCGGCGAGCACGAGCCAGGGCGCCATCGCGGCCAGCGCCGGGCGGGCGCCGGGCTTGTAGGTCGTGCGCAGCACGTCAGGCATGGGCGCGGATCTCGCCGGCGCCGAACAGGTTGCTCACGCAACGGCCGCACAGCGTGGCGTGCTCGGCATCGGCGCCGACGGTTTCGACGTAGTGCCAGCAGCGCTCGCACTTCAGCGCCTCGCGCGGCGTGGCGACGATGCGCTCATCGTCGGCGCCGGCGACTTCGGTCAGGGTTGCCGCGGAGGTCATGGTGACGAAGCGCAGATCCTCGCCCAGGCTCGCCAGCGCGGCGAACTTGTCGGCGGACAGGTGGAGCGCGAGCTCGGCCTGCAGCGAGGAGCCGACCTTGCCTTCGGTGCGCAGCGCCTCGATGACCTTGAGGCCTTCGGCGCGCACGGCGCGGATCGTCTCCCAGCGCGCCATCAGCCCCGCTTCGCCTTCCTGCGCCGGCAGGGCGTGGAAGGTGTGCAGCATCACGCTGTCGGCCTCGGCGCCGTCCTTCGCCGGGTTCAGCACCGCCCAGGCTTCCTCGGCGGTGAAGGACAGCACCGGCGCCATCAGCTTCAGCAGCGTCTGCGTGATGTGCCACAACGCGGTCTGTGCGGCACGGCGCGGCAGGCTGCCGGCGGCGGTGGTGTACAGGCGGTCCTTCAGGATGTCGAGATAGAAGGCGCCGAGGTCTTCGGCACAGAACACCTGCAGCGCCTGCACGATGCGGTGGAATTCGAACTTCGCGTAGTCGGCCTCGGCCTGCTGCGCGAGCTGGCGCGTGAAGGCGAGCGCGTAGCGGTCGATGTCGAGCCACTGCTCGAGCGGCACGGCGTCGCGGTCGATGTCGAAGTCGGCGGTGTTGGCGAGCAGGAAGCGCAGCGTGTTGCGCACGCGGCGATAGACCTCGACGACGCGATCCAGAATCTCCTTGCTGATCGACAGCTCGCCCGAGTAGTCGGTGGAGGCCACCCACAGGCGCAGCACTTCGGCGCCGAGCTTGCTCGTGACCTCCTGCGGCACGACG
>JANJTU010000078.1 GCA_024710965.1 Thauera sp. | reverse complement strand
TTTGCGCCCGCGCGGATGACCGGATCGGGCGCCTGCGTGTTTGCCGAAGTCGCAAGCGAGATGGACGCAGACCGCATTGTCGGATCATGCCCCGCGCCATATCGGGCATGGAAGGCGAAAAGCCTGTCGCGGCATCCCTTGTACGACTGGGTCGATTGAGCGGGCGAAAAAGTTTCTTGGGGAGTCGCCAAGTTGGTCAAGGCACCGGATTTTGATTCCGGCATTCGAGGGTTCGAATCCTTCCTCCCCAGCCAGTAAATTTCGGGCAGGCCACGCGCCTGCCCGAGTCGTTTTTACCCCGCCATCCTATCGGCATCGGAGATTCGGAAATGGCCTACGGCAGCCTGATGGTCTTCACCGGCAACGCCAACCCAAAACTTGCCGCGGATGTCGTGCGGCGCCTGGGCATCTCGCTGGGTTCGGCAACGGTGGGCCGCTTCTCCGACGGCGAAGTGAATGTCGAGCTCCTCGAAAACGTCCGCGGCAAGGACGTCTTCGTGCTGCAGCCGACCTGTTCGCCGACCAACGAAAACCTGATGGAACTGCTGGTCCTGGTCGACGCCCTCAAGCGCGCCTCGGCCGGCCGCATCACGGCCGCGCTGCCCTACTTCGGCTACGCCCGCCAGGACCGCCGCCCGCGCTCGGCGCGCGTGCCGATCACCGCGAAGGTCGTCGCCAACATGCTGCAGGCCGTGGGTGTCCAGCGCCTGCTGACGATGGATCTGCACGCCGACCAGATCCAGGGCTTCTTCGACATCCCGGTCGACAACGTCTATGCCGCGCCGGTGCTGCTCGCCGACCTCGACAAGCAGAAGTACGACGACCTGCTCGTCGTCTCGCCCGATGTCGGCGGCGTGGTGCGCGCGCGCGCCTTCGCCAAGCGCATGGAGTGCGACCTCGCGATCATCGACAAGCGCCGGCCGAAGGCCAACGTCTCCGAAGTGATGAACATCATCGGCGAAGTCGAAGGCCGCACCTGCGTCATCATGGACGACATCGTCGACACCGCCGGCACGCTGTGCAAGGCCGCCAGCGCACTGAAGGCCAACGGCGCCAAGCGCGTGCTGTCGTACTGCACGCACGCCGTGCTGTCGGGCGCCGCGGTGTCGCGCATCGCCGACTCCGACCTCGACGAACTGGTCGTCACCGACACCATCCCGCTGCGCGAGGACGCCAGGGCCTGCCCGCGCATCCGCCAGGTCTCGGTCGCCTCGCTGCTCGCGGACACCATCCTGCGCATCAGCAACGAGGAGTCCGTCTCCTCGCTGTTCATGGAATGAGCTTTCGCCCGCGCTGATCCTGGTATCGAGCGCGGGCTTTTCCAGTCGCTGCCTGGTCGCGGGCAGGGACATTCAACTCTGGAGCAACACCATGCAAATCGAATTCAAGGCCACGAAGCGCGATGCACAGGGTACGGGTGCGAGCCGCCGCCTGCGTCGTGCCGGCCAGCTGCCCGGCATCATCTACGGCGGCGCCGGCGAAGCCCTGCCGATCTCGCTCGACCACAACGAGCTCTACCACCTGCTGCGCAAGGAAGTGTTCCACTCCTCCGTGCTGTCGGTCGACGTCGAGGGCGCCAAGGAAAGCGTCGTCCTGCGCGACACCCAGTGGCACCCGTTCAAGCAGCAGGTCCTGCACATCGACTTCCAGCGCATCGACGCCGGCCAGAAGATGCACCTGAAGGTGCCGCTGCACTTCGTCGGCGGCGAGGCCAGCCCGGCGGTCAAGCTCGGCGGCTGCATGATCTCGCACACGCAGAACGAAATCGACGTGCAGTGCCTGCCGGCCGACCTGCCGGAGTTCATCGAGGTCGACCTGTCGGCGCTCGAGGCCGGCCAGTCGATCCACGTCTCCCAGCTCACGCTGCCGCAGGGCGTCGAACTGGCGCAGCACGGTGAAGGTGACCCGGTCATCGCGACCGCGCTCGTGACCAAGGCCGCTGCCGCCGCCGAGGGCGAAGGCGAAGGCGAAGCGGCGTAAGCCCCTTCCCCTGCCCACCCCCGCATGCCGGAGACCGATCACCGATGACCGCTGCGCCTTCGCGCCCCCTGCGTCTCATCGTCGGTCTCGGCAATCCGGGGGCCGAATACTCCGAAACCCGGCACAACGCCGGGTTTTGGTTTTGTGAGCGGCTTGCCGACCAGCTCGGCGTGCGCTTCTCGCACGAATCCCGCTTCCATGGCCTGGTGGCCAATGCACGCGAAGCCGGCGTCTGGCTGCTGCTGCCGCAGACCTACATGAACCGCTCCGGCCAGGCCATCGGCGCGCTCGCGCGCTTTTACCGCATCGAGCCGGCCGAGATCCTCGTCGTCCATGACGAACTCGACATCCCGCCCGGCCAGCTGCGCCTGAAGTTCGGCGGCGGCCTCGGCGGCCACAACGGGCTGAAGGACACCTCGGCCCACCTCAACACCCACGACTACTGGCGCCTGCGCATCGGCATCGGCCATCCGGGCGACCGCAACGAAGTCGTGAACTTCGTGCTCAAGCCCGCGCGGCGCGAAGAGCAGCAACAGATCGACGAAGCCATCGACAAGGCGCTCGCGGCCTGGCCGCAACTGGCGCGCGGCGAGCTGCACGCCACTGCCACGAAGCTCAACGCGCGCCCCGCGCCGCCGAAGCCCCCCAAGCCGCCGAAGGCGCCGCGACCCGCTGCCGATGATCCAGCGGGCGCGCCAGCAACTCCCAAGGACGAACCCAAGCCATGAGCCTGAAATGCGGAATCGTCGGCCTGCCCAACGTCGGCAAGTCGACCCTGTTCAACGCCCTCACCAAGGCCGGCATCCAGGCCGAGAACTACCCCTTCTGCACGATCGAGCCCAACGTCGGCATCGTCGAGGTGCCGGACCCGCGCCTGGCCGCGCTGTCGGAGATCGTCAAGCCGCAGAAGGTGCAGCCGGCCATCGTCGAGTTCGTCGACATCGCCGGCCTGGTCGCCGGCGCGTCCAAGGGTGAAGGCCTGGGCAACCAGTTCCTCGCCAACATCCGCGAGACCGATGCCATCGTGCACGTCGTGCGCTGCTTCGCCGACGACAACGTAATCCACGTCTCGGGCAGCGTGCACCCGATCCGCGACATCGAGGTCATCGACACCGAGCTCGCGCTCGCCGACCTCGCCACGGTGGAAAAGGCCATCAACCGCTACAAGCGCCCCGCCGCCGCCGGCGACAAGGAGGCGAAGATCCTCGTCGCCGTGCTGGAGAAATGCTTCGCCCAGCTCGACCAGGGCAAGCCGGTGCGTGCCCTCGAGCTGTCGAAGGAAGAGTGGGCGAGCCTGAAGCCCTTCTGCCTGATCACCGCGAAGCCGGTGCTGTACGCGGCCAACGTCGCCGAGGACGGCTTCGACGACAACCCGCACCTGGATGCGGTGCGCGCCCACGCGCAGGCCGAAGGCGCCGAGGTCGTCGCCCTGTGCGCCGCGATCGAAGCCGAGATCGCCGACCTCGACGACGCCGACAAGAAGGATTTCCTCGCCTCGATGGGCCTCGAGGAACCCGGCCTCGATCGCCTGATCCGCGCCGGCTACAAGCTGCTCGGCCTGCAGACCTACTTCACCGCCGGCGTGAAGGAAGTGCGCGCATGGACGATCCACGTCGGCGACACCGCACCGCAGGCCGCCGGCGTCATCCACACCGACTTCGAGCGCGGCTTCATCCGCGCCCAGACCATCGCCTACGATGACTTCATCCAGTACAAGGGCGAGGCCGGCGCCAAGGAAGCTGGCAAGATGCGTGCCGAAGGCAAGGAGTACGTGGTGAAGGACGGGGACGTGCTGAACTTCCTGTTCAACGTCTGACACGCCGGGCGCAAGCGCGCCCAGCCTGCCTATCCAGACCCCGTCCCGGCAAGCCTGCGCGACGGGGTTTCTCTTCTGCGCTCGCCCCCGGGCACGGACCGCTTGGGGCTACCCCGATAGCTCAGGAAACAGCACGTCCGTAAACCCGAAGCGGCGGAAATCCCGCACCCGCATCGGGTAGAGCACACCGTCGAGGTGGTCGCACTCGTGCTGCACCACGCGCGCATGGAAGCCCTCGACGAAGCGCTCGATCGGCTCGCCCGCGGGGGTGAAGCCGGCGTAATGGATGCGCGTGGCGCGCGGCACCATGCCGCGCAGGCCGGGCACCGACAGGCAGCCCTCCCAGCCCTCCTCGCGGTCCTCGGTGAGCGGCGTGATCACCGGGTTCACCAGGATGGTGCGCGGCACCGGCGCGGCGTCCGGGTAGCGCTCGCTGCGCTCGAAGCCGAAGATCACCACCTGCAGGCCGACGCCGATCTGCGGCGCGGCCAGACCCACACCGCCGTGCGCGGCCATGGTGTCGAACAGATCCTCGACCAGCGCGGCGAGCGCGGGCGTGCCGAATTCGGCCACCGGCGCGGCCGGCTGCAGCAGACGCGCATCGCCCATGCGCAGAAGGGTACGGACAGCCATGCGATTTCTCTCTCCTCGTTCGTTCAGCCGCGCCCGCCGAAGAGGCCGCGGATCCAGACCCAGCGACTCACCACCAGCGCAAGGAAGATCAGCCCGCAGCCGGCGAGCTGCAGCGCGCTCATGGTCTCGGCGAACCACCACGCCGCAGCGAGCGCGGTCCACACCGGCTCGAGCATCATGATCAGCGCCGCGTGGCTGGGCGTGGTCAGGCTCTGGCCATGGAGCTGGAGCAGGAAGCGCAGCGTGGTGGCGAGCAGCGCGCTCGCGAGCAGCCAGCCGAGCACGGGCGCGCTCCAGGTCTGCGGCCAGGTCTCGATCAGCAAGGCCGGCGGCAGCACCAGCACGCCGACGGCCAGCATCTGCACCACGCTGAGCGCGCGCACCGACACGTTGCGCACGATGTGCGAATTGACGTTGAACATCAGCGCGAACACCAGCGCCGCGCCGAGGAAGAACCACTGCCCGAGTTCCACCTCGAAGCCGCCGTCGAGCGACAGGCAGGCGAAGCCGGCGAGCGCCAGCGGCAGCGCGAACCAGGTGGTCGCCGGCGGGCGGTCGCCGAAGAACAGGCGCGCGAACACCGGCACCATGACGATGCCCATGCTGGAGATGAACGAGGCCTCACCGAGGTGGCTGCTGTGCGACAGGCCGAGGATCCACAGCACCATGCCGCCGGCGAACAGGGTGCCGACAAGCAGGCTGTTGCGCAGTCCGCGCCGATCCAGCGCGCGTAGCTGCGGCAGCGAGAACATCGCCAGCACCAGCCCGGCGATCGCGAAGCGCAGGCCGATGAAGATCAGCGGCGGCATGCCGGCGAGCGCCTCCTTGGAAAAGATCCAGCCCGCCGCCGCGATCAGCGTGGTGAGCACAAGCAGGAGGTCGGCTTCGAGCCGATGCGGCGGTGCGCCGCCACCGGAACCCTGCACGCTCATCGCACCTCCACGTCCCGCCGGCCGCGGCGAAAGGTCCACAGGGCGTTGCCGGCGTAATGCCAGGCGAGCAGCAGCGCGGTCGTCAGCACCTGGGCGAGCAGGTAGTGCAGGCCGAACAGCGCCATGAAGAGGCTCATCAGCAACGTCGTCCACGCCAGCCCGGCCAGCGCCACGGCGAAGAAGCGCGGCAGGGCCTGGCCGTGGCTGCGCGTGGAGGCGAACACCAGCCGGCGCGCGAGCGCGTAGTTGACGAGCGCGCCGAGCACGAAGCCGGCGACCGCCCCCCACAGCGGCGGCGCGCCCGCGCCCTCCACGAGCGCGAGCAGGAGCGCGTAGTGGGCGAGCGTACCCACAGCGCCGACCGCGGCGAAGCGCAGGAAGCGCGCGAATCCGCCGGATGCGCTCATCGTGGCCGCCGCTCCTCGCCGACCAGCGCGCGCCGATCCTTCACCACCGCGAGGACGATCCCTGCGCGCACGACCTGCGCCAGCACGCGGCCGTGCAGCGCCTGGTCGCAGCCCATGTGGGTCGGCGAGAGGTAGAAGTCCGCGCCCCACCAGTCGCGCGTCGCGCGCAGCCCGGACGCGAGCCAGACCTGGGCCTGCAGCGGCTCGGCACACACCGCCACGGTATAGCCCTGCGCCGGCACGCCCTCGCGCACGACGTGGGCGTTCAGCGCGAGCACCGCCTCGCGCAGACTGCTCGCCCAATAGTCCTGCTCCCAGCGCCCGACCGCCCCGTGCACACCGCCCGCGAGGCGGTTGTAGGCCAGATAGTGGTAAGGATGCAGGCGGGCGAGCAGGCCCGCCTGGCCGAGGACTCCCAGCGCGCACGCGACCAGCACGACGCGGCGCAGCAGCGGCGGACGGCTGCGCAGGCCCTGCCAGGCATGGACGAGCCCCGCACCCGCCAGCACCGCCAGCGGCGGCAGCACGAAGCTGAAATGGCGCAGCCCGTTGTAGAGCGGCGGCGCCGCGAGCAGCGTGTAGGCGAGCGGGAACAGCGCCGCCAGCACCACTGGCAGCCACGGCAACGCCGCTCGCCGGCCGTGCGCACCGGCGAGCGGCGGCGCGGCGCGTACCCCAGCCACCAACGCCAACGCGAGCCCGGCGAGGAACAGCTCCGGCAGGCGCACCAGCAGGTAAGTCGCGAGGTAATGCCCCGGCACCTCGCCGACGTTCATCACGCGTCCGTCCAGCACCGTGTTCAACTCGAAGCCGAAATGCGAGAACGCACTCATCGCCGTGAGAACGTTGTCCGGCGCCATCGCCGCCCACGGCCAGAACAGCGCACCGAGCACCAGCGCGATCGCCGCCGCCGGCAGCAACGCCAGCACGGCGCGCAGCAGGAAACGCAGGCGCCCGTCCGGCTGCAGCGCGGCCGCCGCGAGCATGCCGACGCCGAGGTAGAACACCGCGAACACCGCGCCGATGCGCAAGCCGAAGGCACAGCCGAGCGCCACGCCCAGCCCCGCCAGCACGCGCCACGGCGGCGCGGGCAGGGTGTCGAGCACGCGCACGCTGAAGTACAGCGCCCACAGCATGGTGGTGGCGAAGGGAATGTCCTTGGTGTGGGTGAACATCGCCCCCGACCACGACCCGGTAATCAGCAGCAGCACGAGCGCCGCCAGCCCCGCCCACTCGCCGGCCAGCCGGCGCGCGAGCAGCCAGGTGCCGGCCAGCCCGAGAAGACCGAAGCCAGCCGAGATCAGGTGGCGTAGGTCCCACAGCGCCGGCCCTTCGGCCACGCCGGCGCGCTCGAGGGCGGCCGCGACGAGGTCGAAGAAGCCGCCGTAGAGGTAAAGATTCTTGTATTCGAAGGCTTGGCGGTCGGTGAAACCGGACAGGTAGAAGTCGAGCAGCAGGCGGCCATAGACATGCTGGACCTCCTCGTCGTTGCTGATGCCGTGCTGGTCGAAGGTGAGCAGCACGAACACCCCGGCCAGCGCCAGCACGGCGAGCGCCACCCACTGCGCGAAGGGCGCATGGGGCTCGGCCGCAGCCGTCTCGGTCGGTGCGCCCCCCGCCGCGGCCGGCGCCCGCGCCGCCGCGCCCGGCGGGATCATCGATCGAGCTCCGGCCTGCGCTCGAAGCCGAGCCGCTCCGACACCAGGAACAGCGGTCGCCCCTTAACCTCGGTGAAGATGCGCCCCACGTACTCGCCGAGCACGCCCAGGCTGATGAGCTGGATCCCGGA
>JANJTU010000036.1 GCA_024710965.1 Thauera sp. | reverse complement strand
TCGCACTCCATGCGCTTCGCGAAGGCGCGCGCGCGCACCACGCCGCCGACGTCTGGCGAAACCACCAGCAGGTCGTCGTATTTCTGCTTGTCGAGATCGGCGAGCAGCACCGGTGCCGCGTACACGTTATCGACCGGGATGTCGAAGAAGCCCTGGATCTGGTCGGCGTGACGGTCCATCGTGAGCAGGCGCTGGACGCCGACGGCCTGCAGCATGTTGGCGACGACCTTGGCCGTGATCGGCACGCGCGCCGAGCGCGGGCGGCGGTCCTGGCGGGCGTAGCCGAAATAGGGCAGGGCGGCGGTGATGCGGCCGGCCGAGGCGCGCTTCAGGGCGTCGACCAGGATCAGCAGCTCCATCAGGTTCTCGTTGGTCGGAGAACAGGTGGGCTGCAGCACGAAGACGTCCTTGCCGCGGACGTTCTCGAGCAGTTCGACATTGACTTCACCGTCGGAAAAGCGGCCGACGGTGGCCGAACCGAGGGAGATACCCAGACGTCGGGTCACGTCGGCGCCAAGCTTGGGGTTGGCGTTGCCGGTGAAGACCATCAGGCTGCCGTGGGGCATGACCGCTTACTCCGATGCCGATAGAATCGTCGCGTAAAAACGACTCGGGCAGGCCCGTGGCCTGCCCGTCGTTGTGTGGCTGGGGAGGAAGGATTCGAACCCTCGAATGCCGGAATCAAAATCCGGTGCCTTAACCGACTTGGCGACTCCCCAAGAAACTCTTCTCGCCGGCGATGCGGATCGACTGATGAAGCGGCCGCTATTCTAACCACTCATACAGCGGATGGCGAGGCAGGCTTCTTGCTTTCCACGCCGTCCAGCGTGGCGGGCAGCTTGCTGTGATGCGGTCCGCCTCTTCTTCCGAAGCGACTTGCGCAAACACGCAGGCTCCCGAGCCTGTCATCCGCGCTGGCGCATGTTGCGCCAGCCAGTCGATCGCGCGTTGCACTTCCGGATACCGCCTGCATGCCACCGGCTGCAGATCGTTTCGTGTGGTGCTCGCTGCGAAGTCCGGCATTTTGATGAGCTCGGTGTTGCGCGTCAAGTCCTCTGCGGAAAAAATTTCTGCGGTCGGCACGCCGACGCCGGGCGACACGATCACGTACCAGGCCGGCGGCAGGGCGAGCGCCTGCAGCGCCTCGCCGACGCCCTCGGCGAAGGCGTCCGCGCCGAACACGAACACCGGCACGTCGGCGCCGAGCTGCAGGCCGAGCGCCTGCAGCTCGGCGCGGCTCAGGCCGGTGCGCCACAGGCGGTTGAGCGCGATCAGCGTCGTCGCCGCGTCCGAACTGCCGCCGCCGATGCCGCCGCCCATCGGCAGCGCCTTGTGCACCGTGATGTCGGCGCCGAAGCGGGTGCCGGTGTGCGCCTGCAGCAGGCGTGCCGCGCGCACGACGAGATCCTGCGCTTCGGGCACGCCGGCGAGCGCGGAGCGGCGGCGGACGGCGCCATCGTCGCGGCGCTCGAAGTCGAGCGTGTCGCCCCAGTCGAGCAGGCGGAAGGCGGTCTGCAGCAGGTGGTAGCCGTCGGCGCGACGGCCCACCACGTGCAGGAAGAGGTTGAGCTTGGCCGGCGCAGGGCAGCCGCGCAGCTGCGTGGCGTCGGCGCTGTCGGGGGCGGTCAGGGCAGGGCGGTCCATGAGTCGATGATCAGGCGCAGGCGGGCGTCGCCGCGCGAAATGTCGAGACGGGCGGGCGCTGCGTCGGGCGTGGCGCCGGCGTAGTCGAGATAGTCGATGCGCCAGCCGCGGTCGATGACCAGCGCGGGGCGGCCGAGCGCGTCGCGCTGGCGCACGTCGGCGTGGCCGTCCGGGCTCGCCTGCACCCAGCGGCTCAGCTGCGCCACCGGCAGCTCGATGCCGAGCACGCGCGGCAGCAGCTCGTCGGCGCTGGCGGCCCGTTCGCGCAGACCGTCGGCGGTGAGCAGGGTCGCCCCGGTCGCGTCGCTGTCGAGCTGGGCGGCGATCTGGCCGAGCGGAGTGAACACCGTCCACGAGTCGGCGTGGGCGCGGTGCTGCCACTCGACCCGGCCGCTGGCGGCCTGCTGGCCGTCGGTGGCCGAGAGGCGGCCCTGCAGCTCGAAAGCGGCGAACACCGGCCGCCGCGCTGCCACTTCGCGTGCGACGGGCGACAGCGGCGCGCAGGCCGTGAGGCCGACGACCACGCCCGCGAGCATGGCGAGTGCGGCGCGGCGCGCCGCCGATGCGGTGCCGGCGGCGATGGGTGGGACTGGGCTGCTCATGGCGTGCGCAGGCGCCGTGCGGTGTCGTTGAGCAGGCGGTTGTCCGGATGCGCGGCGAGCGCTTCGTCGAAGAGCCGGTTGGCGTCGTCGCGGCGATCCAGCTTCCACAGCACTTCGCCCAGATGGGCGGCAATCTCGGCATCGCTGCGGAGCGCGTAGGCGCGTTCGAGATGGGTGCGCGCGCCTTCGAGGTCGCCGCGGCGGAAGCGCACCCAGCCCAGGCTGTCGAGGATGAAGGGGTCGTCCGGCGACAGCTCGAGGGCACGCACGATCAGCGCCTCGGCCTCGTCGAGGCGCAGGCTGCGGTCGGCGAGCGAGTAGCCGAGCGCATTGTGGGCGTGGGCGTGGTCGGGTTTGAGCTCGATGACGCGGCGCAGGCGGCTCTCCATCAGATCGATGCGGTCGAGGCGTTCGGCGAGCATCGCCGCCTCGTAGAGCAGGTCGGTGTCGTCGGGCGCCTCGTGCAGCGCGCCGTCGAGCACGGCCATCGCCTCGGCGGGGCGGTCGGCCTCGCGCAGGAGCTGGGCTTCGGCCATCTGGTAGCGGCGCTTGAGGTCGGCGTCGGCGGGGCGGGTCTGCAGGAAGCTGCGGGCCTCGTCGACGCGATTCTCGCGCGCCATGCTCTGTGCGCTGCGGATCGCCGCCTCGGGCAGGTGACGCTCGTCGGTCACCGCGGCGAACCACTTGCGCGCCGCGGCGCCGTCGCCGCGGCTGTCGGCGAGCTGGCCGAGGTGAAGGCGGATGAGGTCGGGCTGGGTGTGGTCGGCTTCGAGGGCGCGGGTGAAGTGCGCCTCGGCGTCCGCCTTGTCATCGAGCTGCAGCGACAGCAGGCCGACGGCGTAGAGCAGGTCGGGGTCGCCAGGGGCGGCCTCGAGCAGGCGGCGGAATTCGACGCGGGCCTCGTCGAAGCGCTGGACCCCGATCAGCGCGCGTGCGTAGGCCTGGCGCAGCGCCCCGCTGTCGGGGTGGCGCTCGAGCTCGGCGCCGAGCTGGCGCACCGCCTCGGCGCCGGCGCCGGCATGCTGCAGGATCTGCGCCTTCAGCAGCACGGCGGGCTCCCAGCCGGGCCGCAGCGCGAGCGCGGCGTCGGTCGCGGCGAGCGCTGCCATCGGGTCTTCGGCGATGAGCGCGGCCTGGGCCCGGGCGATGTGGGCTTCGGGGTGCTCAAGGTAGGGCTCGGTGAGGCGGAGCACGATCGCCTGTGCCGCCTCCTTGTCGGGCACGCGCGCCAGGGCGCGGTTGAGGCCGAGCAGGTTCTGCGGCAGGCGCTCGCTCGACTGCGCGAGCGCCCGCGCCAGCTGCAGCTGGATCTCGTCGAGGTTCAGGTCGCCGCCCGCGCTGGCGATGCCGGCGAGCACGCGGCGCGCCTCCTCGGAGTCGGGCGCGGCCTCGGCCCAGATGCGCGCGGCCTCGTTCGCCATCGGCAGGTTGCGCGAATACATCGCGATCTCGGTCGCCCGCCGGGCGATGCGCGGGTCGCGCGTGGCGCGGGCGAGGTCGAGGTAGAGCTGCGCGGAGAGGCCGATCTGGCCGCGCGCACCGGCGATCTCGGCGAGCAGGAAGTGGTACAGCGTGCGTGGCGTCAGCTCCTGTGCGGGCAGCGGCCCGCCGATGGCGTCGTGGTCCGCGGCAGCGGCGAACACGCTGCCGGCGCTCAGCGCGAGGACGAGGCCGAGCTGGCGGGCAAGACGGGAGAGCTGGATCTTCATGAAGGTGGTCCGGCGGGCTTCTAAGGAGGGGCACGCGGGCGCGGGCCGCGCGTGCGCTGTCGCTCGGTTGGAGGGCTGATCTAGAATTCGGTTCGCGTCATGGTATGCAGATCGGTGCTGCGCCTGCAAGCGAGCATCAGTGCTGGGTTTTGCCCGCCTCCTTTGTCCCCTCTCCACCGCCATGCCAGAACTGCCAGAAGTAGAAACCACCTGCAGGGGCGTGCGGCCCCATGTCGAGGGCGCGGTGCTGACCGGCCTCGTGGTGCGCAACCCGCGCCTCAGGCAGCCGGTGCCCGCGGCCCTGGCGGGAACGGTCGTCGGCCGGCGCCTGCTGCGCGTCTCGCGCCGGGCGAAGTACCTGCTGCTCGACTTCGGCGACGGTTCGGTGATCGTGCATCTGGGCATGTCGGGCAGCCTGCGCGTGGTGGCGGCGGGCGAAGTGCCGGGCGGGCACGATCATGTCGATTTCGTCTTCGGCACGCTGGCGCTGCGGCTGCGCGACCCGCGTCGCTTCGGCTGCGTGCTGTGGCAGGCGGGCGATGCGGCGCAGCACCCCCTGCTCGCCCGGCTCGGGCCGGAGCCGCTGGAGGACGCTTTCGACGGCGCCTGGCTGCACCGCGTCACGCGCGGCCTGCGGGCGCCGATCAAGCATGTGCTGATGGACAGCCACCGCGTGGTCGGGATCGGCAACATCTATGCGTCGGAAGGGCTGTTCCGCGCCCGCATCCATCCGCTCGAGCCGGCCGGGCGGCTGGGGCCGCAGCGCTGCGCCCGCCTGGTCGCCGCGCTGCGGGCGACGCTGGGCGAGGCGATCGCCGCCGGCGGCAGCACCCTGCGCGACTTCGTCGGCGGCGATGGCCGACCCGGTTACTTCCAGCAGCAGTATTTCGTCTATGGTCGCGACGGCGAGCCCTGCCGCGTCTGCGCCGCGACGATCAGGCGCATCGTCAGCGGCCAGCGCGCCACCTATTTCTGCCCCGCCTGCCAGCGCCGGACCTGAGCCGCGTCTGTCGGCCACCATCCGCCGTCCGTCCCGGCACCGCCGGGCGGGCGTGGAAGTGCGGCGAGTTCGCCGCTATGCTCGTGCTGTGGCAATGTCGCCCTGGTCCCCTGCGCCGGAAGCTGTCCGATGAGCGATGTAATGACGAACCTGACCGAACAGTTCAGCGCCTACAGCCACTGGCGCGGCAAGGCCGCCGAAGCGGTGGCGAAGCTGCGCGCCTGGCTGTCGCGCAACGAGATCGGCGACGCCCAGTCCGACCTGCGCCTGCAGTACCTGCTCGATCGCCTGCACGACGACAAGCTCACGGTGGCCTTCGTCGCCGAGTTCTCGCGCGGCAAGTCCGAGCTGATCAACGCCATCTTCTTCTCCGACTATGGCGACCGCATCCTGCCCTCCAGCGCCGGGCGCACCACGATGTGCCCGACCGAGCTGCAATGGTCGAAGGGCGACACGCCCGAGCTTCGGCTGCTGCCGATCCGCACCCGGGCGCGGCCGGGGACGGTGAGCGAGCTCCGCCGCTATGCCGAGGAGTGGCGGGTGGTGCCGCTCGGCGCGCTCGATGCCGCCAGCCTGCAGGCCGCGCTCGCGCGCGTCGGCGAGACGGACCGGGTCGCCCAGGACGAGGCCGCGAGCCTCGGCTTTCGCATCGATGCGCGCGGCGAGGACGGCCTCAAGCCGGGCGCCGACGGCCTGATCGAGATCCCGCGCTGGCGCCACGCGCTGATCCGCTTCCCGCATCCGCTGCTGGAGCAGGGCCTGGTGGTGCTCGATACGCCGGGCCTGAACGCGATCGGTGCCGAGCCCGAGCTGACGCTGTCGATGCTGCCGAGCGCGCACGCGGTGCTCTTCATCCTCGCCGCCGATACCGGCGTCACGCACAGCGACCTGGTCGTCTGGCGCGATCACGTGCAGGCGGCCGGGGCGCGCGAGCGCGGCCGGCTCGTGGTGCTGAACAAGATCGACGGCCTGTGGGACGGCCTGCGCGACGATGCGCGCATCGAGGCCGAGGTGGCGCGCCAGGTGCGATCGGTCGCCGACACGCTCGAGGTGGCGCCGGCGAGCATCTTTCCGGTGTCGGCGCAGAAGGGGCTGGTGGCGCGGGTCACGGGCGATGCCGCGCTGCTCGGGCGCAGCCGCCTGCCGGCGCTCGAGCACGCGCTCGCCGACGAGTTGCTGCCGGCCAGGCGCGACATCGTGCGCGACGACACGCTGGAGGAAACGGGCGACGTCGTCGCGGGCACGCGCAGCCTGCTCGAGGCGCGGCTGGCCAGCCTGCGCGAGCAGTTGCAGGAGCTGACCGACCTGCGCGGCAAGAACCAGAGCGTCATCGAATACATGATGCGCAAGATCCGCAGCGAGAAGGAGGACTTCGAGCAGGGCCTGCAGAAGTATTACGCGGTGCGCTCGGTGTTCTCCGAGCTCACCAACAGCCTGCTCGCCCACATGGGCATGGATGCGCTGCGCGACGAGACGCGGCGCACGCGCGAGGCGATGCTGGAGTCGCAGTTCACGCGCGGCCTGCGCCAGGCGATGGAGGGCTTCTTCCAGCGCCTGCGCGACAACCTGCAGCGCTCCACGGGCGAGATCGCCGAAATCACCCGCATGCTCGAGGCGATGTACAAGCGCTTCAGCGTCGAGCACGGCCTCAAGCTGGGCCTGCCGGAGACCTTCTCCACCTTGCGCTACGAGCGCGAGATCGAGCGCCTGGAGGCCGCCTTCAATCGCCAGATCAACACCACGCTGACCCTGGTGACGACCGAGAAGCATGCGCTGACGCAGAAGTTCTTCGAGACCGTCGCGGTGCAGGCGCGCCGCACCTTCGAGATCGCCAACCGCGACGTCGAGCAGTGGCTGCGGGCGGTGATGTCGCCGCTGGAAACCCAGGTGCGCGAGTACCAGATCCAGCTCAAGCGCCGGCTCGAAAGCGTCAAGCGCATCCACCAGGCGACCGACACGCTGGAAGACCGCGTCGACGAACTGAAGCAGGGCGAGGACGCGGTGCTCGCGCAACTGGCCGAACTCGCGGCGCTCGAGCGCGACATCGCCGCCGTGCTCGGTGCGCCCGCCGCGGCACCGCCGCTGCGGCAGGCGGCGGCCTGAAAACGGCGCGGGGCCGACATCGGCCGGCCCCGCGGGCATCACTGGAGGCGGCGCGCCTGCGCCGCAGCGGCATCCGGCCCGATCAGGCCTTGCCGGTCAGCTTGAGGAACTTCTCCATCAGCTGGTCCTTCGATTCGACGCGGTCCGGGTCGAGCGGGATACAGTCGACCGGGCACACCTGCTGACACTGCGGCTCGTCGAAGTGGCCGACGCACTCGGTGCATTTGTTCGGGTCGATCTCGTAGATTTCCTCGCCCTGGGAAATCGCGCCGTTGGGGCACTCCGGTTCGCAGACGTCGCAGTTGATGCACTCGTCGGTAATCATCAGAGCCATGGTTTTCGCTTCCTTGCTATCGCTTTGAGTTCAGTTTTTCCTGCAGTCGCGCCAGCACCAGGGGCTGCACGAACTTGCTTACATCGCCGCCGAGGCGGGCGATTTCCCTCACCATCGTGGCCGAGATGAACATGTACTCGTCGCCGGGGGTCAGAAACACCGTTTCGACGTCCGGGTAGAGCTTGCGGTTCATTCCGGCCATCTGGAATTCGTACTCGAAGTCCGACACCGCGCGCAGGCCGCGCAGGATCAGGCGCGCGTCCTGCTGCATCAGGAAATCCATCAGCAGGCAGTCGAAGCCGATCACCGACACGTTCGGATAGGCCGCCACGGCCTCGCGGGCGATGGTCACGCGTTCGTCAAGCGTGAAGATCGGGTTCTTGCTGTTGCTGCGGGCCACCGCGACGATGACGCGGTCGAACAGCAGCGCCGCCCGGCGCACGAGGTCCTCGTGGCCGCGGGTGAACGGGTCGAACGTGCCCGGGTATACCGCCACCCCTTCCTTCATTCCTGGCTCCCACGCATCAGATGGAAATGGACCTGCCCGGCCTGGCCCTGCCTGACCGTGCGCCAGGCGCCGAGGCGGGCCAGCGGCGCTTCGGCCTCGACGTAGAGCCAGCCGTCCGGCTGCACGATCCTGTCCAGCCAGGGTTCCACGCGCTCGATCCAGCCCTGCTTGTACGGGGGGTCGAGAAACACCCCGTCGAACTTGCGCGGAGTCGTTTGCGCGAATCTTACCGCATCGCCGCGGACGATCTCTACCTGCGACGCCAGTAGGGTCTTTGCCGCCTTGTGCAGTGCATCGAGCGCGTGTGCGTCCCGTTCCACCAGCACCACTGCGGCGGCGCCGCGCGAGGCGGCCTCGAAGCCGAGGATGCCGGTGCCGGCGAAGAGGTCGAGGCAGACCTGGCCGTGCAGATCCTGGCCGAGCCAGTTGAACAGCGTCTCGCGCACGCGGTCGGGCGTCGGGCGCAGGCCCGGCACCCGGGCCACCTCGAGCAGGCGCGAGCGCCACTGGCCGCCGACGATGCGTACCCGGCTCACTGCGCCGCGTCCGCGCCGGCCGCCGCCTTGCGGTCGCCGTCGCCGCCGGCGATCACGGTGACGAGCTGTTCGCTGCGGATGCGGCGGGCGAAGGCGTCGCGCACCTGCTCCGCGGTGACCTGTTCGACGGCCCGCGGGTAGGTGTCGAGCCAGTCGAGCGGCAGGCGGTAGAAGCCGATCAGCGCCACGTAGTCGAGGATCTTGGCGTTGGAGTCCAGGCGCAGGCCGAAGCCATTGACGAGGTTGTCCCTCGCCGCCTGCAGTTCGGCCGCGCTGGGCCCGTCGGCAATGAAGTCGGCGAGCGTGTCGCGGACCACGGCGAGCGCTTCGTCCACCTGGCTGCCGCGTGTCTGCAGGCCGATCTGGAACGGGCCGGCCACCTGCAGCGGTGCCAGGTAGCTGTAGACGCTGTAGGCGTAGCCGCGCTTCTCGCGCACTTCCTTGGTCAGGCGCGACACGAAACCGCCGCCGCCGAGCACGTAGTTGCCCACCAGCAGCGGGAAGTAGTCCGCGTCCTCGCGCGCCATCCCCGGCTGGCCGAGCAGGATGTGGGCCTGGGCCGAGGGGTGGGCGATGCGCAGCGTCTCGGCGCGGGTCGGGGCCGGCGCAGGCAGCGGCGCAGCGGCCGCGGTCTGGGGCAGGTCCGCGGTGAGCCGGATCGCGATCCGTTCCGCGGTGGCGCGGTCGACGTCGCCGACGATCGCGACCGCGGCGCGGTTTGCGCCGTAGTGCGCGCGGTGGAAGGCGATGAGGTCGTCGCGCGTGATCGCGGCGAGCGACTCCGGCGTGCTGTTGCCGCCGTAGGGGTGGTCGCCGTACACCGCCTCGTTGAAGCGGCGCGCGGCGAGCGTGGCCGGCTTGGTGAGCGCTTCGCGCAGACCGGCGATGGTATGCCGGCGTTCACGCTCGAGGATGTCGGCCGGAAAGCTCGGCTGCGCGAGCAGGGTGGCGGCGAGTTCCACCGCCGCGTCGCGTTCGGCGGCCGAGGACAGGCTGCGCAGCGACAGGCTGGCGCGGTCGGTGTCGGCACCGCCGCCGATGCGGGCGCCGAGGTCGGCCTTGCGGTCGGCGATGGTCTGCTCGTCGAGCGGCCCGGCGCCGGCGTCGAGCAGGGCGCGCGTCAGCCCGGCGAGGCCGGTCTTGCCGGGCGGGTCGTAGGCGGAGCCGGCGGCGAAGTCGATCTGGATGTCGACCATCGGCAGCGCACGGCTTTCGACGAAATGCACGCGGGCGCCGGTGGGCGCGGTCCACTGCTGGATCTGCGGGCCGGCGAGCGCGGCCGGGGCGAAGGCGAGCTGGGCGCCGAAGGCGCACAGCGCGGCGGCGCGGGACAGGAGGCGGAAGGGCTGGCTCATGGCGGAGGAAGGGCTCCGAACGGGAAAGTGAATCGGCTGCAGGGCGCGGCACCGGCAAGGTCGTCGGCCTCGCTGCGAGAGAGCGGCCACGCTGGGCCGGGCGCCCGCCCCGCGGCCCCGGACGCCGCCAGGCGGCGCCGATGCCCGGCGCATGGCGGCATCAGTGGCGCGGTGTGGCAAAGGGCGAGCGCGGGCGCGGTTCGCCGAGCGCCTGCGGCTCGAGACGGGCGACGGTCAGGCTGTCTTCGTCGAAGTAGCGCTGCGCCACTGCGCGCACCTCGTCGGCGGTGACCGCGCGCAGGCCTTCGAGCAGGCGCTCCTCGTCGCGCCAGGACAGGCCGGCGGCTTCCAGATAGCCGATTTCCATCGCCTGGCCCATCAGCGAGTCGCGCTTGTAGACGTGGCCGGCGACGGCCTGGGTCTTGACCCGGGCGAGCTCGGCCTCGCTCACGCCTTCGTCGCGGATGCGCTGCAGCTCGGCGCGCAGCGCGGCCTCGAGCGCCTCGACCGTGGTGCCGGGGGCGGGCACGCCGTCGAGCATGAACAGCGCCGGGCCGCGGCCGCTGCCGTCGTAGCCGGCGCCGGCCGAGACCGCGAGGTGGCGGTCGCGCACCAGGTGGCGGGTGAGGCGGGCGCCGTCGTAGCCGTCGAGGATCGCCGCCAGCACCTCCAGCGCGTAGGCGTCGCGGTCCTTCACCGGGTCGCGCAGCGCCGGCACGTGCCAGGCGAGCGCGAGGTAGGGGAGCTCGGCCGGCGCCTTGACGACCGTGCGCCGCGGCCCGCGCTGCTCGGGCTCGGCCGGGATGCGGCGCGGCGCCGGCGCGGCGGCGGCGATTGCGCCGTAGTGGCGCTGCGCGTCGCGGAACACGTCCTCGTGGTCGACGTCGCCGACGACGACCAGATAGGCGTTGTCCGGACTGTACCAGCGCCGGTACCAGGCGCGCGCGTCGTCGGGCTGCATCGCGTCGAGGTCGGGCATCCAGCCGATCACCGGGCGGCGGTAGGGGTGGGACTGGAAGGCGGTGGCCATCAGCTGCTCGTACACCAGGGCGCGCGGCTGGTCGTCGGTACGCAGGCGGCGCTCCTCCTTCACCACCTCGAGCTCGCGGCGGAATTCGTCGTCGACGAACACCAGGTTCTGCATGCGGTCGGCCTCGAGCGCCATCATCTCGCCCAGCCGTTGCGGCGGCACCTGCTGGAAGTAGGCGGTGTAGTCCTTGCCGGTGAAGGCGTTGTCGCGCCCGCCGACGGCGGCCACGCGCTTGTTGAACTCGCCCGGGCCGACGCTCTTCGTGCCCTTGAACATCATGTGCTCGAGGATGTGGGCGACGCCCGAGACGCCGTCCGGCTCGTCCATCGCGCCGCTGCGGTACCACACCATGTGCACCGCCGAAGGTGCGCGACGGTCTTCCTTGACGATCACCTTCATGCCGTTGGCGAGGGTCGTCTCGTACGGGTTGGCGAGCGCGCTTGCCGGCAGCGCGGCGGCAAGGGCCCCACCCAGCAGCACCGCGCGGGTAAATGTCTGGCGAAACATGGGAATGTCCTGCATCTGTTAGAATTCGCGACGCTCCGCGGTGCCGGCCAACTGCTGCGCCAGCCCACCGGGGAGCCGCATCTTAACGTGATCGGCGGCGGGTGCCCACGGCAGCCGTGCGGCCCGCGCCGACGCGAAACGTCCCCTCTGACCTGAGCGTTTCATGTTTGGTTTCCTGAAGAAGAAGTTCGGCAAGGCCGGGCAGGCCGAGGCCGCCGAGCCGGTTGCCGAGACCCCGCACGACGAGAACGTGCAGGGGGAGAAGCTGCAGGGCGATGGCGCCGACGCGGCGCCGGCCCCGGCCGCGCCCGCCGATACCCTGGCGCCCCCTGCCGCACAGCGACCGGTCGCACCGCCATCCATCGCACAGCCGGTCGCCGCACAGCCGCTCGCCGCGGCCGCACCGACGCCGCCGCCCGTGCAGGCGACGGGCGCTGCCGCCGTGGAACCAGTCCCGCCGCCGGCCGCCGCGCCTGCGGCGCCGGAGCCGCGCACGCCCGAAGCCCCCGTGGCCGAAGCCCCGGTGCCCGAAGCGGTCGCCGCGCCGGCGCCGAAGCGGTCGTGGGCCGAGCGCCTGAAGGCGGGCCTCGCCCGCACCCGGCAGCAGTTCGGCGGCGGCCTCGCCAGCCTGTTCGGCCGGCGCAAGATCGACGAGGACCTGCTCGAAGAGCTCGAATCCACGCTGCTGATGGCCGACTGCGGGGTCGATGCGACCCAGCACCTGATCGCGCAGCTGCGCGTGCGCTGGAAGCGCGACCGCCTCGAGACCGCCGACCAGCTGCAGCAGGCCCTGGCCGAGGGCCTGCACGCGATCGTGGCGCCGCTCGAGCAGCCGCTGCAGGTCGCCGGCCACAAGCCGTTCATCATCATGATCGCGGGCGTCAACGGCTCGGGCAAGACGACCTCGATCGGCAAGCTCGCGAAGTATTTCCAGGCCCAGGGCAAGAGCGTGCTGCTCGCCGCCGGCGACACCTTCCGCGCCGCCGCACGCGAGCAGCTGATGACCTGGGGCGAGCGCAACAACGTCACCGTGGTGGCGCAGGACGGTGGCGACGCCGCGGCGGTGATCTTCGACGCCATCAACGCCGCGCGCGCGCGCAAGATCGACGTGGTGCTGGCCGACACCGCCGGCCGCCTGCCGACGCAGCTGCACCTGATGGAAGAGATCGCCAAGGTGCGCCGCGTCATCGCCAAGGCCGACCCCTCCGGTCCGCACGAAGTGCTGCTCGTGCTCGACGCCAACATCGGCCAGAACGCGCTCGCGCAGGTGAAGGCCTTCGACGCCGCGATCGGCGTCACCGGCCTGGTCGTGACCAAGCTCGATGGCACCGCCAAGGGTGGCGTGCTCGCCGCGATCGCGCGCCAGGGCCCGAAGCCGCTGCGCTTCATCGGCGTCGGCGAGGCCATCGACGACCTCCAGCCCTTCCGTGCGCGCGAGTTCGTCGATGCGCTGTTCGAGCCGGTGCCCGGCAGCCTGAAGGGCGGAGCGGGCGAACGCGCATGATCGTCTTCGAACAGGTGGCCAAACGCTATGCGGGCGGCTACACGGCGCTGGCGGGCGTCAGCTTCGAGATCCGCCATGGCGAACTGGTGGTGCTGTCCGGCCATTCGGGCGCGGGCAAGAGCACGCTGCTGAAGCTGATCCCGGTGATCGAGCGCCCGACCGCCGGCCGCGTGCTGATCAATGGCCAGGACGTCTCGCACCTGCCGAAGGCCGCGATCCCCTACCTGCGCCGCAACCTTGGCCTCGTGCTGCAGGAGAGCCGGCTGCTGTTCGACCGCAGCGTGTTCGACAACGTCATGCTGCCGCTGGTCATCACCGGCCACCCGCCGCGCGATGCGGCGCGCCGGGTGGCGGCGGCGCTCGAGCGTGTCGGCCTCGACGGGCGCGGCAAGGAGGTGCCGGCCGGCCTGTCGGGCGGCGAGCAGCAGCGCGTGGCGATCGCGCGCGCCATCGTCAACCGGCCCTCGATCCTGCTCGCCGACGAGCCGACCGCCCACCTCGATCAGGCCTATGCGGCCGAGATCGCCGCGCTGTTCCGCTCCTTCAACGCGGCCGGCGTGACCGTGCTCGTGTCCACGCACGACGCCGGCCTCTTCGCCGGCGGCCGGCCGCGCCGCCTGGTGCTGGCGAAGGGCCAGCTCGCCGAGGACTCGCGCCCGACGGGGCTGCCCGCGACGGAGGTAGCGGCATGATGAACTGGCTCTATCTGCACGGCCGCGCAATCTCGCATGCCGTGCGCCGGCTCGCCGGCCAGCCGCTCGGCACGCTGCTGTCGGCGCTGGTGGTGGGCATCGCGCTGTCCCTGCCCGGTGGCGGCTACCTGCTGCTCGACAACGCGGCTTCGCTTGCGCGCGGCGTCTCGGGCACGCCGGAGATCAGCCTCTTCCTCGACTCCGGCGCGCAGAAGGCCGACGTCGAGGCGGTGGAACAGCGCCTGCGTGCCGAACCGGCGCTGGCGAGCTACCGCTTCGTGCCGCGCGAGGAGGCGCTGCGCCAGCTCGAGCGCGCCGGTCTCGGCGACGTGCTCGGCGGCCTGCCGGCGAATCCGCTGCCCGACGCCTTCGTCGTCGCCCCGCGCGGCGAGGACCCGGCGCTGTTCGCGCGCCTGTCGGCCGGCATGCGCGGCTGGCCCAAGGTCGCCCACGTCCAGGTCGATTCCGAGTGGGTCGAGCGCCTGCATGCGCTGCTCGGGCTGGGCCGCTCGGCGGTGCTGATGCTCGCCGGCCTGCTCGGCTTCGCGCTCGTCATCGTCACCTTCAACACCATCCGCCTGCAGATCCTGACCCAGCGCCAGGAGATCGAGGTGAGCCGCCTGCTCGGCGCCACCGACCCCTTCATCCGCCGTCCCTTCTACTGGTTCGGCGGGCTGCAGGGCGCGCTCGGCGGGCTGGTGGCACTCGGCACCGTATGGCTCGGCGTGCAGGCGCTGGCGCAGCCGGTGGCGACGCTGGCGCAATCCTATGGCGCGGTGTTCGCGCTCTCCGGTCCGGGGCTGCAGGCCTCGCTGGCGATGGTCGCCTTCGCCACGCTGCTCGGCTGGCTCGGCGCGGCGATCTCGGTGCGCCGCCACCTCGCCGGGCATTGAATTTTCGCCATCTGCCTTCATTGGCAAGGGTTCGGAATGGGCAAGGGTTCGGAATGGGCAAGGGGGCGGAATGGGTAAGAGGTCGGAATGCGTCCGGCCGCGGAAGGGACGCGTCCGGGAAGCGTGGCGATAGTATTTGGCAATCGAGAGTATCTCGATAATCAATTGGAGCAATCTTTCACCCCTCCGTAGAATTCAGTCCATCGAGTTCCGATCAACCCCTTCCATCAACCCTGCTGGAGATACACAGATGTCGCTGATCAACACCGAAGTCAAGCCGTTCAAGGCCACCGCCTACCACAATGGCAAGTTCGTCGAAGTGACCGAAGCCAACCTGAAGGGCAAGTGGTCCGTGGTCTTCTTCTACCCCGCCGACTTCACCTTCGTCTGCCCGACCGAGCTGGGCGACCTGGCCGACAACTACGCGCAGTTCCGCGACCTCGGCGTCGAGATCTACGCCGTGTCGACCGACACCCACTTCACCCACAAGGCCTGGCACGACACCTCGGACACGATCCGCAAGATCCAGTACCCGCTCGTCGGCGACCCCACCTGGGTGCTGTCGAAGAACTTCGAGGTGCTGATCGAGGACGCCGGCCTGGCCGACCGCGGCACTTTCGTCATCGATCCGGAAGGCAAGATCCAGATCGTCGAAGTCAACGCCGGCGGCATCGGCCGCGACGCCCAGGAGCTGCTGCGCAAGGTCAAGGCCGCGCAGTACGTCGCCGCCCACCCGGGTGAAGTGTGCCCGGCGAAGTGGAAGGAAGGCGACGCCACGCTGGCGCCCTCGCTGGATCTGGTCGGCAAGATCTAAGCCGCTGCCTCCATCCCGGGCGCGACCCGCCCGGGACGAACGCAACGCAGCCGGCCGCAAGCCGGCTGTGTCGTATCCGGGCCGCGAAAACACGCGGAGACCCCGCGCGGCCCGCACCTCAGCACGCTCATTTCACGGATGACCTCGCCATGCTCGACGCCAACATCAAGAACCAACTCAAGGCCTACCTGGAAAAGCTCACGCAGCCGATCGAGATCGTCGCCGCGCTGGACGAGGGCGACAAGTCGCGTGAAATGCAGGCCCTGCTGAACGACATCGTCGAACTCAGCGACAAGATCACCCTCGTCGAGTCGCGTGAAGACGCGGAACGCAAGCCCTCGTTCGCGCTGCGCCGCCAGGGCGAGGCGGCCCGCGTGCGCTTCGCCGGCCTGCCGATGGGGCACGAATTCACCTCGCTCATCCTCGCCCTGCTGCAGGTCGGCGGCCATCCGCCCAAGGTCGCACCCGAGCTGATCGAGCAGATCCGCGCCCTCGACGGCGAATTCGCGTTCGAGACCTACATCTCGCTGTCCTGCCACAACTGCCCGGATGTCGTGCAGGCGCTGAACCTGATGGCGGTGCTCAACCCCAGGATCCGCCACACGATGATCGACGGCGCGCTGTTCCAGGCCGAAGTCGACGCGCGCAAGATCATGGCGGTGCCGACGGTCCTGCTCAACGGCCAGCCCTTCGGCCAGGGGCGCATGGAGCTCGGCGAGATCCTCGCCAAGCTCGACACCGGCGCCGCCGCGCGCGACGCCGAGAAGCTGTCGGCGAAGGACGCCTTCGACGTGCTCGTCGTCGGTGGCGGCCCGGCCGGCGCGGCCGCCGCGATCTACGCCGCGCGCAAGGGCATCCGCACCGGCGTCGTCGCCGAGCGTTTCGGCGGCCAGGTCATGGACACGATGGCGATCGAGAACTTCATCTCGGTGAAGTACACCGAGGGCCCGAAGCTGGTCGCCAGCCTGGAGCAGCACGTCAGGGAGTATGAGGTCGACGTCATGAACCTGCAGCGCGTCGCCCAGCTCGTGCCGGGCGAGGGGCTGCACGAGGTCAGGCTCGACAACGGCGCGGTGCTGAAAGCGAAGTCCGTCATCGTCGCCACCGGCGCGCGCTGGCGCGAGATGAACGTGCCCGGCGAGCAGGAGTTCCGTGGCAAGGGCGTGGCCTACTGCCCGCACTGCGACGGCCCGCTGTTCAAGGGCAAGCGCGTGGCGGTGATCGGCGGCGGCAACTCCGGCGTCGAGGCGGCGATCGATCTGGCCGGGCTGGTCGCCCACGTGACCCTGCTCGAGTTCGCCGACGAGCTGCGCGCCGACGCCGTGCTGCAGAAGAAGCTCTACAGCCTGCCCAACGTCAGCGTGGTGAAGAGTGCGCAGACCACCGCAGTGACCGGCACCGACAAGGTGAACGGCCTGGTGTACAAGGACCGCGTGTCGGGCGAGGAACGTCGCCTCGAGCTCGAAGGCGTCTTCGTGCAGATCGGCCTGCTGCCCAACACCGACTTCGCCAAGGGCACGCTCGAGCTCAGCCGCTTCGGCGAGATCATCGTCGATGCCAAGGGCCAGACTTCGGTGCCGGGCATCTTCGCCGCCGGCGACTGCACCACCGTGCCCTACAAGCAGATCATCATCGCCATGGGCGAGGGCGCGAAGGCGTCGCTGTCGGCCTTCGACCACCTGATCCGCAGCTCGGCGCCGGCCTGACCCTTCGCCGCCGAGGCCCGCAGGCAAAGCCCCGCCCCGCGCGGGGCGTTTGCTTTGCTGGGCACGCAAGGCACACTTCGCCTGTCACAGGCTGAATTTCCCCCGGAGAGTCCCGTGCTGTTCCGCTGGTTCGAAAACCGCGTCGACCCCTATCCCGAGGCTCCGCCCGTGGTCGCGCCGCGCGGCTTCTTCGCCTTCCTGTGGGCGGGGACCGAGGGCCTGCGCCCCTTCATCCTGTGCATGACGCTGCTGACGGCGTCGATCGGCGCCTTCGAGGCGCTGCTGTTCGCGATGCTCGGCCGCGTCGTCGACTGGCTCGCCGCGGTCGAACCGGCGCGGCTGTGGGCCGACGAGGGCGGCAAGCTGC
Organism: Thauera sp.; assembly: GCA_024710965.1. GTDB lineage: Bacteria > Pseudomonadota > Gammaproteobacteria > Burkholderiales > Rhodocyclaceae > Thauera. The sequence continues at coordinate 2,218 of JANJTU010000036.1, read as the reverse complement.
TGCTGCTCGGCGCGATCATCGTCGCCAGCATCGCGCTCGTGGCAGTGCAGACCATGCTCAAGCACCAGGCGCTGGCGGGCAACTTCCCGATGCGGCTGCGCTGGCGCTTCCACCGCCTGATGCTCGGCCAGAGCATGAGCTTCTACCAGGACGAGTTTGCCGGCCGCGTATCGGCGAAGGTCATGCAGACCGCGCTCGCGGTGCGCGACACCTGCCTGATCCTGACCGACATCCTGGTCTTCGTGAGCATCTACTTCTTCACCATGACCGCGGTGGTGGCGAGCTTCGACGTCTGGCTGCTCGCTCCCTTCCTCGGCTGGCTGGCGCTCTACGTGCTGGCACTGCGCTGGTTCGTGCCGCGCCTGTCGAAGGTCTCGCGCGCCCAGGCCGACGCGCGCTCGCTGATGACCGGGCGCATCACCGACGCCTACACCAACATCGCCACCGTCAAGCTGTTCTCCCATGCCGGCCGCGAGGCGGGCTACGCGCGCGGCGCGATGCAGGAGTTCCTCGGCACCGTGCATGCGCAGATGCGCCTCGTGAGCGGCATCGAGATCGTCAATCACAGCCTGTCGATGGGGCTGATCCTCGCCACCGGCGGCACCACGCTGTGGCTGTGGAGCCAGGGCCAGGTCGGCGTCGGCGCGGTGGCGGCGGCGACCGCGATGGCGCTGCGCCTGAACGGCATGTCGCACTGGGTGATGTGGGAGATGGCCTCGCTGTTCGAGAACGTCGGCACCGTGCAGGACGGCATCAACACCTTGTCGCGCCCGCATGCGGTGGTCGACCGCGCGGACGCGAAGGTGCTCGTGGTGAGCCGCGGCGAGGTGCGCTTCGAGCGCCTGGTGTTCGCCTACGGCGCCACCGGGCCGCAGGCACGGCGGGTCATCGACGACTTCACGCTGACCATCCGCCCGGGCGAGAAGATCGGCGTGGTCGGGCGCTCGGGCGCGGGCAAGTCGACGCTGGTGAACCTGCTGTTGCGCTTCTACGACCTCGAGCAGGGCCGCATCCTCATCGACGGCCAGGACATCGCCGGGGTGACGCAGGACAGCCTGCGCGCGCAGATCGGCATGGTCACCCAGGACACCTCGCTGCTGCACCGCTCGGTGCGCGACAACATCCTCTACGGCCGCCCCGACGCCACCGACGCCGACATGATCGCCGCGGCGAAGAGGGCCGAGGCGCACGAGTTCATCCTCGGCCTCACCGACCCCAAGGGGCGCAGCGGCTACGACGCCCACGTCGGCGAGCGCGGCGTGAAGCTCTCCGGCGGCCAGCGCCAGCGCATCGCGATCGCGCGCGTGATGCTGAAGGACGCGCCCATCCTGCTCCTCGACGAGGCCACCAGCGCGCTCGACTCCGAGGTCGAGGCGGCGATCCAGGCCAGCCTGTACCGCCTGATGGAGGGCAAGACCGTGGTCGCGATCGCGCACCGCCTGTCGACCATCGCGGCGATGGATCGCCTGGTGGTGATGGACAAGGGCCGCATCGTCGAGGAGGGCGACCACCACAGCCTGCTCGCCCGTGGCGGCCTGTACGCGCGCCTGTGGGCGCATCAGAGCGGTGGCTTCCTCGGCGAGGAGGCCGAGGACGGCACGCCGCTGCACCCGGCCTGCCCGGCGTGAGGAAACGCATCACGCCCCCGCGCGCGCTTTGTCCATAGAATGAGGCGTGATCACCGGAGGCGATGACATGGAGTCGGCGCCCGCATCCGGCGATGCGCATCCCCTGCGCGTCGTCGCGCTCATCTATCTCTGTGGTGTGCTGCTGTTCGGCACGCTGCTCGCGCTGGAGTGGCGGCTGATCGACCGCAGCGTCGCCGCGATCGCGCGCGAGCGCGGTGCCGCGCTGTTCGCGCTGATCGAGACCACCCGCGAGTGGAACGCCATGCACGGCGGCGTGTATGTCGTGGTGGACGAGACGACGCAGCCGAACCCCTGGCTCCAGCACCCGGCGCGCGACCTGCAGACCAGCGACGGCGTGCGCCTGACCATGGTCAACCCCGCCTACATGACGCGCCAGATCGCCGACCTCGCCCTGCACGCGGACGGCGCGCGCCTGCACATCACCAGCTTGAAGCCGATCCGCCCGGAGAACCGCGCCGACGACTGGGAGGCCGAGGCGCTCGCGCGTTTCGAGGCCGGCGAGCGCGAGGTGCTGGCGCTGGTGGAGGGCGGTGAGCAGGGCAGGGGGCCGGCGCATCGCTACATGGCGC